>JAEYOL010000071.1 GCA_023411775.1 Bacteroidota bacterium | reverse complement strand
GTGTATGGAATGGCCTTCGATTTCTTCAATATTTCAGGTTCGCTTTTTGTTGAAACCACCACCGATCACCGGATCCGTGCGAGTGCTCAGGGCTTGTTTATGATGATGACAAATGGCGTGGGGGCTTACCTGGGAAGCATGATCAGTGGCTATGTGATCGACAAATACTTTATACTTCCCGATGGCGGAAGAGAATGGACAGGTATCTGGCTCAGTTTCGCGGCTTATGCCCTGGTGGTGGCGATCTTGTTTTTAATTCTATTCCGACACAAACATGACCCCGCGGAGTTTAAGCATATCCAACATTGATCGGTTGTCGGTTTTTTACATGCCTATGATTACTGGCTTAAATAGATAGTTCAATAAACAAAATAGATTATGAGAAGGATTTTTCTCCTGGGCCTGGCCATTATAGCCGGCCTGGTCGCTTTGTCGCAGCCGGTTGCAAAGCACGGAAAACTAAATGTCAGGGGTACTCAGCTTGTGGATGAGCATGGACAAGATTTAGTGCTGCGGGGTGTGAGTTTTGGCTGGCACAACTGGTGGCCGCGATTTTATAATGCAGGCACAGTAAAATGGTTGAAAGATGACTGGGGATGCAATGTTGTAAGAGCTGCCATGGGTGTAGAGCCTAACGGCGCTTACCTGAGCCGGCCCGGCTGGTCAAAAGAAAAGATAAAAGCTGTAGTGGATGCCGCCATTAAAGAAGGACTCTATGTCATCATTGACTGGCACAGTCACAATATCCGCCTACCGGAAGCAAAGGAGTTTTTTATAGAGATGGCCAACACATACGGCAAGTATCCAAATGTGATCTATGAGATATTCAACGAACCCGAGCGGCAATCATGGGTCGATGTAAAAAGCTATTCCATCGATGTTATAAACGCCATCAGGACGATTGATCCTGACAATATCATTCTCGTAGGATCACCTCATTGGGACCAGGATGTCCACCTGGTAGCTGATGATCCCATCACCGGACAGACCAACCTGATGTACAGCCTGCATTATTATGCAGCTACACATAAACAGCCATTACGCGACCGCGGTGATTATGCATTGAGTAAGGGTCTTCCTTTATTCATCTCAGAATCGGCTGGCATGGAAGCAACCGGCAATGGTCCTTTGAATGAAGAGGAGTGGGGGAAGTGGATTGAATGGGCTGAACAAAACAAAATGAGCTGGATCACCTGGTCTGTGTCAGATAAAAATGAAACCTGCTCATTATTGTTGCCCTCAGCGGCAGATGATGGTGGCTGGAATGAGAAAGACTTAAAAGAATCAGGTATCAAAACAAGAGCGCTTATCAGGAAGTATAACCTGGGTAAATAAAAGCTGTCTCTTGAACTCTCTAATTAGCAGGTATGCCGATACGCAGTTATCAGTGTCCCCATCTAAATGTTTTCACATCAAAACCTGCAAGATCCAGTACCCGGTCAACTACAGTGGCGGCTACGTCGTCCACCGTTTTTGGTTTGCTATAATAGGAAGGTGTTGCCGGACAAATGATACCACCAGCAAGTGTGACGGTCTCCATGTTGCGGATATGTACCAGGTTGTAAGGCGTTTCACGAACTACGCAGATTAGTTTTCTCCTTTCTTTAAGTATAACATCTGCTGCTCTGCCCACCAGGTCGCTTGAAATACCTGAAGCGATCCGGCCAAGTGTACCCATCGAACAGGGAATGATGATCATGGTATCAAATTGCCCCGAACCTGATGCAAATGGTGCACTGAAATCCTGCGTGGTGTAAAGCTTACCCGGTAGTTTATCATAACTGTTGTCATCAAGTTCTGTCTGCCAGACCTCGCGTGCGTTATTGCTCATGATCACACCCAGCTCTGACCATTGTGAGTTGATAGAGGCAAGCTTTTGCAGCAGGCTCCTTGCGTAAATTGAACCACTGGCACCCGTGATTGCGACAACAATTTTTCTCATTGGGGGATATTATTCTGGCAAAAATCTGCAAATGATAAGGAATTGAAAAATTAATTACGCAAACGTTTGAGTTTGCCTGTAGAATCGATTTAGCTAAAAAATCGACGTTTCGACATTGAGAGAAATCAAGAAAGTGTATGGAAAACACTTAAAAGCGAAAAAAAGCAAGAAAAAAGTTTCTGAATTAAATCTTTATTAACGATATTGCTAATGAATTTTCATAGGATAAGGTTTAATGGTTAATGGTTTTTGATTAGGGCCCCCGACTAAAAGTCGGGGTTCTTTTTTTATACATGCCTGCAACGATGAAAGGTTGCCCATTAACAGGTATTAAAATGCCCTTTGTTTTTGTTGCTCCGCTTTTGGTTTGGAAGTATTCTCGTTACCCAGATTTTCCATGATCCATTTTGTCATTTTGCTCCACAGGTGAAAACTTGTGTTGTCAATACCGCCGGAGATACCATGGTTTTTGTTGGGATAATAAGCGCTCTCAAAATCTATATTGCTTTTCACCAGCGCTGTGATCATTTGTGTGGCATTTTGGAAATGGACATTATCATCAGCCGTGCCATGAATGATCAGGTACTTTCCTTTTATCTTATCAGTATGGTTGATGGGTGAATTATCATCGTAACCTTTTGGATTTTCCTGTGGCGTGCGCATATATCTTTCGGTATAGATATTATCATAGAATCTCCAGTTCGTAACAGGTGCTACGGCTACAGCGGCGGAAAATACGTCAGCGCCTTTTGTGATCGCCAGCGAACTCATAAAGCCTCCGTAGCTCCAGCCCCAGTGACCAATATTGTTTTTGTCAACAAAGGGCATCCTGCCAATATATTTTGCGGCATCGATTTGATCTTCGATCTCAAATTTTCCCAATTGCAGGTAAGTCTTCTTTTTAAATTCTTCTCCGCGATAACCCGTACCGGTATTATCAACACTCACTACAATAAATCCTCGTTGTGCCAGCAATTGGTGCCAGAAATTCACGGCGCCAAAGCGATTGGCTACCTGCTGTGAGCCAGGTCCGCCATAGTTACAAAACAGTACGGGATATTTTTTTGATGCATCGAAGTCTGCAGGTTTAAGCATCCAGCCGTTCAACGTATCACCTTTGCTATTGGGTATCCTGATGAACTCAGCTTTGCCAAGATCAAACTGGGAGAGTGTATTCCTCAGTTTCTGGCTTTCATTTACGGTTTTTACCAGCTGGGTTGTTATCCCTTTCCTGGTGGATTTTAGTTGGTGAAGCGTTACCACCTGCGGTGTGTTGATATCTGTGCGGTACACATAGTATTGTGTAAAGTCATCGTTCATCACTGTGCGATGCCATCCCTCGCCTTCGGTAAGTTGCCGGGTATTTTTTCCTGTGAAGTCAGTCACAAACAGGTTCCTGTCCATGGGTCGGGGGTAGGCCATGGTATAATAGATTCGTTTATTGACCTCATCTACGCCGTTTACTTCCGTGATCTCATGATTTCCTTTTGTGACCTGCACCATTTTTTTGCCATCAAGGCTTTGCATATATAAATGGCGGAAGCCATCCATCTCACTTGTAAAAAGCAGGTTTTTCCCAT
This sequence comes from Bacteroidota bacterium, assembly GCA_023411775.1. GTDB lineage: Bacteria > Bacteroidota > Bacteroidia > Chitinophagales > Chitinophagaceae > Terrimonas_B. Next base: position 7,972 of record JAEYOL010000071.1, on the reverse strand, counting down.
CCTTCAGGAACCACCAGTCGTCGTTGATCTCGACAAAGTATTTATTCTTTTCCTCGTATATCGTTTCGGCATGACCGGTACTTGCGTCAGTAGCAAGCAGTTTCAGATGATCCTGGTGGCGGTTCATCCAAAAAACAATCAGCTTATTATCATCTCTTGTCCATTTGATGCGGGGTATGTAAATATCGCCCTGTTCATATTGTGCTTTCACATCTTTGCCAGTAGCCAGCTCATAAATATGGATCTCCACTTTTGAATTTGCTTCGCCGGCCTTGGGATATTTATAACGATACTCCTTATTATAAGTATTATCGTAAAGGGTCATATTGTATTCCTTTACGTCGGTCTCGTCAAACCGGTAGTACGCGATGAAGTTACCCTTCGGACTCCACTGGTATGCCCTGGAAAATTCAAATTCTTCCTCGTAAACCCAGTCACAATTTCCGTTGATGATATAATTCCATTTCCCATCGGTTGTTACCGCTTTTACTTCGTTGGAGGCAAGGTCTTTTATATAAAGATTGTTGTCTTTAACAAATGCCAGTTTGCTGCCATCGGGTGAGAGGGTAGGGTGTAAAACCTTGTTTTCATCAATGGCCACAGCTTTTTTTGTGAGTGTATCATAGACGTACACATTGGCCTTCGTAGATCTGCGATAGATACCCTCTACATTCGTCCGGATCAAAACAATACGGGGATGGGCAGAACTATAAATCACGTCATCGGCTTTTGCAAGCAACCGGCCCTTTTCATCTCTTAAGGTTTCCGGTATTTCGGCACGGTTAGAAACCTTCCCAAAATCAGCTGCTACATATTCGCTGCGGAAAGTGCCCTTTTTATAGATGTCTTCAAGGGTGACCTGTTTTTTCTGGGCGATGGTAAAAACCGGGATTAAAAGAAGTGCTACGATCAGATTGCGCATGTCGGAAATTTAAATGAGGAATAGTTTTTAATATCTGTTGACTGAATTGGGGCTTATCTGCTTAACTCGATTTCGTAAAGTTCGGGCCAGCGTTTACCGGTAATATACATTTTGTTGCTAGCCGAATCATAGGCAATACCATTGGGTACATCAGCCAGGGGTTCTTTCGCCTTCACCCGGTTCCAAACATCAGTGAGATCAACTTTGCCAACAATAGAACCACTGCCCGGATCAATCTTAAAAATATACGGTGCCTGCCACTGGTTGGCATATATGTAACCGTTGATATATTCGAGCTCGTTCAGATTATAGGAAAGGTTTCCGCCTTCGGTGATGGACTGGGTGCGCAGTAATTGAAAATTGGAGGGGTTGTAGTAATACAGGTTGCTACTACCGTCACTTACGATCAGTTCCTGGCCATTGTGTGTAATTCCCCAACCTTCGGTATCGATCCTGAATTCTTTTACTTTCTTAAAGTCGTTAAGCGTATATGCAAATACCGTGTTTTCTTTCCAGGTCAATTGGTAGATCGTATCGTTGAGGATAGTGATACCTTCTCCAAAAAACCTGTCTTCAAGTTTTACCTTTTTTTCGATCTGCCCGTTGTCCAGGTTCACTTTTAGCAAATGGGAACGACCATACTCGCCGGTGCCTTCATAAAGATTGCCGTTATACAGGATCAAACCCTGTGTAAAAGAGGAAGTATCATGAGGGTATGTTCTCGCGATTGAGTATCCCACGGACTTTGGCGCGTTGGGATCGGGATTGCCGGTTGAACCGGGGCTGTCATCATTATTGCAGGCTGTGATCAGGACGATAAATAAGGTGGTTGTTAATGTTCTTTTCATGTAGATGGATTGTTGTGATAACCAGGCTTACAAAAATAAGGTTTGGCTTTATTTTGTGCTGTTAAAAAGCTCATATGAGAGAATTCAATAATAGGGAAAATACGATATAAAATTGTGATTGCTATTTAATTAAAAAGACACTATATTTGAATCTCCAACCCAAATTCAGTTTAATCTCCGGTATCCGTCCCTTGAATTCAAATCCCGCGAACACCGCATTTCCCGATTTCCTTTACTAACATCCCAATCCCTTGAATAGCTCGTGGCAAGTGTCTATTGCCATGGATAATCGAACATTTGATCCACTGAGCTATGCGGTTTTACATTTTCACGTTTGCATTTTTACTGTTCGCCTGGCAGGGCCAGGCCCAAAAGGAATGCCATACGGCAGAATACCAGCAACAGATACTCAGCCGCGAACCTTCGCTGAAAAATACGCTTAGCGATATTGAAGACTTCATACAGCGAAAATTATATACTGAACGTACGGCAGGCCGGATGCATATCGGGCCGGTTTTCACAGTACCGGTCGTGGTACATATACTTTATAATAAACCTGAAGAGAATATCAGCGATGAGCGTGTATTCAGCCAGATCGCGGTATTGAATGAGGCTTTCCGCCGTCTGAATGCCGATACGGCGAAAACACCGGCAGCATTCCGGGATATTGCAGCCGACTGCGGCATAGAGTTTAAACTGGCGATTTCAGATCCGCAGAGAAGAGCAACAAGCGGAATTGTTCGAAAATATACACCGGTTAAACAATGGACGGCCGACGACCGAATGAAGTTTGCCGCTGAAGCCGGTGCCGATGTTTGGGATCCTGAAAACTACCTGAATATTTGGGTCTGTAACCTGGGTCGTGTAGTTGGTTATTCCAGTTTTCCGGGAGGTCCCGCAGAAAAAGACGGGATCGTAATACACTATGGAGTTTTTGGCAAAAACAACAAAGGCGGTTTTGAAATGGGTAAGACAGCCGTGCACGAAGCGGGACACTGGATGGGCTTGCGTCATATCTGGGGTGATGCTTATTGCGGCGACGATTGGGTAGACGATACACCGCAGCAGGCCAATTTCACCACTGGCTGTCCCACTGGAATCAGGCTTTCCTGCAATAGCGGACCCAACGGTGACATGTACATGAACTATATGGATATAACCGCCGACGCGTGTACTAATCTTTTCACCGAGGGTCAGAAAGAGCGGATGCGTGGTTATTTTAAAACAGGTGGGCCGCGTCATCGCATTTTATCCTCCTATGCGTTACTACCACCATTAATCAGCGAAATACCTATTGAGGAAGAGCCGCCAAAATGGCTGCAGGCGAAAATTTATCCCAACCCCGCTACCCATGAGTTAGTGATAGATTTGTCATACGATATTCGCTGGGTCGGCGCGTCAGTGGCTATTACAAATGCTAAGGGGCAGTTCATAGGTCAGTATATGGTCAATTCAACAATTGTTCGCCTGGATATTGAAAGATTCCAGCCGGGTCTTTATTTCCTGGTAGCGAGCCGGAAAGATGGCGAGATCATCAAACACAAATTTGTAAAGATGTAATTTATCCCGGATCGAGCGGGTTTAAACAAATTGTTCAAGCAGGGCAATTCGTTTTTCTATGGGCGGGTGTGTCGCAAATAAATTATCCCAGGACGCAGATTTGTGTATGGAAGGTTTGGGGTTGTCGATAAAGAGTTGCGCCACATCCCGGCTTTCTATGGCCTCGATCAACGGGTCGCCCGATATTTTTCGCAGGGCTGAAGCGAGCGCATATGGCTTCCTGGTAATTTCAGCCGCACCTGCATCAGCCAGGTATTCCCTTTTCCGGCTGATACCAAATCTTAAAAGCACAGAGATCAGGTAAGCCACCGCTGTTATAGCAATAATGATAAGAACAATAGCAGCACCACCCTTGCTGTCCCGGTCATTTTTCCTTCCCGAAAAACGCAACCCGCGAAAGGCCATTTCAGCGATAAAGGAAAATATGCCTACGAATATGATCGAAATGATCAGCAGCCGCACATCACGGTTGCGAATATGGGTGAGCTCATGTGCCAGCACACCTTCGAGTTCTTCATCGTTTAGTTTGTCAATGATGCCGGTTGATAATGTAATGGTATAATTTTTTTCATGAAGTCCGCTGGCATAGGCATTCAGTGAATCATCCCGGATGATATTTAATTTGGGCATCGCCATTCCCTGCGAAATGCAGATATTTTCAAGCAGGTTATAGACGCGCTTGTTTTCTTTTCTTTCCAGTGGTTTGGCGCCGGTCGACAACCTGATGATGGCATTATGACCAGCCCAGGCAATCAAAAACCAGATGCCCACACCTGCCAGTACAAAAGGAGTTACCCGGACAAAATACTGGTTGGCGATATCGATATTCTGCTCAGTAGTAAAAAACAGGATGGCATAACACATTGCCAGGAGTAATACCGGGAATGCGATGAGAAGTAAAACGGAGTTTCTATTGTTTCGCCTGATCTGGCTGACTAAACCGACGTATTGCATTTTTTCCCTGTTTAATGGCAGGGGTTAAAATTGGATCTTTGGAGGCTCTTCCATTTGTTTACGACTTTCCGTTCCCAGGTCGAAAAATAGTTCGCGCTGGAAACCGAAGTTCCGGGCAATTAGATTGCTGGGGAAAGATTCAACCGCGTTGTTGTACTCGGTTGTAGCGCCATTGAAGAAGCGGCGGGCGGCAGCGAGTTTATTTTCTATGTCGCTAAGCTCTTCCTGGAGTTGGAGGAAATTCTGGTTAGCTTTTAGATCGGGATAAGCTTCTACCTGCACCTTCAGTCCCTGCAGGGCAGCAGAAAGCTGTTGTTCCGCTTTGATCTTATCATCGATGGATCCCGCAGCCATGGCCGCGGTGCGAGCCTCGGTAACCCTAAGCAATAATTCCTTTTCATGGCTGGCATAGCCTTTTACCGTTTCCACGAGTTGTGGCACCAGGTCGTGGCGCTGACGCAGTTGAACATCGATATCAGCAAAAGCGTTTTGTCTTCGGTTGCGAAGTTTTACCAGGTTGTTGTAAAGACCAATCGCCCATACAGCGAACAAGACAATTACAGCAATTAGTATAATAACGGCCATGAACGGTGATTTTAGTGAATCTGAAATTAAATAAAAACAGGCTGTCTCAAAACTATTTTTTACAGCCGGGTGAAGCAGGTAAATGTTCAACCTGTGGCTATAATTAAATATTCATTTGAGAGAGCCTGTTTTAGCCTGCGTTCTAATCAGAATATTTTTTCAAAAAACGCCTTCATATCATTCCACGACGCTGAATCTGCGGCAGCATTGTATCGAAGCGGCAGGTTAAATTTTTCCCCGTAGGCCGTCGCCTGTGGATTGGTAAATGCATGCGTGGTTCCTTCATACGCTTTGAAGGTATAACTGGCGCCGATCGAGTCCATTTGCTTTTTGAAAATATCTACCTCTGCCTGTGGCACAAATGGATCATCTGCTGCATGACAAACCAGGATATCTGCTTTCAGCAAATCTTTATTCGCCGGCAATACGGCAAGGTTGCCATGAAAACTAACGACACCCTTCAGGTTGTCGCCCAGTTTAGCCATATTGATCACCTGCGCGCCACCAAAGCAATAACCGATAGCTGCAATTTTGCTGGTGTCGGTTTGTGGATAGGTTTTTATTTTTTCCAGCGCTGCATCGAATCTTGCTTTTGCCATTTGTGGGTTCTCATAAAATGGCGTCGCCAGGTTTCCTGCATCTGTGGGATTATCAGCTGTCTTACCATTGCCGTACATATCTACGGCCAGTGCGATATACCCGAGTTCGGCGAGTTGCCTGGCCCTGGTTTTGGTATAATCGTTCAGGCCCCACCATTCATGAACCACCAGCACGGCAGGCCGGGTGCCCTGTTTGTTTTCATCATAAACAAGGAATCCGTTCATCGTGGTGTTGTCACCCGTGTAACTTATGTTCTCTTCTTTTAACTGGGGTGTTGTAGTTGTATCAGCGTCGGCGTCTTTTTCATCATCGGGATTATTGCAGGAGATGAGACAGGCGGCTGCAATACACAAACCCCCGTGAAACAGTTTTTGCAAAAGCATGGTTTTTGGTTTTATGGTAATAAAGATCTGTATGACTAAAGTTCCGAAAGTTTTTCGTCCGGAAAAAAATCATTCTTTATTTCATCCAACCCAGGTGAGTATGTTTGAAATTGTCGGTATGTTTTAGCCCGTAACCAAGCATCCTGTCGAAAGATGAATGTGCATATAAAAGCGTTCCTGCCAGGGTCAATATATCCTGTTGCGTGAAAAAGCCTGCGGCTGCGATGGCAATTGCGATCCCGCGATGATGAAAAATATTATACACAAAAGCGCCTGTTTTGGGGCCAAACATATAGGCTGCGATAGATATATCAGGCGCCAGGAAAAGAAGTATCCAGATCCACCAGCTAAATCCGAATGGTAAAAAATAAAGGCCTGCTATTCCCAGGGCCATCTGCGCAATTTCTTCCAGTTGAATGACCGTTTTCATTAATTATGTTGTTTTAAAGCGGCAAAGGTGCAAAAAACCTGGGTTTAAAGTTGTACTGGCTGTAAGGTTACTTATATGTTAAAGTCTCACCGCCGGCAATACCCAGCGCTTACTATCTAAAGCTATTTAGTAACAAATCCATGCTATCATTCCCCGTTTTTTCACATTTCTATTATCTTGTAAGCTAAATAAATTTACAGGATGAAAAAATGCATCATCATCATTTTGTTGTTTACCTTCTTTTACGCTGGCGCACAAACGAACGGATCGCAACAGAGAATGGATTTTGAAAAATATAACCCTCCATCCACCCTGGTAGTTCCTGAACATAAGCTAACCCGTGCAAAGTTTCCATTTATCGATGTACATAACCACCAGTTTCGTATGCCTGATATGGACCTGGGTACTTTGATCAAGGCCATGGATCAGCTGAATATGAAAGTAATGGTGAATCTCAGCGGGCAAAGTGGCGATCGCCTGAAGAGTTCAGTGACCAATGTCAAAGAACATTTTCCAAAACGGTTCATTGTTTTTGCAAACGTGGATTTCAAAGGTGTTGGAAGTGATGGCTGGGCTGAAACCGCGGCTAAGCAACTGGAGGAGGATGTAAAGAATGGGGCAAAGGGTTTGAAGATCTATAAAAGTCTTGGCTTTTCCGTAACCGATATACAAGGCAAACGGGTTACAGTAGATGATGCAAGGCTGGATCCTGTCTGGAAAAAAGCAGGGGAACTGAAAATCCCTGTATTGATCCATACAGCCGATCCGAAAGCGTTCTGGGAACCGATGGACGAAAACAACGAACGCTGGCTGGAATTGGCCACTCATCCCAACCGGAAAAAAGAGGATTCAAACCCCGCACCGTGGGAGACATTAATAGAAGAGCAACACCGTCTTTTTAAAAAGCATCCCGGAACAACGTTTATTGCCGCACATTTTGGGTGGTATCCCAACGATCTCGCTAAGCTGGGCAAGCTACTCGACGAAATGCCCAATGTAGTAGTAGAGTTTGGCGCGATCATCGCTGAACTTGGACGCCAGCCACGCATGGCAAAACAGTTTTTTACAAAGTACCAGGACAGGATACTGTTTGGAAAAGACAGTTGGGTACCGGAAGAATACGCAACTTATTTCCGGGTCCTGGAAACCGAGGATGAATATTTTCCATACCACAAAAAATACCACGCGTTCTGGGCCATGTATGGAATGGGTTTGCCAGATGATATTTTAAAGAAAATATATTATAAGAACGCCATCCGCATCATACCCGGCATCGATGGTTCACAATTTCCAGACTAATTAATTTGAAAATTTGTGAATTTGAAAATTTGAAAATGCATCCCAGTATCCAGAAGCTACTCCTTCACAATCCTCCCCGCTCCACTGGTCACCAGGCTTTTGACTGCAGGATTGCCTTTATAATATATCGTACTAGCCCCACTGGCATCCGCGAAGATCTTGTCAACCGCCGTTACCCTTGCGATTGAATTACCTGAAGCGGCGATATCTACCTCTGTGGCTGTTACACCAAATGCTTCCAGTTTTGAGGCGCCACTAATATTCCCATACAGGTTTTCGGTGGTACCGTTGGCGGTAAGTTTTGAAGCGCCGGAAATATCAATCGACAGATCGATGCCTGTACCATTCACGACACCGGTTGATGCACCGGAAAGGACGGCCCTCATTACCT
>JAEYOL010000050.1 GCA_023411775.1 Bacteroidota bacterium | reverse complement strand
GGGTAATGATGATAATCGTGGATATGTCCTGCAAAATGAAAATTGCCGCCACTCGCACTATTGACCAGCCTGCTCTTGTCATAATTCATGACCCAGTCGGTGATCTCCACAGTCTTAAACTGACCCCAGGCTTCGTTGAAGGGCACCCAGGCCACAATGCTCGGAAAAAACTTCGTGGCATCCATGATGGCTTTCAACTCCGTTTTGAATATATGTTCGGATTCGGCGCTACGTATTTTATCAACAGGCTCATAAGCAACATTTGTGATCCATTTGTCTCCTTTTGCCATATCGCCACTGGGCATATCCTGCCATACCAGCATTCCCAGTTTATCACAATGATAATACCAGCGTGCAGGCTCTACTTTCACATGTTTGCGTAGCATATTGAAGCCCATTTCCTTTGCTTTTACAATATCATATACCAGCGCTTCATCACTGGCCGCGGTATAAAGACCGTCGGGCCACCGCCCTGGTCGAGCATGCCAAACTGAAATAGCGGCACATTGTTAAGCATCATTCGCTGCACACCATTTTTATCCGGTGCCATGGATATTTTACGCATGGCAAAATAACTTTTCACTTCGTCCTGCAGTTTCCCCGCACGCAACAACTGAATCTTCATGTCATACAGGAAGGGCGCGTCGGGTGACCAGCGTTTGGGATTTTGCAGGGGAATGGCCGCAATCGCTCCGGCTTTGACTGTATGTTCCGTAACAGCATTTCCATTTTCTGTGATAGTAATTTTGATCTCATCATCCGGCTGAGCATTGTATACTGCTGTTGCAACTTCGATGGTATTCTTGTCAATGTCGGGCACAGGATACACCGATTGTATATGCGTGCGACCCACTGTTTCCAGCCATACGGTTTGCCAGATGCCAGTGACTGGTGTGTACCAGATGCCATTGGGATTTTTTACCTGTTTACCACGAGGTTGCGGGCCATCATCGGATGGATCCCATACACGCACCACCAGTTCCTGCTGTCCTTTTTTTAACAGGTCGGTTATATCGAAATAAAATGGATCGTAGCCACCCTTGTGTGCACCGGCTTTCTGTCCATTCAAATACACTTCGCAATCCCAGTCAACTGCGCCAAAATGAAGAAGAACTCTTTTATCCTTTAAATTTTTTGGTGCCGGGAATTTTGTCCTGTACCAAAGAAGGTTATCGCCGCCCACTTCTTTTCCTACACCCGACAGCGCCGACTCTACGGCAAATGGAACCAGGATTTTTCCCTGGTAAACGGCTGGCTTTCCGGCTGACACCGGAGAGATGGCATAATCCCAAAGGCCGTTGAGGCTGGTCCAATTGTCCCTTTGCATCTGTGGCCTGGGATATTCAGGTAAAGGAGATTTTGGATCTACTGAAGCCGCCCAGCTGGTGCTGATCCTGTTTCCGGCGATCTTCCATTCCTGGCTATAAAGCGATGAAAAAATTAATAAAAAGAGAAGCGAAAAAATAAAACGATTTCTGGTTATCATCATTGTTATTATGTTTTGGCGTTTGCTAATATCCGGTGTTCAAATTACGGAAGATTGCCGGGAAGTTGCCGGGAAGGCGGGGAGACGGGAAGAATATTCTTATTAACTCTTCGAAGCAACCATTTTTATTATGTTTTTGTCGTTTGCTAAATATCCGGTGTTCAAATTACGGAAGATTGCCGGGAAGGCGGGTAGACGGGGAGAATACTCCACCTCAAGCCTTCGCGGCAATTCTCTAAAATTCGTTCTACTTCAGTTCAATTGAGATCACGGCAACTGGTCCATCAATAGCGATACCGGCAACGGGTATGCTGGTACCTTCTTTTTGTTGCTTAAAGGGTAATGCCTGTCCCGTACTGAGAAGTTTGACCTGTTTAATTTTATCATTCAAAGGTGGTAGCATAATGGTATTTGCATCTGGCGCACGAAACAGGTGCAGGTAGATCATTTTATTCTTTTGCGTGCTTACGCCCCAGTGTTGTGGTGCGAATGGGCCACCCCTTGTTCCATAAATACTTTCGCCATATTGCGCCAGCCACTTTCCTGCAGCGGCCAGGGTATCTACGAATTCAGGTTGTATAGCGCCATTTGGCATAGGACCAATATTGAGCAGCAGATTTGCATTACGTCCGGCCGCGCCGGCCAACAACTCCAGCACCTGTTTCACTGTTTTGTAATTCCTGTCTGTAATATTATAACCCCAGGAGCCGTTGATGGTCTCGCAGGTTTCAAGTGGCAGTTCATCTGATGCTTTCTGGTAACTAAGTCCCGATTTGTTTTCTCCCGGAAGGTCGCGCTCAAACATCTGGAAATCTTCGCCGGGAAAAGGTGTTAAATGGTGGTTGTTGCCGATCATACACTGGGGTTGCAGACGATGGATCAGATCATAGATCTCATCGTATTTCCAGTCGATGCGCGAGCTGCGATCATGATGCCCCTCGCGGTTTGTCTGGTCCCAATGTCCATCAAACCAGATCGACATGATCTCACCATAGTTGGTAAGCAGTTCAGTGAGCTGGTTTTTCATGAATTGCAGGTAGGAAGCATAGTTTCCTTTGCCGGTTCGGCCGGTTCCCTGTCCGGTGCGACCGGTTTCATGCGGGTAGTCATCGCGGTACCAGTCCAGGGTTGAATAATAGAGGCCAAGTTTTATACCCTGCTTTTTACATTCGTCCGACAACATTTTCAATACATCTTTTCCATAAGGCGTGTTGGTGATCTTCCAATCAGAGTGTTTGGTATCCCAGTTTGAAAACCCATCGTGGTGACGTGTGATAAATACAATATATTTCATACCGGCGTTCTTTGCCGTTGCCACCCATTGCGCCGCATCAAAATCAACCGGGTTGAAGGCGCGTAAGAGCCGTGTGTAAT
>JAEYOL010000299.1 GCA_023411775.1 Bacteroidota bacterium | reverse complement strand
AATCAAATCAGTGTGATCCGTGCAATCCGTGGCAAAAAAATCATTTGAAATATGAAACAACAGGTAATTCTGGTAAATGATCAGGACGAAGCCATTGGTACGATGGAAAAAATGGAAGCACACCAAAAAGGTTTGCTGCACCGGGCATTCAGCGTTTTTATTTTTAATAGCAAAGGCGAAATGTTGCTCCAGCAAAGAGCGCTGGAAAAATATCACAGTCCCGGCTTGTGGACCAATACCTGTTGCAGTCACCCTCAACCCGGGGCAGATATTGTCGAGTCCGCGCAAAAAAGACTAGCTGAAGAAATGGGTTTCACCACACCGCTTACCAAAGTTTTTGATTTCACCTACCGCGCACGCTTTGACAATGGACTTATCGAACATGAATTTGATCATGTATTTACTGGCGAATATGATGGTGAGGTAAATTATAACCCGGCGGAAGTGATGAATTACTGCTACCGTTCAACGGATGAGATCATGAGATCGCTGCAGACCGAACCTCAAATTTATACGGCCTGGTTTCGTCTGGCATTTCCACGAATAGAGCGATGGATCGTCGAGCGCCAGGAGAAGTGAATACAGCCGATCATTCGGCTGATTTTACAAGCTTCCACCCACAAGCTCTAAGCTCTTATTTCCGTAACTTCGCAGCCTTTTAAATCGGCTATGAGCACTAAGTACAAAGAATTTTCGGGGTTGAATTTGCCTGCTTTCGAGCGGGATATGCTGGCTAGTTGGACTGAAAACCAGGCTTTTGAAAAGAGTGTGTCGCTTCGCGAAGGTGCAAAGACCTTCGTTTTTTATGAAGGTCCTCCCAGCGCCAACGGAATGCCTGGTATCCACCACGTGATCTCCAGCACCCTGAAAGACCTTGTATGCCGCTACAAAACCATGAAGGGTTTCCAGGTAAAACGCAAAGGCGGCTGGGATACCCATGGCCTGCCGATCGAACTTGGTGTTGAGAAGGAACTGGGCATTACCAAAGAAGATATCGGTAAAAAGATCTCCGTTGAAGAATACAACCAAAAATGCCGCGAAGCAGTTCTGCGCTATAAAGACAAGTGGGATGATATCACCCGCAAGATGGGCTATTGGGTTGACCTCGACGATCCTTATATCACTTTCAAAAATGAATACATCGAAACCCTCTGGTGGTTGCTAAGCGAACTTTATAAAAAAGGTTTGTTGTATGAAAGTGTAAGCATCCAGCCATACTCACCCGCTGCGGGTACTGGTCTTAGTTCTCACGAATTAAATCAACCCGGAACTTATAAAGATGTCAAAGACACCAGCGCCGTCGCGATGTTTAAAGCCATTCGCAATGAGAAAAGCGATTTTCTATTCGCAGAGATTTCTAAAGACTCCCCCCTGGGGGGAGGTTTGGAGGGTGCCGTCTTCTTCCTGGCATGGACGACCACACCATGGACCCTGCCTTCCAACCTGGGTTTGACTGTTGGGGCGGATATCGATTATGTATTGGTAAAAACAATCAATCCTTATACGCATATCACGGTTCATTTGATACTGGCCAAAGCCCTGCTGGGTAAATATTTCAAAGCCGAAAACGAGAACGCCGATTTTGCCGCATACAAAAATGACGGCAAGAATATTCCTTATACCATACTCACCACTTTCAAAGGAAAGGATATCGAGGGTTGCGAATACGAACAACTGCTTCCTTACCCGGCCAATTCATTGGAGGTGATCCGGGAGATCACACCAGGTGCTGAACCATTCCGTGTGTTGCTTGGTGATTTTGTGACCACTGAAGATGGTACCGGTATCGTTCATACCGCTCCGGCATTTGGCGCCGACGACTTTAAAGTGGGCAAGAAATATAATATTGGCATCCTTACCATGGTTGACCGGCAGGGTAAGTTTATCGATGGCCTGGGTGAATTCAGCCATCGCTATGTAAAAGACTATAAAGACGAGCCCAATTATGTCGACGTGAATGTTGACATCGCCGTTAAACTAAAAAAAGAGAACCGCGCTTTTAAGGTAGAGAAATACGAACACAATTACCCGCATTGCTGGAGAACAGATAAACCCGTTTTATATTATCCGCTGGATGCCTGGTTTATCAAAACCACGGCCCTGCGCGACAGGATGGTGGAATTGAACAAGACCATCAACTGGAAGCCAAAGTCTACCGGCGACGGACGCTTTGGCAACTGGCTGGAGAATATGGTTGACTGGAACCTGAGCCGCTCCCGGTTTTGGGGTACGCCGCTGCCGATCTGGAAAACAGAAGATGGTGAAGAAGAGGTCTGTATTGGATCAATCGAAGAGTTGAATACAGGTATTCGCAAAGCCAATGAAGTACTTGGTGGCGATGTCAACAAAAATTATCTCCACGAAGGCATACTCGACCTGCATAAACCTTATGTCGACGATATTATCCTGGTGAGTCCGTCTGGCAGACCGATGAAGCGTGTTCCCGACCTGATCGATGTATGGTTTGATAGCGGTGCCATGCCTTATGCACAATGGGGGCTGCCTGATACCAGCTCAAATGAGTTCGGACCATTAAGCCCGGAAAATTTCTTCAAATATCACGCGCTGAATAAATCCTTCCAGGGAGGAAGTTTGGGAGAGGCCCCCTTCCCCGCCAGTTTCATCTGCGAGGGTGTTGACCAAACCCGCGGCTGGTTCTACACGCTCCATGCCATCGCTTCCCTGCTCTTCGATTCTGTAGCTTTCCAAAACGTAGTAAGCAATGGATTGGTGCTCGACAAGAATGGCAATAAAATGAGCAAGCGCCTCGGCAATGTGGTGGATCCGTTCTCAACGATCGAAACATATGGTGCCGATGCTACCCGCTGGTACCTGATAACCAATGCATCGCCCTGGGATAATCTCAAGTTTGATATTGAAGGTATTCGCGAAGTGCAACGCAAATTCTTTGGCACCTTATATAATACCTACCAGTTCTTCGCGCTTTATGCCAATGTGGACGGATTCTCCTTTAAAGAAAAATATATCCCTGTTGCAGAGCGACCGGAGATCGATCGCTGGATCCTTTCGAGTCTGAGTACGCTGGTGAAAAAGGTGAATGAACACATGGACGACTATGAGCCTACCCAGGCCGGTCGCCTGATCGAAGATTTTGTTGACGATCAGTTGAGCAACTGGTATGTCAGGCTTTGCCGTCGCCGGTTCTGGAAGGGGGAGTATGAACAGGACAAGATCTGTGCTTATCAAACCCTTTATGAATGTCTTGAAACCATCACGCGGTTAATTGCGCCGATTTCACCGTTCTTCAGCGATTATATTTTCCAAAACCTGAATGCTGTAACAAAAAGATTTAATGCTGAGTCGGCGCATCATGTAAGTTATCCTGAACTTGATGCAACTGAGAATCCCCCTTTGGGGGGCCGGGGGGCTATTGATGCTTCGCTGGAGGAAAGAATGAAACTGGCCCAGGATGTTTCTTCGCTGGTACTTTCATTGAGAAAGAAAGTAAATATAAAAGTACGTCAGCCCCTTCAAAAAGTGTTGATACCGGTGCTTGATGCAAACATGAAGCAGCACCTGGAAAAAGTAGAGGAGCTCGTCAAGGCGGAAGTGAACGTAAAGCAGATCGAATACCTTGATCCGAGCAACACATTTATCCGTAAAAAGATCAAGCCCAATTTTGTGGCGCTGGGCAAAAAGCTGGGGCCAAAAATGAAAGCAGTGAGTGCCGCGCTCGCACAATTTAGCCAGGATGATATCGTAAAATTGGAAAAAGAGGGACAATATAATTTGTCAATTGATGGCGAACCCGTAATATTACAGATAGCCGAAGTAGAAATAAGCAGCGAGGATATTCCGGGTTGGACCGTGGCCGGAAATGGAGCGTTGACCGTGGCATTGGACGTCACGATTACACCCGAACTGGAGGCGGAAGGAAATGCCCGCGAGTTCATCAACAGGATCCAGAAGATCCGCAAGGACAGCGGGTTTGAACTTACAGACCGGATAAATGTTATAGTAGCTGCACCAAATGGGTTGAAAGATTCATTGGCAATGTATAATACCTATATTTGCGCCGAAATTCTGGCCGATAAGCTGGAAATAGTGGCTGAAATTCAAGGTGGTACAACTATAGAGTTAAATGACGTACCGTTAAATGTGATTGTTTCAAAAAAAGGCTAAGTTTTATGGCTAATAAGAAAAAACCGGCTCCAAAAAAAGCGTCTAAGCCAGTTGCTAAGAAAGCATCAAGGCCCGCGAAGGCAGCAAAACCAGCAGCTAAAAAGCCTGCTGCTAAGCCTGTAAAAGCGAAGCCAGCGCCAAAAAAAGCGGCAAAAGCACCGGTAGCGAAAAAATCACCGGCAAAAGCAGCTCCTAAAAAGCCTGTTGCCGCCAGGAAGCCGGCTCCGGTTGCGAAGCCTGTAAAGCCCGCTGTAAAAGTGGCAACCAAACCGGCAGCCAAACCCGTTGCCAAACCTGAGCCCAAACCGGCGGTGCAGGAAGCTCCCAAGCCGGCACCAAAAAAATCCGGCGCTCCTGACCCGCAATCTTTAGTTTCCATTAAACCTACGGCTAAACCCGTGATCAAGAAAGAACCGCCGAAGCCGTCGAAGATCGTGATACCGAAAACGACGACGAAAAGCGCAGTGAAATATGAACCCGATTTTACAAAATCAGTATTAGACTCAACCCCTATGCAAGAACATACAGGCCCGACAATGAGGTATTCCGATTCCGAGCTCGCAGAGTTCAGGGAAATTATCAACAGGAAATTAGATGCCGCCAAAAAAGAGCTGGCATATTTACAAGGTTTGATCACCCGTCGTGATGAAGGTGGCGATATGGACGAAGCCCGCTATATGACAATGGAAGATGGCAGCGTAAGTATGGAAAGGGAACAGTTGAGCCAAATGGCCAGCCGCCAGATCACCTTTATCGATCACCTCGAAAAAGCTACCATGCGGATCGAGAACAAGACCTATGGGGTTTGCCGCGTAACCGGCAAGCTGATCGACAAAGCGCGTCTCCGGGCGGTGCCACATGCTACTTTGAGCATCGAAGCCAAACAGATGATGAACAAATAATCGTGTTTGAAATTTATTGAGCCTTCTGCTCCGGCGGAAGGCTTATTTTTTTCATCTGTTTAGGTTAGAAAACCGCGATTCGATAAATTCGGGCATGACCATACATTTTAATTATGAAAAAGGCCAGGTGATGCAGGCGCTGCGTTATCATTTTATCAGCCGCCCCGAGATACGCCTCATGATCATCCTGGTGAATGTATTCGCACTGGCTTCGCTGGTGTTGTATGCCATGAAAAAGATCACGCCACTGGCATTCCTGGTCGGATCGCTTTTGTGGATCATTCTCATGATCAGCTTCTGGTTCATCCTTCCCATGATGGTCTATCGCCGTGCCGAAACATTCCGACACCAGTTTAGCATGAGCTTTGAAGCCGAAGGATTTTCATTACAACATGAACGTGGCTCACGTAACTGGCCCTGGACAGCCCTTAGTCATTTTATAGAAAGCCCGCATTTTTTTCATCTCTACTTCGACAGCCGTTCATTTTTCCTGGTGCCAAAAAGTGGTTGCCGCGACACCGATGAAGTGCATGATTTGAGGAATTTGCTGAATCAACACGCGAAGAAGAAATAGCGGAATGGGAATTAATACCTAGTAATCAGGAATTAGGGGGTTTCTGTTTGCAAGGCTCATCTATCTATCAACAGTACAATCAGTCATTACGTGTTAGAGGACATCCAGCATCCAGTATCCAGCATCCAGCATCAAGCATCAAGTTCACAGTTCCTTCTCCATCACATAATGCGGTATCGTGATCTCAATAAACTGATCTCCTTTTACTTTATATCCAACTTTTTCGTAGAAGCCAACTGAGTTATGCCGGGCATGCATGCGAATGATGCGGTAACCGCGGTCGCGGGCGAGGTTTTCAGCGAAATTCATGAGCGCACGGCCGATGCCTTTTCCCTGCAGGTCGTTGAGCACCGCCATTTGCCGGAGGCGGACGATATCCGGTTGTTCTTCCACCAGCATACAACAGCCCAGCATGCTTTCGTCTTCAAAAGCACCGATCAGCATATTGTCTTTTTCCTTGTCCAGTTCTTCAGGTGAAAAGTTCAGCCCAAGTGGTCGGCGCAATACGGCTTCTCTTAGTTTTACCATCTGAATATACTCGGGAGAGCCGTGGTCAATTATTTTCAGCGCCATTATATTTTAGTGGTTGAAGATTTCAATTTACAAAGAACTTGTAATACAGCCAACGGAACCGCTTTAATTATTTAACGCCCTGATCGCTATTTTTACCTTATTATCGACTTGTTTTCAGTGAATTGTACGAAAACCGGAAAAAATGGGGTTTCGTACGCTGGTTTAGTCAAAAAGTATATTTTTGCACCCATAATAACTAAACTATTACGACATGTCAGACATTGCATCAAGAGTAAAAAAGATCATCATCGACAAACTGGGTGTTGACGAAGCAGAAGTAACAAATGAAGCGTCCTTCACCAATGATCTGGGTGCCGATTCATTAGACACCGTAGAATTGATCATGGAATTCGAAAAGGAATTCAACATCTCCATTCCTGATGAGCAAGCTGAAACCATCACTACTGTTGGGCAGGCGGTTGCTTACCTGGAAGAACATGCAAAATAATTACCTGGAATATTTGGATCGTTCGCGAAACAAATGATGTAATGCCTGCTTGCCGGCAGACAGGGAATAAAACAAAACCCGCCTTCTGATCCGATCTGCTTTGACCATCGAAGTACCGGATCGAAGGCGGTTTTAATCTGGGCATATAAAAGCTGAGCAAATTATATGGAATTAAAAAGAGTTGTTGTTACAGGATTGGGTGCCCTCACACCTTTGGGCAATACGGTTGAAGATTACTGGAACGGCCTTGTCAACGGTGTCTCAGGCGCCGACATGATCACTCTGTTTGATGCCAGTAAGTTCAGAACAAAATTTGCCTGTGAGGTAAAAAACTTTGACCCCTTCCAGTTTCTTGATAAAAAAGAAGCCAGGAAGATCGACCGCTTCACACAACTGGCGCTGGTGGCCAGCGACCAGGCTATGAAGGATGCCGGTTTAAATAAAGAAAATATTGATCCCGATCGTATCGGTGTGGTATTCGGCAGCGGGATCGGCGGACTCATCACCTTTCAAAACGAGGTGACCGAATTTGCCAAAGGTGATGGAACTCCACGATTCAATCCATTCTTCATACCCAAGATGATCCTTGATATCGCAGCTGGCCAGATCAGTATGCGTCACAATCTCAGGGGGCCCAACTATGCGGTGGTCAGTGCCTGCGCCAGCAGTACCAATGCCATGCTCGATGCATTGATGCTACTACGCCTGGGGAAAGCAGACATCATACTTACCGGTGGCAGCGAAGCCGTGATCAGCGAAGCGGGAGTTGGTGGTTTCAATGCCATGAAAGCCATGAGCGAACGAAATGACGATCCCAAAACAGCCAGTCGCCCCTATGATAAAGACAGGGACGGGTTTGTAATGGGTGAAGCAGCCGGCGTGGTCGTACTTGAAGAACTGGAACATGCAAAAGCCCGCGGTGCCAATATCATCTGCGAAGTGGTTGGTGGCGGTGCTTCAGCAGATGCGCACCATATTACCGCCCCCCATCCGGAAGGTCTGGGTGCTAAAAACGTAATGCTGGCTGCCCTGGCCGATGCAGGTCTCAAGCCGGCCGACATCGACTATATCAATACCCATGGTACTTCCACACCGCTGGGTGATATTGCTGAAACTAAAGCTATACTCGACGTATTTGGCGAACATGCTTATAAATTGAATATCAGTGCTACCAAAAGCATGACCGGGCATTGTCTGGGTGCAGCTGGTGTGATAGAAGCCATCGCCTGTATTAAAGCCGTGGCACACGATATCGTACCACCTACGATCAATCATTTTACCGATGACCCTGATCTCGATCCCAAATTGAATTTCACTTTTAATAAAGCCCAGCAACGTACCGTCAACGCGGCACTGAGCAATACTTTTGGTTTTGGTGGTCACAACGCCTGCGTTATCATGAGAAAATACAAGACCTGATCACCTGGTGGACTGAGATTCGCCCAATGAAGATTTTTAGCGTGGTTATTCAACTGTTGATTTTTTTTTCGTAGCTTGAATTCTGTGGATTTCTTTACTAAGCTTTTTAAGAAACATGCGGGCTCGTCATTTAAAAAAGAGCTTACCAATATTCTAGGGTTCAGTCCAAAAAACATATCTCTTTACAAAACAGCCCTGACCCATCGGTCGGTGCGGGAAGGGGCAGATGAAAACAATGAACGTCTTGAATATCTGGGTGATGCTGTGCTTAGTGCCCTGGTAGCCGACTATCTCTTCAAACGCTATCCCTACAAAGAAGAAGGATTTCTGACCGAAATGCGCAGTAAAATGGTCAACCGCCAGCAACTGAACGATATCGCCGTTCGGATGGGGTTGAAAAAGGTGACTCTTTATAATAAAATGGACAGTTCCCTTAAAGTGAGCCAGATTTTCGGCAATACCCTCGAAGCTATGGTAGGCGCTGTTTACCTCGACCTGGGGTATAAGAAAACGGCCCGCTGGGTACAGGAGTATATTTTATTGCCACATATGTTTATGGATGATCTTGAAAATCTCGAGATCAATCACAAGAACAAACTCTATGGCTGGGCCAATAAAAATGGCAAGGTCCTCGAATTTGAAACCGTCAATGAGCAACTGGAGAATGGCCGGCGTCTTTTTACCATAGCTGCGGTCATCGATGGCAAGACCATCGCCCAGGGTAAAGCATTCAACAAAAAAGACGCTTCCCAGATCGCCGCGCAGGCCGCCGTGGAAAAGCTCGGCATCGTTAATGCGGATTCGCAGGTTTCTGAAAATGCTGTGGATAGCTAGCTACATTTAATAAGCTGCGAACGGTGAGCTGTGAGCTACGAGCTTGAACCGCGAATCAAAATCTCTCCAAATGAAAAAAACGATCGGTTCAAGATATAATACAAAACGCCACCCATACGGGGTTCGGATCCTTCCCTAAACGCATTTCTACCAAAACGTCGTTCCTACGGAATTTTTGGAGGGTGCACTGGAAATACGATTCCCTGTGCCAGGTTTAGCCACAACAACTACTATCATCTCTCCTCACCTTATCCCTTACTCATACACAATTCAATCAACACCCCATGCGTATTTTTTGGGTGAAGAAAACAAACCATTTTATTATCGGCGCCTTCCTTGGGTTTTTCGTTGAGCAACACAAACCCTTCTTTTTTTAGCCTTTCCATTTCCGCTTCAATATCTTCCACTTCAAACGCAATATGGTGTGTGCCTTCACCTTTTTTTCCAATAAAACGCGCGATCACGCCATCGGGATCGGTGCTTTCCAGCAATTCAATTTTTGTCTCGCCCGTTTGCAGAAATGCGGTGTTGACATGTTCACTCGCAACCTGCTCCGTTTTATAGCAGGGTGTATTCAAAAGTCTTTCAAAAACAGGCACTGAATCGGCTAGACTCTTCACCGCAATGCCAATGTGTTCCACTCTAAGCATACCCTAAAATAGAACCTTTTGGTCTATTTTTGTGTTGTAGTGAAACCGGAAAAATGCTGAAATACCCGATATACCTGGATTATAATGCGACAACACCTTGCGATCCTGCAGTGGTTGAAGCGATGTTGCCTTATTTTAACACAGCTTTCGGGAATGCAGCCAGCCGTAGTCATTCTTTTGGATGGGTAGCGGAAGAAGCTGTTACCAATGCCAGGGAACAGGTGGCAGAACTGATCGGGGCAGAGCCCAACGAGATCGTATTTACATCCGGTGCCACTGAAGCGGTGAACCTCGCCCTGAAAGGCGCCTTTGAAATGTACGCCGGGAAGGGTCGTCATATCATCACCACTTGTATTGAACATAAGGCCGTACTGGATACCTGTAAACATTTGGAAAAAAAAGGAGCCGAGATCACTTACCTGAAAGTGAATGAACTGGGCCAGCCAGACCTGGCAGCACTTGAAAGCGCGATAAGGCCTGATACCATTCTCATCGCCATTATGTATGCGAACAACGAGATCGGAACGATAATGCCAATGGAAAAGATCAGCGCTATCGCCCGGAAAAAAAATGTGATACTTTTCAGCGACGCTACTCAGGCAGTTGGAAAAATACCGGTCGACGTCAATAAAGATGGTATCGATATCATGGCTTTTTCAGCCCATAAGATGTACGGACCAAAGGGTATCGGCGCGTTATATGTTAGGCGGAAAAATCCGCGTGTAAAACTAACAGCACAAATTGACGGTGGCGGTCATGAGAAGGGCATGAGAAGCGGTACACTTAATGTACCGGGTATCGTGGGTTTTGGTAAAGCCAGCGAACTGGCAAAACAAAATATGAAGGCAGATTCGGAAAGGCTGCGTGAGTTAAGAGATAAACTCCAGGGTGCCGTGCTGAGATTGGAAGCAACCACTGTTAATGGCGACCAGGACAACAGGCTCCCACATGTAACGAATATTTCGTTCGGCTTTACGGAAGGTGATGGACTGTTGACGAGCATTACAAAAAAGATCGCGGTGTCATCCGGTTCCGCCTGTACATCGGCATCGATGGAACCTTCTTATGTTTTAAAAGCGTTGGGCCTTGCCGACGAACTGGCGCATAGTTCGATCCGGTTTAGCCTGGGAAGATTCACTACGGCGGAAGAAGTAGATTTCGCGATCGAAGAAATTGGAAAAGCTGTGACAAAGCTGAGAGAAATGAACAGTAATTTGAAAATTTGAATTTTTTTAAAATTTTATAATAAGTATGAGCACAACAATGGAAAATGGAGTCTACGTAAGTGAAAAGGCCAGGACCAGGATCAAAGAATTGCTGGCCGAAGCCGGCCGTGCCGATGATCCTTCATATTTTCTGCGTGTGAGTGTAGTGGGTGGGGGTTGCTCCGGCCTGAGCTATAAAATGGATTTTGACAATGTTCAAAAACCAACCGACCAGGTTTTTGAACATAACGATATAAAAGTGGTGACAGACCTGAAGAGTTTTTTATACCTCGTCAATACCACGCTTGATTTTTCTGATGGATTAAATGGAAAGGGTTTCTTTTTCAGCAATCCCAACGCGAGCCGCACCTGCGCCTGCGGTGAAAGTTTCGCGGTGTAGTCGTGAGTCGTCAGTCGTGAGTCGTGAGTCGTGAGTC
>JAEYOL010000259.1 GCA_023411775.1 Bacteroidota bacterium | reverse complement strand
ACGATGGGGGCGATCACATATTGCATTTCCATCTCATCGTGGTGAGCGCCGATGGCATTGACCACGGCGGGGTTTTCACCATATTTTTCAGCCAGCTTAGCTCCCAGCAGGGCATGGCTTAATTCGCTTTCCTCGTCAGGTACTTTTCCAATATCATGGAGCAGACCCGCTCTTTTGGCCAGTTTGGGGTTCAGACCCAGTTCGGCAGCCATGGTGGCGCAAAGATTGGCTGTTTCACGGCTGTGCATCAATAAGTTTTGACCGTACGACGAACGGAAACGCATTCTTCCGACCATCCGTACCAGTTCTTTATGCAGGCCGTGAATACCGAGCTCGATCACAGTTCTTTCGCCAATTTCCATCACCTGGTCCTCGATCTGTTTGCGGGTTTTCTCCACCACTTCCTCGATACGGGCGGGGTGGATCCGGCCATCGGTAACCAGCCTCTGAAGGCTCAGCCTGGCGATCTCACGGCGAAGCGGATCAAAGCTGGAAAGAATTATTGCTTCAGGAGTGTCATCCACGATCAGGTCAACACCGGTAGCCGCTTCCAGGGCACGGATATTCCGGCCCTCACGACCGATGATCTGGCCTTTGATCTCATCACTTTCGAGGTTGAAAACAGTAATAGAGTTTTCAATCGCCTGTTCGGCAGCTGTCCGCTGGATGGTTTGGATAATGATCTTACGGGCTTCCTTATTGGCTTTTTGCTTGGCTTCTTCTATAATTTCCTGTTGCAGGACCAGGGCCTGGGTATTGGCCTCATGTTTCAGGCTTTCAACCAGTTGCGCTTTGGCTTCCTCGGCGGAAAGCCCGGCTATCTTTTCCAGGCGGCGGATATGCTCCTCCTGGTGTTTCTCCAGTTCGCTGCGTTTGATATTTACCAGGTCGATCTGGCGATTCAGGTTTTCTTTGATCGCCTCGTTTTCCTTTACCTGCTTTTCGAGGTTGGCTTCTTTCTGGCCTATCGACTGTTCTTTCTGCCTTATCCTGTTCTCGCTTTCGTTGATCTTCCTGTTTCTGTCGTTGACCTCTTTGTCGTGCGCGGCTTTTAGCTGGATGAATTTTTCTTTTACTTCAAGTTCTTTTTCCTTGCGGATGGTTTCGGCTCTTAATTCGGCTTCTTTAAGGATATTTTTGGATTGCAGTTCGGCTTCTTCAATTCTTTTCTGTGTGTTTTTGGCAAAAATGAATTTGCCTGCGATGACGCCTATAATAAGGGCGGCAACACCAATTATTATTGATATTACATTGAGATCCATGAATTTTTTGTTTAATATTTTCCAAAATCATTGATTTAATTTTCCTATCATTCTCAGCCAGATAACTGATTATAAACAGGTAATAGGCGAAGATACAAAACGGAAACTAATGCATGAAAATAAGCTACCGCGGTGAATGGCGCAATTAGGTGGCCGGACCAATTTTTCTTACTAACTTTCCATATCACACCCAATCAACTGCGCGATGCAATTTTCGACATTCAAAAATGCTGTTACATTTCTTGCGATTTCATTTGTGTTTATAAGTTGTTCCAAAGGCGGAGGAGGCGGCAACAATCCACCTGCACCTACAGAGGAAAATTTATCGATTGGGATTGATCCCGACCCTGGCAGTGGGTTTGCCAAGGCCCTGGGTGCCAGTTACGATTTCAAATTGGAGATCAAATCGAAGATGCCTGCGCAGGGAGTAGAGGGCACCGTGGTATTCAGACGAGAAGCCGATAACAGCGTACTTTCCACGCAAAATATATCTGGTTCCGGTTCCCCTATCAATATCACGATATCCAATATCGCATTCAGTGAAGTAGGTATCGTTGCCATCGATCTTAAATCAAAGTCAAAGCCAACTAATACGGTGAATAAGACGTTTAAGCTGCACAGAAAGTAAATGGAATTGGGAATTTGTAAGTTGGAATTCGGGTGGCACACCCCAAATTCCTAATTCCTCGAATCAAGTAATTTTTCAATACTATTCAGTTTCTCAGATAAAAGGTCCTGGTGTATATCAGAATTCCCCGCCTGCTGCTCGGTGGCCAGCCAGATCAATACCATGGCGATATAGTCCTGCATATCCTTTCCGGCAAACTGGGTTTTATATTCGATGATCTTATCGTTGATGATTTTCACCGTACGGCGTACAGTTTCCTCGTCCTTAGGATGGAGCTTGATGCGGTAGTTACGGTCGGCTATCACGATGGTTGCTGCAATTAGTTGATCCATAACTTGCTATTTTAAAAAAGTCTTTCTAATTTGGATGACTTATTGATTTCAGACCTGACTGGACTTTATAACATACTGATTCGACCTTTTGAAAATGTCGTTCAATGCCAAAAAGCTAGCCCATGTTTGCCAAAATTAAGTCATCAAACTTTATTGATGCCCTACACCTTGAATTAGTTAGTCACAACGACTGTGCACTCAAAGGAATCCTGAAAGATGAAAAAGGCAGTGTATGCAGTACACTGGAACGGGAAGTCCCGGTCAACCAAAGCCGCGTAGACTGGCGTGGTCTGGATGACCTACCGTATGGTAAATATGTGCTTGAACTAACGCAGGGGGCGGAAAAAATGAAGGTGCATCTCGTCAAGAGGGTCTGATCACTGGCTTAGCATCGCGATACAACGATCGATTTCCCTGATATACGTATTGATCCGTTTTTCAAACTGCTTCTTCTCCTCATCATCCATTTCATTATTGCTGAATTTCAGGATCTCCATCCGCTGCCGCAGCAGAGCGGTATTTTCCTGTGAAGCTGCAGCTTCCTTTTTTAAAGTCTCGAGTTCCTCCTTCAAGGCATCATTTTCCTTTTGAAGTGCGGCATGCTGCTTTAGCAAATGCTGAACCTTATCCTGGATCCTTTTTAAATGTTGTTCGGTCGCATTCATGGTTTGCACATTGACAGGTTAACAAACGTGTGCTATTTCCTGATCTCCGCCTGCAGGTCTTTTTCCAGTGCCAGCATGATCTTGTTCATCCATCCGTCAATCTCCTGGTCGGTCAGCGTCTTTTCGGTATCAAGAAAAGTGAAATTGACCGCCATTGATTTTTTATCCCTGCCTAACTTTTCGCTTTCAAATACATCAAATAGTTTCAGACCCTGCAGTTTATTCAGTTTCAATTTCTGCACGGTTTTCTCGATCTCTTCATAAACCAGTGCTGAGGGTACGATGATTGCCAGGTCACGCTGTACGGACGGGTATTTTGAAATCGGCTGAATGGCTGGTTTCTGATTGGCAGCCAACAATGACACCGTGTTCCAGTCGATATCTGCGAAAAACACCGGTTGCTTTATATCGAAACGCTGCAATACTTTCTTATGAACAATTCCTGCGCGTACGGCGGGTTTACCTTTCACCTTCCCCAGGATCATCGCTTCTGATTTATTATCCGTTGCGGCTTCAAATGAATCTATTTTTATGCCAAGTAGTTGAAAAACCCTGGTCACTACTCCTTTCAACAGGTAAAAATCGACGTTTGCTGGTTTGTTTTTCCAGCTTTCCTCGCCTGTTTTACCACTCATGTACAGGCAAAGATGATCAAGCTCTTCGTATTCGCCCGGGGCTGCCTGGCTATAGGTTTTGCCAAATTCAAAAAAGCGCAGGTCATTGTTTTTTCGGTTAAGATTGTATGCGATGGCCTCTAATCCGGTTTCCAGCATAGAGGGCCGCATCACATCCAGTTCCGCACTCAGGTTGTTCAGCATTTTCACTGTGCTCTTCAATTCTGCTTCGCTGAAATAGGCTGAGTTGGTGATGGAATTGGTCATGATCTCATAGAAGCCCAGGCCGACGAGGTAATCCGCAGTCTTTTCCCTGTATGATTCAATCGCGAAGTTCTGTTCCACTGCAGGCGTGATGGTGATCGCTTCCGGAATGACGACATTATCAAGTCCATCGATACGCAAAATTTCTTCCACGAGATCGGCAGGCAGGCTGATGTCGGGCTTATGAAAGGGCACCGCTACACGAATTTCATCAATGCCTTCTTTGACAATTTCAAATCCAAGGCTGCCGAGGATAGTTTTAACCGCGTCGGGATGATAATTTTTGCCGCTAAGTTTTTTCAGGTAATGATACTTGAGTGAAACCTCGGCTTTTTGCTTTGGATCGGGGTATACATCGATGATCTCCGAAGCGATCTCGCCACCACAAATTTCTTTGATCATCAGCGCAGCTCTTTTCAATACATTCACTGTGGCCGAAATATCAATTCCTTTTTCAAATCTCGAAGCGGCATCAGTTCTTAATCCATGCCCAAAAGATGTTTTACGAATGGATACAGGATCAAAACAGGCGCTTTCCAGGAAAATGTTTTTAGTAGCTTTTGTTACACCACTATGCAGGCCTCCAAACACACCTGCAATACACATGCCCTCTTTTTCATTGCAGATCATCAGGTCATCTGCTGTAAGTTTTCTTTCCTTTTCATCCAGCGTGATAAATTTCGACCCTGCCGGCAGATTTTTGACGATGATCTTACCTCCGGTAATGGCATCGAGGTCGAACGCATGCAGGGGCTGACCGGTTTCGTGCTGGATATAGTTGGTAATGTCAACGATATTATTGATCGGCCGCTGGCCAATTGCCTTTAGTTTTTGCTGCAACCAGCGGGGAGACTCGGCGATCGTGAGATTGCTAAGACTTACACCTGAATAACGGGGGCAGGCGGCAAGATTTTCAACACTCACACTGATGGGGTGTGAAACATTGTCGGCTTTGAATCCGTTGCTATAAGGTAATTTAGGTTTTGTTCCTTTTTTATCATGGTGCGAGAGATACGCACATACATCTCGGGCCACTCCCCAGTGACTCATAGCATCCATCCTGTTAGGAGTTAGTCCAATTTCATAGATCCAGTCTTCATATGGTTTGAAAAACTCAATTGCGCTGGAACCGACTTTCGCATCTTTTGGCAAAACCATGATACCCGCGTGTGAATCCCCGAGGCCGATCTCGTCTTCCGCACAGATCATCCCATAACTTTCAACACTGCGGATCTTTGCAACCTTCATGGTGAGCGGATCGCCGCCGACAGGATATATAGTTGTGCCAACCGGGGCAACAACTACTTTCTGGCCTGCCGCTACATTAGGTGCGCCGCAAACGATTTGAAGCGGTTCACCATTGCCAATATCTACACGTGTGAGGGTTAATTTATCGGCGTTCGGATGTTTTTCCGTGTTAAGCACTTCGCCAATCACGAGACCTTTTAGTCCACCACGAACTTCTTCATATTTGTCCATGCTTTCCACTTCCAGGCCTATCGAAGTGAGAATGCGGCTAAGTCTTTCGGGCTCAATAGCCACCGGGAGGTATTCACTCAGCCATTTATACGAGATCGTCATATTCTTGCTTGCTTCTTATGGCTGCGAAGATAAGGATGGAACATGGATTACTTAGAAGCCGTTGGTCCGCAGCAACAAAATTTCGTCTCGGTTCAGCCCGGCTATTATTTAGTGCGACGATACGAGGACGTTGTTGGGATCGGCAAACCGTTCTTCCCTCATTTCGAAATTGCGGAGGCGCTCTTCCTTATATTTTTCCCAGTCGAACTGGCGAAGGAAATCCGCTGCGGCCCTTGCGCCTTTACGAAACAGCTCGATCTTTTCTTTGTCTTCCATGAAAAAGTTGAGCCAGCTATGCTCTTTTACATCGATCAGCTTTACGCCAAAATTGTAAGCCCTGTTTTTCGTTATAAAGTCACGGTCGAAATGAAAACGAAGAGTTGAGAAAAAGGATTTCAGGTATTTGAGGAATGTATTGTTACTCCGGTTCACCGAATCGAGGATACCATCCTGCAGCCTGATACCAAAAGTCGGCATACGCGGTATAGGGAAATTGGGATTATAGAATACATTGATCGGGAAATTGGACAGGGTGCCTCCATCGATAAACTGGGCTTTGTCCGGGATCTTTTTGTTTTCGTTTTGCCAGTTGAGGTGTTTATCCCAAATTGCGAAACTGCTTTTCTTACGAAGATCGGTGAGCGTGTATGTTTCAAAGAAAACGGGTATCGACATACTGGCTCTTACAAAATCACCGGGATGAACATCCTCCTGCCGGGCCCAATAAAGGTCCCACATGTTTGGGAATTCGATCTTACATTCCGAAACAATATCACAGGTAATGATAGTGAGCATCGGCATATCAGGCGGGCGGTTGATCGTGCGCCTGGGATCGTGCTTCAGTTGTAACCCTGGTGGCACCCGCATAAAATGACGGGCAAACCCAGCCATGGTACTGATCTTTTCTTCGGCCGGATCAGCCTGTACATGATTAGTAGAGATCACCTTTTTGATCCATTCATGAAATACTTTCCCTTCATTCAGTCCATAACCGTTTTTACTAAAGGCCTGGAATTTCTTTTTGAGCGAGATCAAGCCGCCTATTATCAATATAAATATTACTCCTGCCGCCAGCCCGATCCATTTAGAAACGCCTGGGATAAAAAAGTTCGCGACAAAACTTATTATTGTCAATAGGAGCAAACTGATCAGCAGCCATTTTGCGATAGCGAAAATGCGTTTAAAGAAATTCTTTTTCACCAAAAGTTTCTGAATGACTGATTTTACTTTTTTGGTGAACTTCCAATTGGTGGATTTCCCATCCACCAGCGAAAAGAAATCAAGGGCGAGGAGATCGGCGATGATCTTTTCAACTTTTTCATCTTCTTTGTTGCCCGTACAAGCCAGCAGCATCGCGTTGATGGAACCAGCGCTGGTTCCGGCCAGGCTGAAAAAACGGATACCCATCTTTTCCAATACATAAGTATAACCAACCAGCGCAACACCCAGCACACCGCCTCCTTCCTGGACCAGGTCTACATACTGGTGGCCCTGCTCATCGGTGAGATCTGAAACAACCAATTGTTTGTTTTTGAAATGAAGTTTTAATTCCTCCACAATTTTATCCGCGCCTGACAGCCGGAGGAATTCATCAACCGGAATAGGCTCTTTTTGAACCATAGATTAAGATTTAAAAAAATAATTTCGACTGGGTCCTGTTGAAAATATTGTGCGTTAAGTTAACGAATACTTAAGCATAAATTTTTTTGCACCGTTGTGCCTATCTTTTCGATGCTTTCACCAATTATTTTGGCTAACTTGATTGCCGGCAATTGGAGTTGCCAGGTGAACCAGGATATGTGGATAACCTGTAAATCGGGGTGAAAAATTGGTGCACAAAGAAAAAGTGTTTTAAAATAATTTTTGGAAAGGAATTGAACTTATTTTCGCCGTCTGGCTGCGGGCAAACATTCCGATAACGTAGAGGTAACATTTTTCTGAAAGCAAGACTGGAATTCACCCTAAGGTCATTAGTGAACAACTGATGGTTTAATTTTTTATCGCTGTAACTCAAAGATGGACCTTACGAACTTAAACAAAGACCGGAAGCAGAAAAGGAGATCTACAATAGACCTTGGAACAATGGTGTACGGTAAGGTGCCTCCACAGGCAAAAGACCTGGAGGAGGCGGTGTTGGGTGCAATCATGCTGGAGAAAAATGCCTTTGATGATGTCGTTGACATTTTAAAGCCTGAATGTTTTTATGTCGAAGCTCACCAGCGCATCTTTAATGCGATGCAGGGCCTGGCCAATAAAAGCCAGCCCATTGACATCCTGACCGTCGCAGAAGAACTCCGCAGTCGTGAAGAGCTTGAAATGGTTGGCGGCCCCTATTATGTGACCAAGCTGACCAATGCAGTGGTTTCTTCCGCCAATATTGAAGCACATGCGCGGATCATCCTACAAAAATTTATACAGCGCGAACTTATTCGCATCAGCGGTGAAATTATAGGTGATGCTTACGAAGATTCAACGGATGTGTTTGATCTTTTAGATGACGCTGAGAACAAGTTGTTCCAGATCACTAATAATCACCTGCGCAAAGATTTTAATTCCATCGATACCGTATTGGTCAACACCATCAAACGTATTGAAGACCTGCGCCAGCGCAACGAGGATGTAACCGGTGTACCCAGCGGATTTTCTGGCCTGGATCGCGTTACATATGGCTGGCAGAATACGGACCTGATCATACTGGCTGCAAGGCCTGCGGTTGGTAAAACCGCATTCGCACTAAACCTTGCACGCAATGCTGCGATGCATCCCACCAAAGCAACACCGGTAGCGTTGTTCTCACTCGAAATGAGTGCGGGCCAGCTGGTACAGCGTATACTTTCTGCCGAAAGTGAAATATGGCTGGAGAAGATCGCCCGTGGTAAAATGGAAGAACATGAGATGAAGCAATTGTACGCGAGGGGTATTCAACGCCTGTCGCAGGCACCCTTGTATATTGATGATACACCCGCGCTGAATATATTCGAATTACGCGCTAAATGCCGTCGTTTGAAAAACCAGCACAATATCGGGATGGTGATCATTGATTACCTGCAGCTGATGAGTGGCACCGGTGATGGACGCAATTCCAACCGCGAACAGGAGATCAGTAATATTTCCCGTAACCTGAAAGGACTTGCCAAAGAACTGAATATACCGATCATCGCTCTTTCGCAGTTGAGCCGTGCGGTTGAGCAAAGAGGCGCTAAAGATGGCAGCCGCGTTCCACAACTGAGCGATCTTCGTGAATCGGGTGCCATCGAGCAGGATGCGGACATGGTAATGTTTTTGTATCGTCCCGAGTATTACGACCTTACCCAAAACGCGGAAGGTGAAAACATAAAAGGTCTTACCGAAGTAAAAATCGCCAAACACAGGAATGGTTCGCTTGAAACAGTGAAACTGAAAGCGCTCCTGCATATCCAGAAATTCGCCAATTGGGATGAAGACCCTTATAGCGGGATCGGCTTGCCATCGGGTGGGTGGAGACCTGTTGAAGATGGTGGCGGCGGCGAAAAATTATACATCCAGACAGGAAGTAAAATGAACGAGATCGACGACGAAGAAGATCCGTTTTAAACCTGCTCTTTTATCCGGGTTTATACAAGATGTCACTCCCTTTTTTTTATATCAGTGAATATAAACCGGCGGATGTCGAAATCAGTCTCGACGAAGATAATTCCCGTCATATCATCCAGGTACTGCGCATGAAAAAAGGCGAGCGGCTCAACCTGACCGACGGGAAAGGCAACCTGCTCACCACAACCATCTTCGACGATCAT
This sequence comes from Bacteroidota bacterium, assembly GCA_023411775.1. Classification (GTDB taxonomy): domain Bacteria; phylum Bacteroidota; class Bacteroidia; order Chitinophagales; family Chitinophagaceae; genus Terrimonas_B. The sequence continues at coordinate 10,604 of JAEYOL010000259.1, read as the reverse complement.
AAAAAGCATTGTGTAGTTACCGTAAAGGAAAAGCAATTCCGGGCACCCTCGCTACGAAAAGTGATGATCGCAATTTCATTATTGAAAAATGCCAGTCGTTTTGAATGGTTCCTCGAAAAAGCCACGGAGATCGGTGTCAATGAGATCATACCCCTGGTTTGTCATCGCACAGAAAAGGAACGGTTTCGCCACGACAGGATGGAAGCTATACTTATCAGTGCCATGCTTCAATCGCAACAATGCTGGCTGCCGGTGCTACACCAGCCAATCACATTTGAAATGCTGCTCAGGCAGGAAGAGATCGTCAAAGCGTCACAAAAATTTATTGCTCATTGTATCGAGAATGAAAAGCGGAATTTGTCTGACCTGGTCAATGAATCCGTTGCCTCGCAAGTGATTCTGATTGGTCCGGAAGGGGATTTTACAAAGGAAGAGATCGACTACGCTTTGGAAAACCATTTTGCTGCCGTTTCCCTGGGTGAAACAAGATTAAGAACAGAGACAGCTGGCATTGTTGCTGCGGCATTGTTGAGGTAGGGGAGATTGAGAATAAGATTGAGGTTGAGATTGAGATTGAGGTTGAGATTGAGGTTGAGGTTTAGAGTAAGGATTTACAGATCCTTTTTACGATAGAAGGTCCTTCATAAATAAAACCGGTCCATACCTGCACAAGGGATGCGCCGCTATTAAATTTTTCTCGCGCGTCTTCACCGGTAAACACACCTCCGGAAGCAATAACGGGTATTTCACCTTTGGTACGCTGGTGGATATAATTGACAATTTCAGTAGCCCGTTCCTTCACCGGCTTTCCACTTAGTCCGCCCGCGCCTATTTTTTCGATCATCGCTTTGGGAGTTTCCAAAGCGTTGCGACTAATCGTTGTGTTGGCACAAACCAGTCCATCCAACTGGATCTCGAGGGCCAGGTCAATTACATCGTCAACCTGCTCAGGGGTGAGATCGGGTGCAATTTTCAGGAGGATAGGCTTCGAAACTGCTTTGCCGTTATTGATCATCTGTAAATGACGCAGGATCTTATGGAGTGAGTCCTTCTCCTGCAGTTCACGCAGACCGGGAGTATTGGGACTACTTACATTTACGACGAAATAATCAACATAGGGATGAAGTTCCTTGAAGCAGATCTCGTAATCTTTCCAGGCGTTCTCATTGGGGGTCACTTTGTTTTTTCCAATATTCCCGCCAATGATAAGGTGATGTCCAGAATTGGTGCGACGATCTCTCCATCTTTTTAAACGTTCGGCTACCACATTAACACCATCATTATTAAAACCCATCCGGTTGATCAGGGCCTGGTCTGCAGGAAGACGAAACAATCTTGGTTTGTCGTTACCAGCCTGCGGCAGGGGAGTCACCGTTCCGATCTCGACAAAACCGAATCCAAGCGCTTCCAGTTCACGCAGATATTTGGCGTTTTTATCAAAACCGGCGCCCAACCCCACAGGGTTTTTGAAATCTAGCCTGAATAAGGAGGTTTGAAGCCGTGGGTCATTCAATGTAAAGGTAAAGCGTAGCAAATGGCGGAAAATCCCGACACTGCAGATCAATCGCAGGCAGTTCATGGAAAAATAATGGACCGACTCGGGCGGAAACAAGAACAATATGCTTCGTAATACCTTATACATAATGGCCGCGAAGATAAATTAAGTTTAAAGTCGTGACTTGGTTAGTAAGCTAAGTCTGATTAAATTTGTTATTAAAGTTGCATAAACAACTAAATGGCTTTGCTGGCAGGCTTTGTAAATCCAGCTATGCTAAGCAAACCATACACCAAAAACAGTAGCATTCATTTGATATTAAATTTTTTTTATGCAGGAAGCCTATATCGTAGCCGGGTTCAGAACAGCAGTTGGTAAAGCCAAAAGAGGTGGTTTTCGTTTTTATCGTCCCGATGACCTGGCCGTTGAAGTCATTAAAGGCCTGATGTCGTCGGTACCCCAGCTGGAAGCCGGTCGTGTGGACGATGTGATCGTAGGAAACGCAGTACCGGAAGCAGAGCAGGGTTTGCAGTTTGGCCGTATCATCTCGGCAAGGGCTCTTGGATTTGAAGTGCCCGGGGTAACGGTAAACCGTTATTGCGCATCCGGACTGGAGACCATTGCTATCGCTACTGCACGCATCCGAACTGGCATGGCAGATTGTATTATCGCCGGAGGTACGGAAAGCATGAGCCTGGTGCCAACTGCTGGATGGAAGACAGTTCCTTCTTACCGTATCGCCAAGGACGACCCGGATTATTACCTCAGCATGGGTCTTACTGCCGAAGCGGTTGCCAAAGATTACAAAGTAAGTCGGGAAGACCAGGACGAGTTTTCTTACAACTCGCATCAAAAAGCGATCGCTGCTATAAAAAATGGATATTTCAAATCCGGCATCCTTCCCATTGAAGTAGAAGAGATCTACCTGGATCAAAAAGGTAAAAAGCAAAAACGCAGCTATACCGTGGATACCGATGAAGGTCCGCGTGCTGATACATCTATCGAAGTGTTGTCAAAACTAAAACCCGTGTTTGCAGCCAATGGAGTGGTTACGGCGGGCAACTCTTCACAGACTTCAGATGGCGCCGCGTTTGTGATTGTGATGGGAGAGAAGATGATGAACGAGCTTGGATTAAAACCGATCGGCCGACTGGTAGCCTGCGCCTCTGCCGGGGTACCGCCGAGGGTAATGGGTATCGGTCCTATTGCAGCGATTCCGAAAGCCCTGAAGCAGGCCGGTATGAATCTGAATGATATTGACCTGGTAGAATTGAACGAAGCATTTGCTTCGCAATCACTGGCCGTGATACGTGAAGTAGGCCTTGATCCGGCAAAGGTCAACATCAATGGTGGCGCCATCGCGTTGGGACATCCCCTGGGATGCACAGGCGCCAAACTCACTATCCAGGTGCTCAACGATATGAAACGGCTGAATAAAAAATATGGTATGGTCACAGCGTGTGTGGGCGGCGGCCAGGGTATAGCAGGAGTGATAGAGAATTTGTAAGAAAAAATCTTTACAATCGTTTCGCAATCTTTAAGACCCGGTGCCAGTTGCCACCGTTGTAATATTCTTTCAGGCCTTTTTGTTTCATGTATTGAATGGCCTGGTTGCAACGCTCGCCGGTAGTGCAGCAAAAAACAATCGGCGCATCCATTTCAAGGATCCTTTGTGCGTTGATCGGAATGCGATCCACCGGTATATTGATAGAACCCGGTACCTTACCGCGATCAAATTCACCGGCCGACCGTACATCTACAATGACTCCACCCCGAAGCAACGCATCTTTTATTCCGCTTTTACCAATACCAAACCATGAAAACAGGGACATCGTATCTTTTTATGCAGTTAAGACCTTTGTTTTTCTTTCACCGATCTGTTGTCGCCACATCGCGTAATAAAGACCTTTTTCTTCAAGCAGGCTTTCGTGTGAACCGGTTTCAACCACGTCTCCTTTTTCCAACACATAGATGCGTTCTGCATGCATGATGGTCGACAGGCGATGCGCGATCAGGATCGTAACCTGGTTGCCTTCACCGGAAATTTCCCGGATGGTATCGGTGATCTCTTCTTCTGTCAGTGAGTCAAGCGCTGAAGTGGCTTCATCAAACAAAAGCATATTGGGTTTGCGTATCAGTGCCCTTGCGATGGATAGTCTTTGCTTTTCACCACCCGATAATTTTAATCCACCTTCACCAATCGTTGTTTCCAAACCTTTTTCAGCCCTGGCCAAAAGATTCTGACAGGAAGCTTTATTCAACGCGTCATACAGATCTTCTTCTGTTGCCGCCGGGTTTACAAACATGAGGTTTTCACGAATCGTACCGGAAAACAACTGTGTGTCCTGTGTTACAAAACCGATCTGCGAGCGCAGGTCATCAAAGCTGATCTCGTTTTCATCGAGATTATTGTACAGGATCTTTCCTTTCTGCGGCCGGTAAAGTCCTACCAGCAGTTTCATCAGGGTTGTTTTCCCCGAGCCCGATGGTCCTACAAACGCGATCGTTTCTCCTCTTCTCACCCTAAAGCTGATATCATTGATGGCGCTTTGATGCGCGGTCTGGTGTTTAAAACCTACATTTCTAAACTCCAGCGTTTCGATATTGCCGAGGTGTTTGGGATGCAATGATTGTGGTTCCGGTTTTTTCTCCATCAGCTTCTGGAAATTTTCCAGTGAAGCCTGTGCTTCGCGATAAGAAAGGATGATGTTGCCGATCTCCTGGAGCGGACCGAAAACGAAAAATGAAAAGATCTGCATGGTCACGATCTCCCCGGGCTGTAACTGGCCGCGAAACACCAGCCACATCAGCATGAACAGGATCACCTGCCGGAGAGTATTGACAAATGTGCCCTGGACAAAACTGATACTGCGGATCCGTTTTACCTTGGTCAGTTCAAGACCCAGTATCTTGAAAGTATTTTTATTAAGCCGGTTTACTTCCTGGTGTGTAAGTCCCAGGCTTTTTACCAGTTCGATATTTCGCAGTGATTCTGTAGTGGCGCCGGCCAGCGAGGTGGTTTGCGAAACAATATTCTTCTGGATCGTTTTTACTTTCTTGCTCAGCAGGTTTGAAATGATCGTAAGCAAAAAGATACCCCCGAAGTAAATGATCGGCAGACGCCAGTCCTTACTAAAAGCATAGACCGCAACAAACACGATACCGACGATAACGGGGAAAAGGATATTGATAAACGTGGAGATAAACTTTTCCGTGTCGATCCTTACTTTCTGTAAAATACCCAATGTTTCCCCGCTACGCTGATCCTCAAAATCGGAATAGGGTAGTTTCATCGCATGTTTCAAACCATCGGTAAATACAGTGGCGCCGAATTTCTGGGTGATCAGGTTGAGGAAATAATCCTGGAATGCCTTGGCGATCCTGCTCACCATTGCCACGCTGATCGAGGCCAGCAGCAGCCAAACAATCCCGTATAATTTTTGTTCAACGACCTTATCCCCAAGACTAATGGAGACGGTTTGCCGGGTGTATAGAAAATCGTTCCAGCTAAAATTTTGGGTGGTCTGGTGATAACTGGCCAGGTCAACCAGTCGCCCGAAAATGATCGGGTCAACCAGCGAAAAGCCGATATTGATGGCCGCCAGGGTTAATACTAATACCACCAGCCATTTATAAGGTTTAAGATAATGTATTAATGTTCTCATATAAAGGAAAGGCTAAATGCAAAGTATGGTAACAATGAAATAGCGTACAAGTTCGGGAAAATTTTGCGATGGTGAGTGGTGAGTGGTGAGTCGTGAGTCGTGAGTGGGGGAGCCCGGGGAGCAAGGATCATTTGTCATAAATCCTAACCCTCTTGCCATAACTCACAATTAGCTATTCACTGTTCACCTCCCGACTCCTGACGCACGACTATCGACTCCCGACTGCTCAACCTGCCCATCCTTCCCTATCGAGGCTCCTGTACTGGATGGCTTCGGCCAGGTGTTCGGCTTTGATGTTTTCGCTTGCCGCCAGGTCGGCGATCGTGCGGGCTACCTTTAAGATCCGGTCGTATGCGCGAGCCGAGAGGTTTAGTTTCTGCATCGCAGCTTTTAAGAGATTGGCGCCAACCTGGTCGATGGTGCAAATTTCTTTTAAGGTCTTACTACTGATCTGCGCATTGCAGTACACCCCAGGGTTTTCCTTATAACGCGATGCTTGTATCTCACGGGCATTCACCACGCGTTGGCGGATATCAGCAGAACCTTCCTGTGGCCGTGCGGATGATAGTTCGCTAAAGGCAACCGGTGTCACTTCTACATGCAGGTCGATCCGGTCGAGTAGGGGCCCCGAAATTTTATTCAGATATTTCTGCACAGCGCCAGGCGGACAGGTACATTCGCGGTCGGGGTGATTATAGAAACCGCAGGGGCAGGGATTCATAGATGCGATCAGCATAAACGAAGCGGGAAAATCGAGTGCGACCTTTGCTCTTGAGATCGTAACACGTCTTTCTTCCATAGGTTGGCGCATCACTTCAAGTACTGTGCGTTTGAATTCGGGCAGTTCATCAAGAAATAAAACACCATTATGCGCCAGGGATATTTCTCCCGGTTGTGGTATGCCACCACCACCTACAAGGGCCACATCTGAAATGGTATGATGCGGCGAACGAAAAGGGCGTTTGGATACCAGTGTTGAATTCTCCGGTAGTTTGCCGGCGACTGAATGGATCTTTGTAGTTTCCAGGGCTTCCTGGAGTGAAAGTGGCGGTAAAATAGTAGGTAGCCGTTTTGCAAGCATGGTTTTACCCGCACCAGGCGGACCAATCAGGATAGCATTATGTCCACCTGCTGCCGCGATCTCGAGGGCGCGTTTGATATTTTCCTGTCCTTTTACATCGGTAAAATCAACTTCAAATTCAGACTGCGAATGAAAAAATTCTTCGCGGGTATTGATCAGTATCGGCTCCAGTCCTTTTTCATCATTCCCGAAAAATTCGATCACATCTTTAATATGTTCTACACCGTAGACCTGCAGGTTATTGACCATCCCGGCTTCCCTGGCATTGGCTTTGGGCACGATCAGTCCTTTGAAACCTTCTTTGCGTGCCTGGATCGCGATGGGCAGGGCGCCTTTGATGGCTCGGAGATTGCCATCAAGACTGAGCTCACCCATGATCACGTAATTGGATAAAGCATCTTTGTTTTCGATCTGTTCTGATGCGCCGAGAATACCGAGTGCGATGGGAAGGTCAAAGGCCGTTCCGCTTTTCTTAATATCCGCCGGTGCCATGTTCACAACGATCTTTGTCCGGGGAAATAAATAACCGTTTGTCTTAAACGTACTTTCCACTCTTTGCAGGCTTTCTTTCACTGCGCTGTCGGGCAGGCCTACGATCATGGGGTCTTTGCCCTGCGAGGCAAGCCAGTTTACTTCAATCGTGATCGAGGTCGCTTCTACGCCATATACGGCGCTTCCGAAGGTTTTTACAAGCATAAAGCTTTCTTTAATCGCGACTCAAGTTACCAGTTTTTACCACCCACGGACGGTGGTAAAATCGCGTTTAAAACGTTTTTTTAACGAGGAGAAACTTCAGAGTTATTTCAGTTCTTTCACACGCATCTCACCTAAAAAGGTAATGTCGGGATCGGGTTCAATACTCTTCACCGCGGCTTTTACAGGAATTGAGAAGGTTTGCTCGGCACGACTGATCCTGATCTGTTTTGTTTCCGTCTTTCCTTCACTACTCCGAATGGCAATATCAAGTGGAAAGGAGAAAGGAGTTTCCTGGTTTTGCTTTAAAGTGAGTGTGATTTTCTTTTCCGCAGCAGTATACTTCCAACCAATTTCCAGTCGCGGTACTCCGGGAGTATAGAGCCATTGCCGGAAGAATTGGGAAAGGTCTTTACCTGAAGTTTTTTCGAAGATATCCTGGACGTCTTTGGTATCCGCATTTTTGCCCGCATAAGTAGCATAATAGCTGCGGATGCTTTTCCAGAATATGGAATCGCCAAGCTGGCTGCGTAGCATATGCAGGACCCAGCCGCCTTTCTGGTAGCTGTTTGGGTTTAAAAGCTGCATATAATCCTTTGTTTCATCTACCACGGGCCGGTCACCCGTCTTTGCATATTCGATTACTTCTCTGCGGTCTTCGGCCAGCATAGCGCGGGCGCTATCTTTTCCATATTTCGATTCCATGTAAAGGATCGTCATATAAGTAGCGAAACCTTCGCTTAGCCAGAGATGTGCAAAGCTTTTTTCGGTGGCCATGTTTCCAAACCACTGGTGCGCGATCTCGTGTGCCATCAGCGCTTCCGATTTGCGCTGGCCATTGATCGAATTTTCATGATAGAAGATCGTATTGGCATTTTCCAGGCCACCAAAAGTTGTCTTTGACTGTACATTGGCCAGCTTCTTATAACCGTAGGGCCCGACATGTTGTATAAAAAATGGAAGAATTTCATTGGCCTGCGCGTAATCATAAAAACCTTTGTCACGATCTTCGGGGTACACCCAACTGTACACGGGAATACATTGGTCGATCATGCCGGCAAGATTTACGGAGAATCTTGCCACACCGATGACCATCACCTTGGTGGCAATTGGGGTGTCTTCTTTCCAGTGTGTACGCTTAAAACCATTGGCAAGTTCTGATTCTTCAATTTGAACCCCATTGCTTACAACCTGGTAATGCTGCGGTGCGATTACAATAAATTCAACAGTAGCTTTATCAGCCGGGTCATCTACGCAGGGTAGCCAGTTATGACCGCGGTTGGGCCAGTTGTCGGCAAAAAAACTGCGATGTCCATATTTTGTTTTAGAAATGATCAGCCCGTCTGCCGGAATACCCTTGTATTCGATCGTGAATGACCTGGTTTCGTCTTTTTCAGCAGGTGTCGACAATATGAGTTCGAGTTTATTGCCCGTTTGTTTTCCCGTGAGGCTTTTATTATCCTCTTCCAGGAATTTATAAGCCAGCATTCCTTTGCCGGCTTTATTGGGCGATGCGAGATCGAGCCAAAACTTGTCGGATTGCTGGTTAAATTTTACCTGGATGCTTGCTTTAGCTTTGATGGAATCCGACAGATCGCTCAACTCAATCTCGTATTTGTAATGTAATACATCAATATCCCTTTGACCAAAAGCTGTGACAAACAGCAGTAAAAGCCCAACGAAAAAAATAAGTTTTGCCATAGTGAACAAGATAATTAAAAGTTATCTTCTAATACCCTTAATCCAAAAATCATGGTCATAGGTTCTCCAGCATATCGACCACTTTTTCCCGCTTGAGTATCACATACCCGATGCGGTCATTGCTGATCCCTTCTTTGAGCTGGTAGCTGAACTGTAACTGGTCGTTATCGACATTGGTTTCGAAATAGCGGAAGGAAATATTGGAATAGTTCTTCAGCTCTTCCCCGATCTCGTATAAATGGGTTGAGAGAATGAATAACGAGCTTTTTATTTTGATCAAACCCTTGATCACTGTGAGCGAACACTTCATGGCATCCTGCACGTTGGTGCCCTTAAATAATTCATCAATCAACACCAGCCATTTTTTCCCATTGTTGATCTTGTCGATCGTATTTTTTATGCGTTGCACTTCATTGAAGAAAAAGCTTTCGCCTTTGGCGATATTATCTACAACGTTGATATTACTCAAAAGTCCGTCAAATAATGTAAGCTTCATTTGCGTTGCCGGCACACCCATACCAATATGAGCGAGGAACACCGCCGAGCCCACCGATTTGATCAGGGTACTTTTGCCAGCCATGTTTGCACCGGTCAGGAAAAGAAAATTATGCTCGGGGTTCATCTGAAGATCATAGGGGACGGGTTTGGGGATCAATATATGGTAGAGTCCCTTCGCTTCGACATGCGGCTGTTCCTGTTCTACAAATTCAGGGAAGGCCAGGTTATAGGTTTTTACCGCAACGGCCATCGAATACCAGGCATCCAGCCGGCTGAAAATATCGATCAGTTCCAGGGTTTTAGTACGGTATTTAGTGCGGAGAAAGAAACCAAAATAAAGGTTATCACGGATGCTGAATTTGTCGTCTTTTTTTGTTTGCGACAATAAATTGAGCGGTTCGTTCTTCAGCATCTGCGCGATGCGATCGATGTAGACACTGATATTGGGAGGCAGGTCAAGACCATCGAGAAGCTTTGCAATCGCTCTTATACCCCTGAAAAAATCGGCGAAGTGGGGGATGGAATATTTCACCATCGAATAGTCTTCGCTATGCAGCCATTTATAGACAAGCCCGTTAACGACATTAGATCTTTCGCTGATGGGGTCCAGGGCATAATCCATAAACTTATCCATCACCAGCAATGTCCCGTTGCTGATATCTTCAGGCCAGTCGTCGACATGATCCATGAGACTGCGAATGACTTTCTGCGTGCCCATGATCCGTTTAAGATCACCATGCGGCTCAGTAAAAAATTTACGCAGCCATGCCTTTCCGCCACTGGTGCGGGTAAAATTCAGTTTATGAAAAATTGAAAATTCCTCCTCCGCGTGAAAGATCGAAATGTCGCTGAACGAAATATTGTCAATTTGCATAGCGCCCTTTTCTGTTTATTTCATGCCGCCTGGGATTGCACAGGTGGAGATACTTCTTTTCCACCATAAATTACACCAAATCTGTCGCGTCCTTAATTCCTGTCAAACTGCAACCGGTTGCCCTTAATAGATTCATCAAAGCTTCCATTTCCATACACCAGGTGGCCGTTTACAAAAGTATGGGTAATGCGGGCTGGAAATTCCGCTCCCTCCAGGGGACTCCAGCCACATTTGTAAAGTATATTTTCTTTTGAAACTTTGGTTGAAGCCTCGGGGTCAACAATAACCAGATCCGCATGATAACCTTCGCGGATATATCCCCTTTCCTTCACCTGGAAGCAATCTGCCACCGCGTGACTCATTTTCTCAACAATCTTTTCGAGGGAAATACGACCCAGTTTATGATAATGCAGCATGAGCAGCAGTGAATGTTGCACCAGTGGCAGGCCTGCATGCGCCTGGAGATAAGGTTCATTTTTTTCTTCTATCGTGTGTGGGGCGTGATCGGTTGCGATCACATCCAGCCTGTCGTCGAGCAGGGCCTGCCATAAGGCTTCCCGGTTGTGTGGCGCTTTGATGGCGGGATTACATTTGATC
>JAEYOL010000242.1 GCA_023411775.1 Bacteroidota bacterium | reverse complement strand
GGACTGCTGGGTCACCGCGTAGTGGGTGAAATTGCACAGTCACATTTATCCAAAAAAGCAAGGAAAGAGTTGCGTAAACTGATTGGCGCTGAAACCCTGGCCTGGTGGTCTAACTGGCCCGATTTTATCAAGTCCGACTCTACCTGGAATCATGCTTCGCCCTGGCACTATGTGGACCTGCCTGGCAATATCGGTAAAGAAGAATTTATTGAAGGGCTTAAGAAATTACCGGGAAAAAATCTGTACACCCAGATCCAGGCTATGATGGCTGAGCTAAAAGACAAATCCCTCCCGATTGAGCAGAGAAGAAGAGCCCTGTATTTCCTGGTACACCTGGTTGGCGACCTGCACCAGCCCCTGCATGTTGGGCGACATGATGATGCCGGTGGCAACCGGATCGTGGTGTACTGGTTTGATAAAAAAACTAATCTGCATACACTCTGGGACAGCATGCTGATCGAATTTCAACAATACAGTTACACTGAATATGCAAAGCTCCTGAATATTGCCAATAAGGAACAGGTCAAAGCATGGCAATCATCGTCGCTGGAAGACTGGTTTTATGAATCACATGTTGTTTCCGACTCGATCTATGATGCTACACCCAACGAATCCAAACTGAGCTATCGCTACAATTACCAGTTTCAGAAAATAATGGAAAAACAACTGCTTAAAGGCGGACTGAGACTGGCGACTTTGCTGAACAGGGTGTTTGAATAAATGGTTGAAGATGGTTGAATATAGTTGAATGGTGGTTTAATATTGTAAGCATCAGATGAAACAATGTTCAACAGTTTCTGCTATTCAGAAATCATAAAATTCCGCGGCTCATATTTTATGTTGAAAGGTAGTTGAATGTAGTTGAAGATGGTTGAATATAGTTGAATGGTGGTTTAATATTGTATCTCCACATTAAATAATCTTCAACAATTTTCAACCACATTCAACCTCATCCTAAAGCAAAGTCTTCGCCTCACTGACCATGCAGGCCGTAAGGTCCATCAGGTTTTTTTGTTGCTCGGGAAGAAGGCTCACGATCTGGGATTTTTTATCGGTGCCTGTAAATTCGAAATGAGCTACTTTTTGGGTCGCCAGTTTTTTAAGTACATTATGTTCCAATGTATTGTTGCGGAAGATAAAATGAAAATATCCCTCACAATTCATGCTGCCTGTATTGCGATAGGTTGTCCTGACCTTACTACCCTCAAAAAAAATAAACACTGTAGATGCATCCGAAAAACATTTACCCGGCACGGCAAAAAAGAAGTCGATCTCTTTTTTGTCCGCTTCAATGGTGAGTGATGCCCCCTGCAGGGAAATAAACCCCGAGGAAAGCCTGGTTTCCCGGGTATAAGGGTCGGTTTCGCGGCCGATCTTGCAATCGGCTACCGCGGCGGTATCCTGTGCCGCTACCACCAGGGGAAGCAGGCAGGCTATTAAGATTGTGTATTTCATATTTCAGGTTCGTGCTAAAATAAGATTTTTCTTTTGCCCGATTGGTTGCATTAGTTAATTTGCCAGCTTATATAAAAAAATATCGCTATGGCTAAATCGGCAAAGACCAAAAGCAAGTCTAAAAAATCGATCATCACTGACCAGTCCTTCCAGTTTCTGCGCAATTATATCAACAATGCATCACCTGTGGGTTTTGAGACCTGGGGACAAAAACTTTGGCTGGAATACCTGAAGCCTTATGTCGACAGCAGCTTTGTGGATCCTTATGGTACGGCAGTAGGTGTTATCAATCCCGACCATCCCTTCAAGGTAGTGATCGAAGCACACGCTGATGAGATAAGCTGGTTTGTAAATTACGTGACGCCGGAAGGCCTGATCTATTTAAAACGCAATGGCGGTGTGGACCACCAGACTGCGCCAGCCTCGCGGGTGATCATTCATGGAAAGAAAGGACGGGTAAAAGCCGTATTTGGCTGGCCTGCTATACATACCCGTATCGGCGGTGATAATAAAGAAACGCAGCCAAAGACCGAAAACCTATGGCTTGATACAGGTGCCAGGAACCGCAAAGAGGTAGAGGAACTCGGCGTCCATATCGGTGCCGTGGTGACCTACCAGGATGGTTTTGATGAACTCGCCAATGGCAACTATATCGGCAGGGCTTTCGACAATCGTATTGGTGGCTTTATGATCGCGGAGGTAGCTCGACTCCTGAAAGAAAATAAAAAGAAACTCCCCTTCGGGTTGTATGTCGTGAATGCGGTACAGGAAGAGATCGGTTTGCGCGGGGCTGAAATGATAGCCCGCCGGATCAAACCCAATATCGCGATCATCACTGACGTAACACATGACACGACTACGCCAATGATCAACAAAAATATTGAGGGTGATGTATTGTGTGGCAAAGGGCCTTCGCTATCGTATGCCCCCGCGGTTCATAATAAACTGTTGAGCCTGGTGGAAAAGGTTGCAGCCGACAATAAAATAGACGTACAGTGGAGAGCATTGAGCCGCAGCACCGGTACTGATACAGATTCTTTCGCATATTCCAATGATGGCTGTCCTTCTGTGCTGATATCGATCCCTTTGCGCTATATGCATACCACGGTGGAAATGCTGCATCGCGATGATATCGAAAATACAATACGGCTGATGTACGAGACTTTGTTAACTTTAACGCCGAAAACAAATCTGAATTACCTGTGATATTCACCCAATTATTATATATTGACCCGGGAAGCGGCAGTTACCTGGTACAGGTAATTGCTGCGGCGCTGTTGGGAGTCGCTTTCTTTTTCAGGAATATCAAACTATATATCCAGGCTTTTTTTTCGAGACTATTTAAAAAACAAAAGGACAGTTCGTCGCGTTAATGCCAGCCGCATTTCAACAACTCCCGTCATCATACAGGGACGACTCTGGTTTTATATTTGAAAAAAACCAAACCCTGTACCGGCAGGTCAACCTCAGTTTTAAGGAACATTTTGATCATTTTATACAAAGCGGGTGCTTTGACCATCTCGTGTCGCAAGACCTGCTTATCCCGCATACAACCCTGTCGGAAAATTTTACCGGTGATCCGCAGCACTACCTGACATTAAAGCCGGAGAAACTTCCATTTATATCTTATCCTTTTGAATGGAGTTTTGATATGCTACGTGATGCGGCCCTGCTCACGCTTCGGCTGGCGGCAGAAGCACTACAGTATGATATGGTGCTTAGGGAAGCGACTCCTTACAATATTCAATGGCGAGCGGGAAAGTTAGTATTTATCGATACGCTTTCGTTTGAAAAATTCAA
>JAEYOL010000241.1 GCA_023411775.1 Bacteroidota bacterium | reverse complement strand
GTTGGATCAGCGGCCATCTCGATCATGGCGGTGAGTTCCTTTACCAGCTTATCATCACTTCCATCAAAGCCTACCGATTTGAAACGGATCAGGCCGTCTTTATCAATGACAAACTTGGTGGGTATACCTTCCACTTTAAAATCTTCCACGACTTTGTTGTCGTTGTCCATCAACACATGAAAACTGTATTTATTGCTGGCAATAAAGTCGGCCGCGTTTTTTTCCTTGTTTTCCACTCTCTCCCAGGTATCAACAAAGATGAATTTAACATCATCCTTTTCTTTGTATTTGGTTACCATCTTTTGCATACCGGGGAAACTGGCTTTGCAGGGACCGCACCAGGTGGCCCAGAAATCGACGACCACTACTTTACCTTTTAGCGAGCTGGCACTGACTTCTTTTCCATCCAGATCAAGCAGCGCAAAGGAAGGTGCTGCCTGGCTGAGCATGGATTTACGCAGTTCCTCCAGCATTTTAAGATAGCTTGCCTGTTCGAGTGTGGCAAAATAAGTATTGAACCCTTCTGGATCCTTATGTTCCTTTTTATACAAACGCTTCAGTATCTCTTTTATCTCGTTACTAGCCTTACCATTGACCACAAACTGTTCCAGCTCCTTTTTATATTGCTTAGCGGGCAGGGCCTTCTCGGCTAGTAACGCGTAGGTAGTATTATAATCGGGGACTTCTGCTTTCCAGTGCAACATTGCATCCTTTGCATAAGGTAAAGCTTTTTTAAACTTGCCCTGCTTATACATTACCATGCCATACGTATCTGCATACATGGCATAAGTATTTTCGCGTTGGCGTTGCCATTGCTTTTCGGTCAGATTTGCAGGCCGCGTAGCGCTGGGTTTCTTTGCTTCAGCTTTGGCATGCAGCACGGCAAATTCAGATAACTCTTCGGCCAGGTCAAGGTGTTCACCCGATTCCTGGATGCGCCAGGCAGCATTATTATACTGGCTGGCCAACTGGTCCTTATTGGTAATACCAGCTTCGGCTACTGCCGCTTTGTAACCAGCCCAGTCTTTTTTAGCGATATAGCTGTTCAAATAAGATAACTGGTAACCGGTAAGGTTTTTACGCTGGCCTGACCAGGCACTATCAGTATCGATCTTTTGTTTTATCCCGGCCAGTAATTCTTTTTTCCGTGAGGGGTCAGCCTCAGCATTAAATTTTCTAATGGTTTCACCCACAACCCAATTACCGTCAGGGAATTTGTCTTTCTTAATTCCACTGATCAATTTTGTTTGTTCGGGCAACTTCGCAATTGTATATAGTTCTTCAAGTACACTGTAATCTGATTCGCTCACCAGGCCATTCTTAAGTGTCTGTTCGATCTCTTTTTGAACGATCACACCTGCATCAGGCTTTTTCAAAGCCATGACCAGTTTTAAATAAGCGGGTAGATGTTGGTTTCGGCTTGCAGGATAGTTTTCCATTTCCTCCTGGATCATGGCCAGGGCTTTTTCGTTGTTCCTGGCAACGCCTGCACCGGGGGCATAAAGCTGGTAAAACTGGGAAAGACCTGCATAACTACCCTCGGTTATTTTATCATTATCGTATAAATGAATAAAATAGCCCTCGTCGTTGTTGTTGTCAAACTTCCTGTCGACGAAAAAAGCGAGGTAAATAAAATTTTGAGAAGTATCGGTGGTTATGGTACCGGAGTATTTGTAACCCTTGCGTTTTAATACCAGGTCAGTAGCGCTGCGGCCATTGCTACCCAAACTGTAGACGATCGCCTCTACCGGTTCCATACTGCCGGCCAGGTCGCCGGCAGACTCGTATATGAATTCAATCACATCACCAGGCTTAGGTTTTTCGGGCGTATAAGAAAAATTTTTCTGGGCATAGCCCGCTGTGGTAATAAGGAGCATTACCAGCAGCACCAACTTCCTGGGATGCATAAGCTAAGTTTTCAGCAATTTACTGTCGTTGTTTCAAACTCTTTCCAAAACCGAAAAGAAAAAATCGCCTTCAATTTTGGCATTCTCATCGCTGTCGCTGCCATGAATCGCGTTTTCTCCAAGTGAAGTGGCATATAATTTACGAATGGTGCCTTCTGCTGCCTGTGCGGGATTGGTGGCACCGATCAGGTTACGGAATTCGGTAACAGCATTATCTTTCTCGAGTATCGCTGCTATGATGGGGCCGCTGCTCATAAACTCCACCAATTCTCCGTAAAAAGGTCTTTCCCTGTGTACGGCATAAAATTCTCCGGCCTTCTCTGCATTGAGTTTTGTCAGTTTCAGGGCTACGATCTTATAACCTTCCTTAATGATCCTGTCCAGGATAAGGCCTGCATGGCCGTTCTTCATCGCATCCGGTTTGATCATTGTAAATGTCCTGTTGCTCATTGTTATTGCTTTTGGGCCGCAAAAATAGGGAAAGAGTGAGTGAGTTGCTAATTCCTGATTGCCAATTTAAGGTTAGAATTATAATGAAAATTCTAAGTTAGCGACTCCCGACTATCGACACCCACCTCCCGACTATTATCCCGCCTATTCCCTTATCTTCGCAACCGCTTTTATGAAACCCATCCAGGATATATTTCCACTTTTGCCACAACCGCGCAAGACGATTATTACCATGCACCAGAAACCCGACGCCGATGCCATGGGGGCTTCGCTGGGCCTGGCGCGTTTTTTAAAACAGCTTGGTCACCAGGTGACCGTGATCTCGCCAACCAACTGGGCCAAATGGCTCAACTGGATGCCGGGTTGCGAGGAAGTGATCGACTATGAAGCCAATAAAGCTAAAGCGGAGTTGGCGTTAGACGAAGCCGACTGGTTATTTTGTCTCGACTTCAACATTTTTCATCGTACCAGGCATCTTGCGGGAAAGCTCCAGCAAGCAAAATGCGTAAAGATTCTGATTGACCATCACCGCGAACCCGATTCACCTTCCTTCGATTATGGTATCAGCGATACTTCGAAAAGTTCAACCTGCGAAATGATCTATGACCTGATCGTTGCATCGGGTCATGGCGACAGGATCGATGAAGACATAGGTGAGTGCATCTATGCAGGCGTTGTGTCTGATACCGGTTCGTTCCGTTTTCCTTCAGCGCATGCAGGTGTACACCTGCTGGTAGCAGACCTTAAATCAAAAGGGCTGGAACATTCTAAGGTGCATGAGAACCTGTTTGATAATTTCCTGGAAAATAAGCTCAGGTTCACAGGGCATGTACTCCTGCATCGCATGGAAGTGCTGTATGAATACAATACCGCGCTGGTAGCAATACCTAAAAATGACCTGCTTAAATATTATATAAAAACGGGGGATACTGAAGGATTGGTCAATTTCCCACAATCCATTCAGGGCATAAAATTGGTGGGACTGGTAATAGACCGCGACGAGGAAAGAAAATGGAGTTTCCGGAGCAAGGGTGATTTTGACTGTAATGCCTTTGCTCGAAAATATTTTGAGGGTGGGGGACATTTCAATGCCTCGGGTGGCCGTAGTATGGACTCACTGGAAGTTACCGTGCAGAAATTTAAAGAAGCTGTCAAAGCAAATAAGACTTTATTACAATAAACACTTAAAATGAAACCAATCTTTGTTTCCATTGTACTGATCGCAAGCATGGCCCTGGTAAGTTCATGCAACAATATAAATTACCAGAAAACAAAAAGCGGGATGCTGTACAAGATCATCTCGTCAAACGCCAAAGACTCTACTGTCAAAGAAGGTGAATACCTGAAACTTCATTTCACCCAAAAACTGAATGACTCGGTACTCCAAACGAGTTTTGGTAAAATGCCTGCTTACGTAAAAGTATCTGCCGGACCCAACGAGGCTTACAACCCTGGTGAGATCTTTCACCTGTTAAGAAAAGGAGACAGCGTGGTTACCGTGGTACTGATCGATTCGCTGATTAAAAAAGGTATCATGCCTGAAGTACCACCTTTCATGAAGAGAAGCGACAGGTTGACAACCTCATTCAAGGTATTAGATATTATAGAAAATGATAGTCTCTACCAGGTTGATATGACTGCGGAATCGGAGAGGGATCGCCCGCGTATGTTGAAAGAACAGGAAGAGCAGGCGGCTAAGATGCGTAAGGAGATGCAGGAAATGAGAGACAAAGAAGATATTGAGATGGAAAAATCAGGTGAAGCGGCGAAAGGCATACAGCAAATGGAAGACTACCTGAAGAAGAATAATATAGACGCGCAAAAAACCGGGAAAGGAACTTTTGTCCAGATCCTTCAGCAGGGTACAGGACCGCAAGCGGATTCCGGAAAATATGTAACCGTTAAATACGCAGGCAGGTTTCTTGAAACCGACAGTCTTTTCCAGGAAAGTTCATTCACCTTCCAATTGGGCCAGGGCAGGGTCATCAACGGCTGGGACGAAGGAATGAGGTTGTTTAAGGAAGGAGGCAAAGGTACACTGTATATCCCCGGGTTCAGAGCTTATGGTAAGAATCCACCGCAGGGTTCTCCATTCAAACCATTTGAAGCTTTGAAATTCGATATCGAATTGCTGAAAGTTTCAGATACGCCAACAACAGATTCAAGATAAACAAGCTTTAAGAAATTGATACAACTCAATCCTGGATTGATTGTGATATGAAAATAAAGTTGCAACTTTGTGCCGCCTTTGAAAAGAGGCGGCTTTTTTGTGGACAGTGTATGAGGCCCCGTTTTTAGTCCAAGATCCATAAGAGTAAGCACTATGAAAACCGTCAAAATTTGACATTTACCGTACTACAATACCTGTCCAATCCTTTGAATTACTGAAGAACCCCCATTAAGGCATGATTAAAACGTCTTGGTGAAAGAGAGAGAAAGCATCTACATTATTCTGTAGGTGCTTTTGTTTTTTTTTTGATGCTACTAAACCTCGTTCATCGCAAACATCAGCTTAACCGCCTGCACGGCTTCCTTTACATCATGCACTCTTAAGATCGATGCGCCGTTCATAAGGCCAACTGTATTTAAAACAGTAGTTCCGTTGAGCGCCTGATCGGAAGTGACGTTCAGCGTTTTGCAAATTGTCGATTTTCGGGAAATACCTACCAGTAGTGGACAATTCAGCATTTTAAAAAGGTTGAGGTTTCGCAGGAGTTCAAAATTATGCTTAATGGTTTTCCCAAAACCAAACCCTGGGTCGATGATGATATCATTGATACCAGCCTTCCTGAGCTCATCGGTTTTGGAAATAAAAAAGTCCAGCACCTCACGTGTTACATTTTCATAATGTGGCGCCTGCTGCATATTTCCCGGCACACCCTGCATATGCATGAGCACGTATGGCACCTTCAGGCTGGCGGCCGTGTCAATCATGCCTGCATCCATGCTGCCAGCACTGATATCATTGATGATGGATGCTCCTGCCTCAACAGCCTTCCTCGCCACACCTGCGTAATAGGTATCTATCGAAATAACAACATCTTTGAATCTTCCGGTTATTGCCTCAATGGCAGGGACCACTCTGTTCAACTCCTCCTCCTCATTCACCGGTTCGCTGCCAGGTCTTGTGCTCTGACCACCGATATCAAGGATAGCGGCACCGTCATTAATCATTCCTTCCGCTATATTCAGTATTCCATCGATGCTCTGCTTCCTGCTGGGCTCGTAAAACGAGTCGGGTGTAACATTGATGATCCCCATTACCAACGGCTTATCAACAACCAGCAGGCGGCCTTTACAATTGAGCGTAAACATTAGGCTTTGTTTCTTTATTTTTGAAGCTAAGGTAAGAACAAGCGCATTTATGATCAGTATGACTGAACCGGCTAACATGACGAACACCAATTTAGAATACGATAGTGTGATCGCTTCCTGTAAGGAGATATTCCTGAAAAAAGCAAAGGACTATGGAACCGCCTGGAGAGTGCTGCGAACCATCTCCATCGTCGACCAGATATTCATAAAGGCACAGCGTATCCGAACCATCCAGGAGAAAAAACAACAAAGGGTAGCTGAAGATATCTCCGCCGAATTCCGCGGCATCATCAACTACGCGATCATTGGGCTCATCCAGTTAAGCCTGCCCAAAGATACCCCGGAGGAACTTGAACTCGACAGGGTTTCATCGCTGTACGACCATCATATAAAAGTGAGCAAGGAACTGATGGAAAATAAAAATCATGACTATGGCGAAGCATGGCGCAGCATGAGCCAGGAAAGTTTTGTAGACCTGATCCTCATGAAACTGCAGCGCATTCGCCAGATCCTGCTCAATGAAGGGAAGACCCTTGCCAGTGAGGGGATTGATGCGAATTATCATGATATCATAAACTACAGTGTGTTTGCGTTGATACTGGATGCTGGATACTAGATACTGGATACTGGATACTGGATGCCGGATACTGGATAAATTAATTTTATGAAAGTCTTACTAACTTTTTCCCGCGTTGTAGTGGGCCTGCTTTTTATCTTTTCCGGGCTGGTAAAGGCTAATGATCCGCATGGATTGAGCTATAAAATGCAGGAGTTCTTCGAGATCTGGCATCTGACACAGTTAAACCCCATATCGCTGGCCTCGTCGATACTGATGAATGCCTTTGAGATCATCGCCGGTTTTGCCCTGCTGATCGGCTGGCGGATCAGGCTCTTTAGCTGGCTGCTTCTGCTTCTGATCCTGTTTTTTACTTTTCTTACCGGTTATACTTACGTTACGGGTAAGCCAACCAACTGCGGCTGCTTTGGCGACTGCCTGCCGATCAGTTCCAAAACTTCTTTCCTCAAAGACGTTGCGCTCACCATATTGATAGGTTTTATCTTTTGGCAGCGCCATCGGATCAAACCTGTCTTTTCAGGAAAAATAAGCGCGTTGTTGATGGGGATCGTAACGGTATTCAGTTTCGGCATTCAATGGTATGCGCTGACCTACCTGCCGGTAGTAGACTGTTTGCCTTATAAAAAAGGAAATAACATTTCAGAAAAAATGAAGATCCCCCCGGGGGCATTACCCGACAGCTTCGCGATCCGCTTCGTTTATGAGAAAGAAGGACAACAATTTGAATTCGCGCCTGCAGAGTTACCCGCAGATCTGGACAATTATAATTATGTAAGCCGCACCGATAAACTGATCCGCAAAGGCAACGCAGAACCGGCGATCAAAGGATTTGCCCTGACCGGCATCACAGATGAAGATTCAACTTCCATTGTTTTATCAGATCCATATGCGGTGATCGTGTTTTGTGAAAACTTCGACAAGCCTTTTTCCGAATGGCAGGATGAACTTGGAGAAATTTATGAAGCTGCAACCGCAAAGAATGTTCCTGTATATGCAGTCACCAGCAGGAGAGAGGAGGCTATAAGCCATTTCGCATCCACAGCTTTTGCCGGTATACCAGTATTCGTTTGTGACTACACTGCTATTCGCACTGCAGCACGCACCAATCCCTGCTTTTATTTATTGAAAGAAGGCACTATTATCGAGAAGGAGGGCCACAAGCGGGCAGGTAGAATTGAAGATCGCATCAATGCGCTGCCAGTGCAGGCAAAAACAATACCTCCGCCGCAGCAGGATACTATTCAATCTGACACCCTAAACCCATGATCCGGCATGCTTAGATACATTGCCAAAAAACTATTTTACGGTATTCTTGTACTCGCCGGTGTTATCGTGCTGGTGTTTATGTTGTTCCAGGGCTTTGGTGATCCTACCCGGTTGATCATGGGACAAACCGGTGACTCCGCTACGCAGGCCAATATCAGGAAAGAACTCTATCTCGATCAGCCTAAATGGAAACAATTTGTTTATTATCTCAACGATGTTTCGCCGATATGTGTACATAGTAAAACGGAAATTGAATCCCGACCGCTTAAAGGTATTTTTATTGGCGGCGAAACAAAGTTTGGGGTCAAAGTGCCATACTTACGCAAATCTTATCAAAGCCGCCGCGATGTGGGCACCATCCTTATGCAGGCGCTGCCAGGCACGCTGATCCTGGCCATTGCCGCAATGGTTATTGCGGTGGTACTTGGAATACCACTCGGTGTGATTGCCGCAGTGAAACAAAATACCTGGGTGGATACGTCTGCCATTTTTTCAAGTATTGTCGGCATCTCTGCACCTTCATTTTTCATGGGCATCATCATCGCGTATGCGTTTGGATTTGTACTCAGCGACTGGACTGGTCTGCATATATCCGGAAGCTGGTTTGATATTGACGAGGTGACGGGACAAAAAAAACTCTCCCTGCAAAACCTGATACTTCCTGCCGTGACGCTGGGGATACGTCCGCTTGCTATTATCACGCAACTTACGCGGAGCGCCATGCTGGATACACTTGACCAGGATTATATCCGGACTGCCTATGCCAAAGGTCTCAGTAAACGAAGAGTGATCTGGAAACATGGTTTACGCAACGCTTTGAATCCTGTTATCACCGCCATTACCGGCTGGTTTGCCGAACTTTTGGCGGGCGCTTTTTTTGTGGAATATATTTTTGGCTGGCAGGGCATTGGCAAGGTAACGGTCGACGCGTTGGAAAAACTGGATTACCCCGTTGTGATGGGCTCCGTGTTGATATCGGCTACCTTTTTTATTCTAATTAATATATTGGCAGATATCCTTTACGGGGTAGTAGACCCTCGTGTCCGCATTCAATAATTTTCAGCATGAAAAAAGCAATTGTTTTTTCAGGCATAGCGCTTGTATCCTGTACGGGCAATATGAATACATCCAAAACATTTGAGGAAACTTTGTACCAGGCCGAGGATCATACGGCCGAAAATCTTTTTTCAAATAATATCGAGGGACCGGCAGTTGACAAAAACGGCAACCTCTTCGTTGTTAATTTTCAAAAAGACGGTACCATTGGACAAGTTAAGCCAGAAGGCGAGGTTGAATTATTTGTAACCCTGCCTGAGGGCAGCACGGGCAACAGTATCCAGTTCAATGCGGCGGGAAATATGCTGGTGGCCGACTTTACCGGACACAACGTACTGGAGGTAAACACCAGCACAAAAGAAGTCAGCGTTTATTGCCACGATGACCGCTTCAACCAGCCCAATGATATCTGCATCAACAAAAATGGTGTTGTTTTCGCCAGTGACCCGGATTGGAAAAATGGTAAAGGACAGTTGTGGAAGATCGGAACTGACAAGCAGGCTGTATTGTTAAAAACGGAAATGGGCACCACCAACGGTATCTGTTTAAGTCCCGACGAGAAAATCTTATACCTCAACGAAAGCACAGATAAGAAAGTCTGGGCTTTTGATGTAGACCCCGAGGGTAATATTTCAAACCAGCGATTATTCACGTCGTTTGAAGATCACGGGCTCGACGGCATGAAAACTGACGCCGGCGGCAACCTGTATATCACACGCTATGGCAAGGGCACGGTTGCCATTTTTTCCCCGGAGGGGAAATTAATCACCGAAGTGGAACTGAAGGGAAAAAATGTAAGCAACCTGGTTTTTGGCGGTAAAGACCTGAAAACCTGTTTTGTGACCTTACAGGACAGAAAAGGAATGGAGAAATTTCGTACCGAAACGCCGGGAAGGCCACTACACTAGCTTTTAAGCCAACAAAAAAATATACTTCGAACAGTAAACCGATTTAGCCTAACCCCGACCTGATAAATTAAAAATGGGGTACACTTTTTGCATACAAAAAGCGGGTTAGTGGAGTATATTCAACACGCTTAAATAGCGTATTTTCCCTCAATATTGTTGCTTGTCTGGATCGTAACTTTAAATGGCAGGCAAGGTGTCTACTCTACGTCCCCATGAATAAAACCAATTGTTGTAAACCAATAAACCTTTATTTATGGAAAACGTCACAGTCTTACTCGCCAAAAAGCAATCTCATTTCAACAAGATTTCGCCCAACTGTACGATCAGTGACGCACTGTGCAGGATGAGTTGCCAGAATACCGACTACCTGATCGTGATGGACGACGATGAAAGATACCTGGGGCTGCTTACCGAGCATGATATCGCCACCAAGACAATTTTCAACAATCGTTCAATCACTCTCACCAAGGTAAATCAACTGATGAATACACGTTTTCCTGCTGCTGACGCGACAGATACAGTGGAAGATTGCATGCGACTAATGAAAAGATTTAATGTGCGCTATGTACCGGTATTCCAGGATCACAATTTCCTCGGTGTGGTTTCATCCGATGATATCATCCAGGAAGCCGTCAATCACCGGTTAAAAATATTTGATGTAGAAGATAAGAACCTGGTGTATTCTTATTGAATCACCACTTCACGAATGACTTTTTGTCCCAGGGCCTCATTTACCCGTTGAATGATTTTTTCTTTCTGGTAAATGAGTTCCTGTTTTAAGGGGGCTACACTTGTTGTAATAAATAACTTGTCCCCGAAAATCTGCAGTTTATCAGTATAGCGCGCAATGGTTTTTCCCATGATCTGTTCCCACACATCCTCGATCTGCATCGCCTGGATATCTCCCTTAATACGACTCTGGTTTAAGAAATGCTGGATAGCCGAGCCGATTGAATATTCACCCATGGCTCAAAGGTATTCATTGGGGTTGAGAAAATATAGACAAGCCAGCATTTTCAAGACGGCAAAAACAAAATTATTAAAGCATCATTAACTGGTACTGCACGCCAATCGCATCGAGGTGGGTCTTCAGTCGCTGTTCATTGGTATCGGTAATAAAAACCTGGCCTTCGCAGTCTACACAAACCCGTTGCAACAGGTTGCCGATGCGGTCCTCATCCAGTTTTTCAAAGACATCATCCAGCAAAAGAAGCGGAGCGAACCCTTTTTCCTTTTTCAACACTTCCATTTCTGCCAGCTTGAGTGCGAATAACAAACTCTTACGCTGACCCTGCGACGCAATGTTGCGAAAGGGCTGACCAGCAAGGTTGATCTCTATATTGTCGCGGTGCACACCCGCCGTGGTACGCTGCGCAAGGCAGTCCCGCTGACGCGACGCTGCGAGAAGTTCGGTGAATTGTGTTTGCAGCAATTCACTTTCATACAACAGGCTTATATCTTCCTGTTGCCTGGCGATATCAAAGTAAAGATGTTTAACCATGGGAAGAAAAGAGATCAAAAACTCTTTTCGCTTATTGAAGATATATTCCCCCGGCCCGGTGAGTTGATCATCCAGCACATCCAGCAGGCTCATATTCCGGTTGCCGGACTCTGCAAATGCTTTCAGCAACGCATTTCGCTGCTGCAGGACTTTGGTATAACTGATCAGGTGCCGGAGATAGTCTTCATCGAGTTGCGAGAGCATGGCATCCAGGAATTTCCGCCTTTCCTCGCTGCCTCCCGTGATAAGCTGCGCATCATCGGGGGCAATCACCACGCAGGGGTAGCGGCCTATATGTTGTGAAAACTTATCATACGACTGCTCCTCCACCAAAAATTCCTTTTTCCCGGATTCCCGCAGGATACAAACCGTTTTTTCAAGTTTACCATTCAGGTTGAAATGGCCTTCGATTCGAAAACCGGTGCGACCCTGCTGAACGCTATTGGCATCGACTCGGGAAAAATAGCTTTTTGTAAAACACAGATAATGAATGGCGTCAAGCAGGTTGGTTTTGCCCACTCCGTTATTGCCGCAAATACCCACGATCCGCTCCGAAAAAGGGAAAACCCGGTTGGTATAATTCTTAAACTGGAATATCGATATCGACTCTAGGTAAAGCATTCAGTTCTGCAAGATAAGTAGCGGGAAAATAGGGCTAAAAAGTTTAAAATGCGGGATTTCAAATCCTTGCAACTTTCCCTTATTTTTGCACCTCAAATTTTTTACCCATTGGCTACCAAATTTTCCAAAGAAACTTACCTGTATTGGTACGAGTTGATGCAGCTGATCCGGCAGTTTGAATTGATGGCGGAGGAGAAGTATAAAATGGAAGGCAAGATCCGCGGCTTTTTCCATGCCTATATCGGCCAGGAAGCGATCGCCGCAGGTTGTATGACCGCCACCAAACCCGAGGATTTGTTCATTACGGCATACCGGGATCACGGGCTGGCTATTGCCAAAGGCGTTACTGTGGACAGTTGCATGGCAGAGTTGTACGGCAAGGCTACCGGTTGTGCCAAAGGCAAGGGTGGCAGTATGCACTTCTTCGGGAAAAAGGAAAACTTTTACGGCGGCCATGGCATCGTAGGTGCACAGATCGGCACCGGCGCAGGGCTCGCATTTGCAGAAAACTACCGCGGTACTGATAATGTGGTGCTTTGCTTTTTTGGCGATGGCGCGGCAAGACAGGGTATCCTGCATGAAACCTTCAACCTGGCTATGCTGTGGAAGCTGCCGGTAATTTTTATTTGTGAAAACAACAACTACGCCATGGGTACTTCGGTAGAACGTACTTCAAACGTGGTGGATATCTATAAGCTGGCCGATGGATATGAAATGCCCGCCGATGTGATCGATGGCATGAAACCTGAAACGGTGCACGAAGGCGTGGCCCGCGCAGTAAAAAGAGCCCGGGAAAAAGGTGGCCCAACATTACTGGAAATAAAAACCTACCGCTATAAAGGTCACTCGATCAGTGATCCTCAGAAATACCGCACCAAGGAAGAAGTAGACGAGTACAAGTCGAAAGACCCCATCCAGGTGGTGCGTAAAAATATCCTTGACAATAAAATGGCCACTGAAGAAGAACTGGCCGTCATTGACAAGAGAATAGACGACACCGTGGCCAACTCTGTAAAATTTGCAGAAGAAAGTCCATGGCCCGACGATGACGAGGTGTTGAAGGACATTTATGTTGACCAGAACTATCCCTTTATAATTGACTAAAGCTGCTAAGCACTCCCTAAAGATTGCAGCACAAATAAAAACCTAAAACAAGCACATCAATAATTATGGCAGAAAAGAAAAATGTGACGGAAACTCAGCCAGCTGAGGACGTGGTCGTGAAAGCAAAAGATTTTTGGAGCCGTTACAGCAAGATCATCCTCGGTGTAGGCACGGCGCTTATCCTGGTGGTAGGCGGTTTTTTTGTTTATAAAAACCTGATTCAAAAACCTAAGGAAGAAAAAGCTGCCGATGCGATGTTCAAAGCAGAAGAATATTACCGTAAAGACTCTGTGAACCTTGCACTGAACGGTGATGGACAGAACCCCGGCTTCCTGCGGATCATCAGCCGCTATGGCGGTACCGATGCGGCCAACCTCGCTCATTTTTATGCCGGCAGCTGCTATATCAAACTTGATGACAATGCAAACGCGATAAAACATTTAAAAGATTTTAGCAGCGATGCCAAACAGATCCAACAAAGAGCTTACAAACTGCTGGGTGACGCTTCAGCTGATCTTGGTAAAAACGCGGATGCACTGAACTATTATAAAAAAGCCGGTCGCCATTTCGAGGAAGACCAGGCCAGTTCTGCAGAAGCGCTATTCCTGGCAGCATATCTTGCCGACCGCGTGATGAAAGATCAGAAAGAAGCGATCGCTTTATATAAAGAACTAAAAGAAAAATTCCCAAGAACACAGCAGGGCTTTGAAGCCGACAACTACCTGGCACAATTGGGTGTTTACAATGTGAATTAATTATGGCTGATATTGCTAATAGCAAAGTACTACAGGTCGACACAGGCATTCTGAACATCCAGGATGCCTGTATCGTTTTGGTGAAAACTGAATGGAATGCGGCTATTGTTGGCGAACTGGAGAAAGGCGCCATTGCCAGCCTGCAAAAGCATGACGTCAAGAAGATCATCACGATCACGGTTCCAGGTGCAGTAGAGATCCCGTTTGCGATCCGAAGTTTTTGGGACGCCGAAACTGAGCAAAAACCGGATGCGTTTATCGCGCTGGGCTGCGTTGTACGTGGAGATACGCCGCATTTTGATTATGTATGCAAGTCCGTCACAGATGGTGTGCTGCAACTTAACCTTAGCCTGCCTGTGCCCGTTATCTTTGGTGTACTCACGGTCGACAACGAGGAACAGGCCCGTGAACGGATCGGCGGTAAACACGGCCATAAGGGCGACGAAGCTGCGATCACAGCGCTGAAGATGGTATCCCTTCAACGATCATTTAAAAAATAAGCAACCCAAGTACAAGGAACCCGAACATGAATGTTCAGATTTTTATTCCCTGCTTTGTAGACCAGCTATTCCCCGATACAGCCTTCAACATGATCAAGGTGCTGGAAAAAGCTGGTTGTACTGTTGATTATAATGATAACCAAACCTGCTGCGGACAACCTGCTTTTAATGCCGGGTTCTGGGATGAGTCGAAGTCTGTATGCACAAAGTTTTTAAAAGATTTCAGTGGAAGCGATTATGTAGTGGCCCCCAGTGCCAGCTGTGTTGGTTTTATACGTAACTATTACAACAAACTTTTCGAAAATTCCTCGCTGCATCATGAGGTGGCGGATATTGGAAAACGCATCTTTGAATTCTCGGAGTTCCTTGTCAAAATATTAAAGATCGAAAAATTTGGTGCAGAACTTCAGGGCAAAGCTACCTACCATGATAGCTGTGCCGGTTTGCGCGAATGCGGAATCAAAACTGAACCGCGCCGCCTGTTATCGCATGTAAAGGGGCTTGAAATTGTAGAAATGAATGATGTAGAAACCTGCTGTGGTTTTGGTGGCACTTTTGCGGTGAAGTTTAAAGCTATCTCAATCGGAATGGGCGAACAAAAAGTTGAAAACGCCCTCGCCACTGGTGCTCAATATCTTATCTCCACTGATCTTTCCTGCCTGATGCACTTGCAGGGATATATCACGCACAAGGAATATAACTTAAAAACGATGCACCTCGCTGATGTATTGGCGACAGGTTGGTGATAGTGTATACCTCAAGTCAATACAGTAAACTGAAGAACGCTTATTTTTGAGATCCCAAATTCTAAATGTATGGCATACTGGCTGGCAAAATCAGAACCTTCCGTTTATAGCTATGATCAATTGGTAAAGGACAAACAAACTGTTTGGGACGGCGTGCGCAACTATGCGGCTCGTCTTCATTTGCGTGGCATGAAGAAAGGTGATGAGGTTTTGTTTTACCATAGCAATGAAGGCACAGCCATTGTTGGTATCGCCAAAGTGGCCAAAGAAGCTTACCAGGACCCCAGCACCGACAATGATGCATGGGTTGCTGTTGATCTAAAAGCGCATAAAAAATTAAAGAAACCAGTTACCCTAGCCCAGGTAAAAGCCGACAAACGACTCGCCAATATGGCCCTCGTACGCCTCGGTCGTCTCTCTGTACAACCCGTTACCGATGCGGAGTGGAAGATAATTATGGAGATGGCGGGGGAGAAATAATTTCCTGCTCCCTTCAAAGTTTACTTAGCCACGGATTA
>JAEYOL010000213.1 GCA_023411775.1 Bacteroidota bacterium | reverse complement strand
GAACAGGATATTGCATCGTTTCACCAGGCTGAAGCCGGGCTGATCTTTAATTCAGGTTACGATGCCAACCTGGGTTTGTTTTCCTGTCTTGCACGAAAAGACGACTACCTGATCACTGATGAACTGATACATGCCAGCATCATCGATGGATGCCGGCTGAGTTATGCCAACAGGTTAAGGTTTGCTCACAATGATGTGGCAGATCTTGAAAAAAAATTGCGGAAAGCGCGGGAGAGCATGGCTTCCCATGCGAATATTTTTGTTGCCGTGGAATCTGTCTATTCGATGGATGGCGATATGGCGCCACTTCCGGAATTTGTAACCATCTGTAAAACCTATAATGCCAACCTTATTGTAGACGAAGCTCATGCCACAGGTGTATTTGGCGAAAAGGGCAGGGGACTGGTTTGTGCGTATGGATTAGAATCAGATATTTTCGCCCGTGTACATACATTTGGTAAGGCTATCGGTAGCCATGGTGCGATCATTATTGGCAGCCGTGTTTTACGGGAATACCTGGTCAATTTTGCCCGCTCATTTATTTTTACCACCGCGCTGCCTTTACATTCACTCGCAGCTGTCCGGTCTGCTTATGGCGTTTTACAATCGGACAGTTTTTCTAATAAATCTTTGCATGAATTGGTAGCCAGGTTCAGGGAAGATTTTCTTACACCGGATGACGCTTACCTTATTGAAAGCACCAGCCCAATTCAGAGCCTGGTAATTCCCGGAGCTGATAGGGCAAAAAAAGTCGCGGCAACTTTGCAGGACAAAGGTTTTGATATTCGGGCAATCGTGAGTCCATCCGTGCCCGCAGGTCGTGAGCGTTTACGCATCAGCCTTCACCTGCACAATACCACCGCGCAGGTAGACGAACTAAAACATTTTCTTCAACAAATACTTTTTTCATGAAAAACATAGTAGTGGCCGGAACCGGTACAGGTGTGGGAAAAACTTTAGTGGCGACGATTCTTGCTGAGGCGCTTGAGGCCGACTACTGGAAACCTGTTCAGGCCGGTAGCCTGAGTTTTAGTGATACTGACTATGTCAGGCATTTTATTACGAATACTAAATCCTATTTTCACCCGGAAGTCTATAGGCTTGCATACTCTATGTCGCCGCATGCGGCTGCCGAAAAAGAGGAACTGAAGATCGAAGTAGATCAGCTTACACCACCCAAAAGCGCTAATCGCATCCTGATCGAGCCTGCAGGCGGACTTATGGTACCGCTGAATGATGAATACCTGAATATTGACCTGATACAACGGTGGCGGCTGCCGGTTATACTTGTATCTAAAACATACCTCGGCAGCATCAATCATACTTTGATGTCGATAACGGTTTTGAAAAAGTATGGCGTAAAAATAGCCGGTATTATATTCAACGGGGAACAAAATGAATCAGCAGAGCGCGCCATCCTGCAGTATTCAGGCGTTAAATATATTGGACGACTACGGGAAGAAAAGAAGATTGATAAAAAAACTGTGTTGATGTACGCTGAGAAATTCCGAAAGAGGCTGGAGGGAGTGATATGAGCAGTTTGCAGGACCGGGATCAAAAAGTGATCTGGCATCCGTATACGCAGGCTGGTTTGGATAAGCCTCCCATAGGCATTGTAAAAGGAGAGGGGGTTTACCTGCTGGATGAAGACGGGAAAAAATATATCGACGCGGTTTCATCGTGGTGGGTAAATATTCATGGACACGCTCATCCTTATATCGCTGAAAAAGTTGCTGAACAACTACACCAACTTGAGCATTCCATTTTTGCGGGATTCACCCATGAGCCCGCTGTTTTACTTGCCGAAAGGTTACTTGAAATTTTGCCAGCCAACCAGTCAAGAATATTTTATTCCGACAATGTTTCGACCGCTGTTGAGGTAGCGGTAAAGATGGCGCTACAATACTGGGCCAATAAAGAACGGCCGAGATTGAAAATTATCGCGATCGAACATGCCTATCATGGTGATACATTTGGTGCCATGTCGGTGAGTGCGAGGGGCTCATTTACCGATCCCTTTTCTCCACTTTTGTTTGACGTGATCCATATTCCTTTTCCCGGTGGAGCAAATGGGACGTTGAGCGTGGAAAAATTGAAAGAGATTATTACCCAGCACAAGGGCCAAATCGCCGCTTTAATATTTGAGCCACTTGTGCTTGGGGCCGGTGGCATGCTGATGTATGAACCCGGGACCCTGGAGACGATGATCAGCATTTGCAGGGGAAATGGTATCCTGACAATCGCTGATGAGGTTATGACCGGGTTTGGAAGAACCGGAAAATTATTTGCCTGCGATCATATCAATATAACGCCTGATATTATTTGCCTTTCAAAAGGTATCACAGGTGGTACCATGCCCCTGGGCGTTACATCATGTTCATCGGAAATTTATAATGCTTTTTTATCGAATGATCGATCTAAAACATTTTTTCACGGGCATTCCTATACGGCCAACCCTGTAGCCTGTGCTGCAGCACTGGCGAGTCTTGATATTTTGCTGCAGGATAAATGCCTGGAAAACATAGCGCGTATCAGTCAACATCACCAGGACTTTATTCATAAGACCGACAGGAATCCCGCATTAAGGAATTTGCGTAGCCGCGGAACCATCCTGGCGATGGATTTTCATAACAAAAATGAAACATCATATTTTAATCCTGTCAGGGACAGGTTATATGATCATTTTATTGAAAAAGGTGTGCTATTGCGGCCTCTCGGAAACGTCATATATATAATGCCTCCTTATTGTATAACTGAAAATGAACTTAATACAGTTTACAACGCTATCGAGTCGTCAGTTTCACTTGGTTAGATTGTTTTGAGTTTAACATTTTTGCTAATGTGGGAGGAAAAAATCACTCATTCCGCCCACAAATGTTGATAATTGCGGGAGGTGGAATATCTTTGTATTTGTGATGGAAAAATTATCGATTCTTCTGGTGGATGATCATAAGTTGATAAGAGACTCCTGGTCTTTTATTCTCAACAGCGATCCGCGATTTATGGTAATCGGTGAAACCAGTTCGGGTGAAGAAGCTATTGAAATTGTCAGGACAAAAAACCCGGCCATTATATTAATGGACGTAAATATGACGCCGCTTAATGGATTTGAGGCTACTGAGAAGATTCACCGGATGTCGCCAGGTACCAAGGTTATTGCTGTCTCCATGCACACCATGCCTGCATATGCCAAACGGATGCTGCAACTGGGCGCAATGGGGTATGTTACCAAAAATTCCTCCAAAGACGAAATGATCAACGCCATCGTGGAGGTCAGCAAAGGCAAAAAATATATATGTGAGGAAGTGAAAAATATCCTGGCCTACCAGGAAACGGACGAGGTTTCATATGAGCTGAACAGCTTATCCCGCCGGGAACTGGATATTATCAATTTGATCAAGAAAGGATTTTCCTCCCGGGAAATCGGCCTGCAACTGGAGCTTTCGCTCAAAACGGTTGAAGTTCACCGTTATAACCTGCTGAAAAAGCTTAAACTGAAGAATACGGCCGCCCTTGTTAACTTCATCAATGCAAAGGGGTTATAAAAAAAAGCTGATCAGATCAGCTTTATCCCCTGAATTTGTAATTACCCTGCGGATTGCCCGGGCAACCGCTCTTACGGGAAGAGGAGCAGGAACTGGCAAAAATGGAAACCGCCATCAGCATCAGGGCGATAAAAGCAAATTTTTTCATTTGAAGAAGAGATTATTTTTTAGTATAACGTAACCCGAAATCTTTTATTTTGCAAAAATAGCGAGGTTGGCTCATTTATCACCGCTTCCGGCTGGCGTGTTCTGTTAAAAAAACGGTATTTCCAGGTCAAAATACATTTTAATAAGCGTGTTAAACCCCTACCTTTACCGCCCTATATAATAAAGAGAAATTGCGAATATAATGTTGAAGCTTACACGACCGCTGGCATCTATTGACCTTGAGACAACGGGTATCAATCCCGGAACAGACCGAATTGTAGAGATCGCGATTGTGAAAGTACTGCCCGACGGTACCCGGAGTGTAAAAAGAAAACTGCTAAATCCCGAGATGCCGATTCCAAGGACGGCGAGTGATGTACACGGGATCACCGACGAATTGGTCAAAGACGCTCCCACCTTTAAGCTGGTGGCCAATGAGCTGAAGCAGGTGCTTGATGGCTGTGATATTGCAGGCTACAACAGCAATCGCTTTGACATACCTGTGCTGATGGAGGAATTTCTTCGTGCTAAAGTTGAGTTTGACATGAAAGGCCGAAGACTGGTGGATGTACAAAAGATATTTCACCAGATGGAGCAGCGAACACTAAGCGCAGCGTATAAGTTCTATTGCAATAAAAATCTTGACGGCGCTCACAGTGCAGAAGCCGATGCTACCGCAACCTATGAGATCCTGGAAGCCCAGCTGGAACGTTACCCCGTACTGGGCAATACCATTGATACCATTTTGAAGACCATTGGCGAGGACATCATTGTGGATTTCGCCCGGAGGTTCGTGATGGACAATGGCGTGGAAGTTTTTAACTTTGGTAAATTCAAGGGCCGCTCCGTCGCTGAGGTCTTAAGGGCTGAGCCTCAGTACTATGACTGGATGATGAAGGGTGATTTCCCCCAGCATACCAAGCAAAAACTCACGGAAATTTACACCCGTACCATGCTGAAAAAGGCCTGATTTTGGCTGTATCCCTGTGAACAATTTAACAAAGCAGTCTTTTTTGATTGTTGTAAATTCGTTATCTACCTGATTTACGTGGAAAAATTAGTAGTCATACCAACTTATAACGAGCGTGATAATATCGCGAATATTTTGCATGCTATTTTCAACCTGGGTGAAGGATTCCACGTGCTCGTTATCGATGATAACTCGCCCGATGGTACAGCCACGATCGTAAAAGATCTGCAGCAAAAATTTCATGGTAAATTATTCATCGAAGAAAGAAGGGGTAAGCTTGGGCTGGGTACGGCCTATATCTATGGCTTCAGGTGGGCGATCGCCAATGACTATCGTTTTATATTTGAAATGGATGCCGACTTCTCTCACAACCCGGCAGATCTCTCAAAACTTTATCATGCCTGCAAATACGAGGGCGCCGATATGGCTGTCGGGTCGAGATATGTGAAAGGCGGAGGCGTAGTCAACTGGCCTTCCAACCGTATAGCTCTTTCAAAAGGTGCTTCGTTTTATACCCGGCTGATCACCTGGATGCCTGTTAAAGATCCCACAGCTGGTTTTGTATGTTACCGCAAGGAGGTACTTGAGACCATCAACCTCGATGAGATCCGGTTCACAGGTTATGCGTTCCAGATCGAAATGAAATTTGCAACCTGGAAACTGCAATTCAAGATCCGGGAAGTGCCGATCATTTTCCAGGACAGGATGTACGGCAATTCCAAGATGAACAAGGGTATCGTGAAAGAAGGTATATTGGGTGTCTTGAAACTTCGCTGGCACAGCCTGTTTACCAATTACCGCAAAAGGGTAAAGAAAACAGAAGCGATCTCGATGACACCGATGCATAAAAGCGAGATGGTAGCCGAGGGTAAATAGGATACCAGCCACTTGATAAGAACACAGTTTTTACCTTCCGTCTCAAATTTCATTTTTCCAATCCCCCGCATTTTATAGCTTCACCACTCGATGAGAAAAGCATTTCTTCAACTTCATGCTGCTGTATTCCTGGCTGGGTTCACCGGTATACTGGGCCGCCTGATCTCCCTGAACGAAGGAATGCTCGTCTGGTACAGGTTGTTTTTAACTACTCTCACCATGATCATCCTTTTTGGGTTGATGAAAAAGTTGCGGAAGATCCCGGTAAAGGATATCCTGAAGATCTGCGCAGTCGGGTTTATCGCCGCCATGCATTGGGTGACTTTTTACGCATCGATCAAATATTCAAATGTCTCCGTAGCGCTTGTATGTTTTTCGTCCATCAGCTTTTTTACCGCCATCCTGGAGCCCGTTATTCTTCGGAAACGGATCAACTGGACAGAAATGTTTTTGGGGCTAATGACTTTGGGCGGGATATCTATAATTTTCCATTTCGATTCACAATACAAAGTAGCGATTGTGATCGGGCTGGTCTCAGCGGTGCTGGCCGCGCTTTTCCCGATCTATAACAGGCAGTTTTTAAAAAGGGTGAATGTAGAAACACTACTCACCTGGCAACAGTTCGGCGGACTTATCAGCCTGTCGGTGCTGATGCCATTTTACCTGCAGCGGTTTCCTGTAGAAAGCCTCATACCCGGACTGGAAGATTTTTTATGGTTGCTGGTTCTATCGTGGTTTTGCTCGGTTATAGCCTTCCAGTTTTCGTCCAACGCTTTGAAACGTCTTTCGGCTTTTACTGTCAACCTTACATATAACCTCGAACCGGTGTACGGTATACTGTTGGCATTTATGATATACCAGGAAAATAAGCTGCTCAGCAAATGGTTTTATATTGGATTTGCCATTATCGCCACAGCGCTTATCATTCATATCATTATTCTTGCCCGGCATGAAAAAAGGCTGGTTAAGAATGCCGGTATTGTCGCCAGCTGATCAGCTTATCAAAAAAGAATGCTATTCAACTGCCGGCCACCTATTTTTCTACACTTTGTTTGCCCTGCGCATATTATCTTTAAAGCTTTAACTATCTAATGATGATGAGAATCCAGTTTTTATTTGCGTTGACGTTCCTGTTTATCCTAAACGGTTATGCACAAAAGAAGCCACTCGATCACACAGTCTATGACGAATGGCAAAGTATCGGTCAAAAATTGATCAGCAATGATGGGAAATGGACCGTCTATTCCATCGACCGGCAGGAAGGCGACAACGAGTTGGTTATACAGTCACTTCTTCCCGGCAATGAGTATCAGAAAATCATACCGCGGGGTTATAATGCGGAGATCACGGAAGACAGCCGTTTTGTAATTTTTAGGATTAAACCATTTTATCATGATACCAGGCAGGCAAGGATAAAAAAGAAGAAACCCGATGAAATGCCAAAAGATTCGATGGGGATTATGGAATTGGGTAAGGATAGTGTGTTGAAACTGGCGAGGCTCAGTGGGTTTAAAACACCTGCGAAAAGCTCGGGTTGGCTGGCATACCAGCTTGATATCAAAAAAGAGGAGCCCAAGAAAAAGGCAGCGACTGAGACAACCGATACCAAACATATTACCGATAGTCTCAAAAAAGTCATTGATTCTTTACAGGCCCTGATCCCAAAAAAGAAAAAATCCAGGGGTAGGGATGAAGGAGATTTTGCAGTCCTAAATGACATTAACGGCGATTTCGGATTTATGGATGCTGATGATGATGACGCATCAGCAGGTCCTGCGGAGAAAGGAATGGACCTGTGGCTGCGTAACCTGGAAACAGGAAATGAGAAGTTGTTCCGGAATATTTCTGAATATGTATTTAGCAAGAACGGGAGTAAACTGTTGATGAAGCAGGCGCGTGATACAAAGGATTCGCTGAGTCAACCTGCTGTTTTATTGTACGACCTGCATAAAGGATATGCGGATACGATCAGTCGCGGAGGCAATGTATTTAAAAATTTCGCTTTCAGCGATGACGGGTCGCAGGTAGCTTTTATAGCTGAGCGTGATGCTAAACCCAAAGATCTTCAAAAATATTACAGGGTATGGTATTTTAAGGATGGCATGGACAGTGCCATTGCCCTGGTGGATAGGAACACGGTGAATATGAAGCTGGGGATGACTCCCAGTGAACATAGCACACCGGAATTCAGTAAGAGTGGTAAACGTCTTTTCTTTGGTACAGTTCCAATCCAGGCACCAAAGGACACTTCGCTGGTTGATATCGACCTGGTAAAACTGGATATCTGG
>JAEYOL010000181.1 GCA_023411775.1 Bacteroidota bacterium | reverse complement strand
ACCTCCTGAATGCAAAAGTGGATAGCAGTTCTTCTCCTGGTACTGGAACACCTTATGATGGTCTCATGAAACTATACAACCGCTTTGACTATGGTTATGGTGGCGGTATTGAAGTACACCCTGTGGCCGGCTTATTGCTGGGTGCCCGGGTCAATATCAGCCTGAGTAAGTTATATGATCCCGGCGCCTACGATGGCTCCACGGGAGAACCTTCCTTTATCCCTAAGGTAGATGTGAAAAATAATGTATTCCAGATCTACGTCGGATGGCGCTTTGGAAAACAGAATGAATCGAAAAAAAGGCAACAACAAGACCAATAAATCTTCGACTATGAAAAGATATGCTGCTGTAGTAACCGCCCTATTGTATTTGACGATTGCTGCAAACCCACAGGAATACCCGGAACCGGAGTTTAGCAACGAAATTTATTTTCTGAAAAAAGACAGTGTGTATTCACTTGTACGCCTGGAAAAAGAAAGTGCGAATTTGGAGATGAAAACAAAAGCGGCAGGCTTTGGAGGATATGAGAACGGATATATACTCGAAGGTGAAAAATCTTCGGTCAGGCTTACTAGGGGTCCGGGGCTCTCCTTCATCTTTACCAATACCGCTGGCGGCGGGCAAGTTTCTTCGGCTGAACAGGATTCCATGTTGAGGGCCAACGGCATTGATCCGTCGATGATGAATGCGTCTGCGGGTTCCATGAGTGCTATGAACGATCCGGTAAAAACGATCACCCTGTACAAAACTGAGGTCGCCAAAGGGAAAAGAAAAGTCCTGATGCAAAAAGCGCCTGGTGCTTTTGGTGGTAAGAAATTGCAATCAAGTGATAAATACACCTTCAGCATAAAAAAAATAAAAGACGGCTATTGGGAACTGGTCATCGATAAAAACCTGCCCGCCGGCGAATACGCTTTTACCATGCTTAATATGGGTATGGGGAATATAGATGGCTCAAGTACCGTGTACTGCTTTGGAATAGACTAACGATGGCTTTGACGGCTGGTTCTAAAATTTATTTTATGGATTTTCGTTGAAGAAGCATCTGTTATTCACTGATGCCTTATGTTGAGTCCCCGTTTCCTGCTGCCGGCTTTTTCTATTCTCATCGCCGCCACCTGGCTGTATTCACCCGGTTTTGGGGTGCAACGATCTCTATCACCGGATATCAAAGCTGAAGAAATTCACGTCGTCACCGCTGAATACCTTGTTAAGGCAAGGAACAAGGCAGTCGCGGCACGTGACTTTGTGAAACAAAAAGATTACAACGATAAGATCTGTTTTCTGTTAGACATGAGCCTCTCTTCTGGACAGGCAAGGTTTTTTGTTTTTGACCTAAAAAAAGACAGCCTGGTGAATGCCGGACTGGTTACCCATGGGCGCTGTTACCAGGACTGGCTCGAAGGCCGTAAGTACAGCAACACGATCGGCTCGGGATGTACGTCGCTGGGGAAATACAAGATCGGCCAGGCATACCATGGTCGCTTTGGTCCGGCTTATAAACTGTACGGACTGGAAAAAACCAACAATAACGCATATAAACGATATGTTGTTCTGCACGCGCACGAATGTGTTCCTGAATCGGCCGTAGCGGATGAGATCTGTCAAAGCGATGGATGTCCCACGGTTTCGCCAGGTTTCCTGCAATACCTCAAACAGGTTATCAATGCCTCAAAAAAGCCGATGTTACTCTGGATTTACGAATAAGCAATCCAGCGACACGATTTTACGAATTCCAAAAATTAAAAAGATTAAACCAGGCTTGCGTCCATGGTGATATTGGTGTTCAGCAGTTTGCTGATCGGGCAGTTCGCCTTGGCTTCTGCCGCACATTCAGCAAATTTAGCAGCGTCGATGCCAGGCACCGTAGCCTTTACTTCCAAATGACTTCCCACGATAGCACCCGCGGCCGGGTCGAGGTCGATCGTGCATTTGGTATCGATATTATCGGGAGTAAAGCCCGCCGCATTGAGTACAAAACTTAGTTTCATCGAAAAGCAGCCTGCATGCGCCGCAGCTATCAATTCTTCGGGGTTGGTACCGGTACCTTCTTCGAAACGGCTTTTGAAAGAATACTGTGTGTTGTTTAGAACGCCGGATTGGGTAGAATTTGTGCCCTTTCCTTCTTTTCCTGAGCCTTTCCAGTTTGCAGTAGCAAATCTTTTCATGATTAAAGTTTTTTAAATGTATTAGGATTCCCCAACCGGCTCATCAGGCGCGGTGGGATTTTCTTCTTCCAGTTCTGCCAGTCTTTGTTCCGGCTCATTGTATTCGATGATAAAATTATTTCGTCCTTCACCAATGATGATCTTCAAAAACTTACCCTGCACCAGTTCGAGCAGTGAGAGAAACAAAAAGATAGCGTGTACCCGGTTCTCAGTTTTTTCAAATATTTTTTCAAATGCCAGGGTCTTTTCTTCACGGGCCAGCGAAAGCATCTCCTGGCGGCTGCTTTCCATAGTGTACCTGTACTGAACTACAGTATGCACAGGTTTATTGATCCTGTCGGAATATTTCTGCATGGCCTTTTCGAAGGCCTTCATCAATTTGAAGATGGTAATATTCTGGATCTCGGTACCTTCTCCTGCTTCCTCCCCGATTTGTGATAATTCTTTGTGGATGTTCCCGCGTTTTACCATCAGCATACGCATGGCTTCCATCTCCGCCATCTGCGCCGATGCTTCTTTGAACTTCTTATATTCAAGGATCTTGTTTACCAGCTCTTCGCGGGGATCGATCTCGTTACCCTGCGCATCCAGCTCTTTACGGGGAAGTAGCATTTTAGCTTTTATTCGCATCAGGGTGGAAACAAACAGGATGAACTCGCTCGATAGCTCAATATTCACCGCTTCCTGTTGGTGGATATAATCCAGGAAATCGTTGGTGATACGGGTGATGGGAATATTATAAATATCCAGCTCGTCTCTTTCAATAAAGAATAAAAGCAGGTCAAACGGTCCTTCAAATTGCGCGAGCTTGATCTGGTAAGTAGTATTGTTCACGTTCAGCTTGTGTTTTTAGATAAAGCGGCCATCTCCATTGATCAATAAAAAATTTTTGAGCATTTTTTTACAGTTCCGGCTTATTCAATGCCCAGTTTTCAAAGTTCAATATTAAAATGGCTGCAGGCAGGCCGTAATAAGTCTGCCCCTGCAAAAGTAAGGGAAATATGCTGCAGCGCCGGTCCGCGAATCGCGCTGCAGCATTCTCACCAGGTGTTATTTTTTCAGGGAATCCCTGATTTCACGTAATAAAAGGATGTCCTCTGGTGTAGGCGCAGGCGCCGCTTCTTTCTTTTTAATTATTTTATTCATTCCTTTCAACAACAGGAACAGCACAAAAGCGATCACGAGGAACTTGATTACTGCCGACAGGAAATTACCATACTTCACTGTTCCCCAGGCCAATTGGTCGATATCCCTGGCGCCTACAGCTTCCAGGGCAGGTGTTAGCAGCAAAGGTGTGATCACATCATCAACCAATGAAGAAATGATGGCACCGAATGCGCCGCCAATGATGACCGCAACAGCCAGGTCAACAACATTGCCCTTCATTGCAAAATCTCTGAATTCTTTTAGCATTCCCATAATTAAAGTTTTTGGTGATATGATAAAATAATAGTGAAGGTTCTACGAAACCATCAAACTACAAAAAAAACTTATTAAGAGCATTTGTCATTTATTTTTTCAAACCGGGGAACTTCATGTCCAGTTTTTTTAAGGTATCCCGCAGCGCCACGGCTACTACATATTCCTTGTACCAGTTTTGATCGGCGGGTACGATCATCCATTCAGGTTTATTGCATTTCTCAAAGCATTCCTGGTACATCTGCATATAGGTGTCCCAAAGTTTGGCCTCCTCAAAATCCTTTTCATTGTACTTCCACATCTTGGTGGGATCCTTTATACGCTCTGCAAGTCTTTCATGCTGTTCTTCCGGTGACACATGAAGGTATATTTTGAGAATCTTTGTTGAATTATGCTCCTGCAACAATTGCTCAAAATCATTGATCGCCTTTATTCTGCTGGCAGCGGTGGCATCATCACACCATTGATGCACACGGGTGACTATGATATCTTCATAGTGGGAGCGGTTAAAAACCTGGATCATTCCTTTGGCAGGCGTATGCCGGTGGATCCGCCAAAGAAAGTCGTGGCTCAGTTCCTCCTCGGTTGGCGCTTTGAAGGAAACGACTTTTACACCCTGGGGATTCATATTTCCCAGTACATCGCGGATCAAACCGTCCTTGCCACTGGCATCCATGCCCTGGATCACAACCAGGATGGCATGTTTACCCTCGGCGTAGAGAAGGTTTTGTAGTTGGTCCAATTCCTCCAGGATAGCGCTGGTTTTTTCCTTGATCTCATTTTTGTTCAAATCCTTTGGCGCCCGTGTACTGATATCACGCAAGACAATACTCATGAGTAGAATTTCTTTTCTACAATATAAAAAAATAGCGGCGCAATGCGCCGCCAAACTATTGACCAATTAATTTAAAATAATCAGACAGCCATAATTTCTTTTTCCTTCGAAGAAAGGTGTTTATCAATCTGGCTAATAAATTTATCCGTAACACCCTGCACTTCAGCTTCAGCATCTTTGGCCGCGTCTTCACTCAGGCCATTTTTCTGCAGCTTTTTAATGCCTTCGATCGCATCGCGACGGATATTACGCACGGCAACTTTGGAGTGTTCACCCTCAGCCTGACATCTTTTTACGAGTTCTTTTCTTCTTTCTTCTGTAAGTGGAGGCATAAACAACCTGATCAGGGCGCCATCATTTTGCGGCGTTACGCCAAGGTTGGCATTGATAATAGAGCGCTCGATCGGCTGTAACATATTTTTTTCCCAGGGCTGAATGGTCAGGGTACGTGCATCTGAAACACTGATATTGGCCACCTGGTTGATCGGCATGGGCGAACCGTAGTAATCTACCACAACACCGTCCAGCATTTGGGGATTGGCCTTACCTGCGCGTATTTTTATAAGTTCTGCTTCCAGGTGATTGATCGCTTTTTTCATCATCTCCTCAGCGC
>JAEYOL010000178.1 GCA_023411775.1 Bacteroidota bacterium | reverse complement strand
AGGTACAACTGAGAAATAGCCAGGTTCACCGTTTCACTCTCCCTCAGCCCACAGCTATACATGGTTTCCAGGATCGCTTTATTGCGTCCGCCCTCGGGCTTGCTGAGGTCCACCTGTGAAATGATGTTCTCGATCTCATCAAAGCTCAGTACATCCGGCAGACTACGCTTAAGTTTTGGCGCTTCCAGCAAAGTTGTAGGATCGTTGTTGGAAATATTTTCCAGCGTACAATATTTATAAAAAGCCCGGATCCCCGAGATCATCCTCGCCTGGGAGCTTGCAGTCATTCCCAATTCTGCAACCCACTTGTTCAATTGTTGCAGATCCTTTAGCGTCACTTCAGACGGCTTCTTCATGGAAGAAGCCTCCTGCAGGTATTGCGTGAGCTTGTCAATATCCCGCAGGTAGGCTTCGACCGAATGATCGGAGAGTGATTTCTCCAGTTGCAGGTAAGCTTTGAATCCTTTTTTATATTGTTCCCACACGGGGGAGGATTTTGTGATTAGGGTTATTTGAGTTCGATATTTTTTTCAAAGGTCTTCCATTCCTTGCCGAGTTTCACTCGTGCCCAGGTGCGCGTCGGTGTCACGTGTACCGAGTCAACCGTTTCATGTATCGCGTCGTAGTCAATGTCTACTTTAGCGCCAAAGGTCATCATGGCCGTTTTACCAGTTGCCATATCTTCTACAAACAGGTTGCCGCGATCGGAATAGGCCACCAGGCCATCTGCAATGTCAAATTTGGGATCGAACTTATTAATGGCGCTGCTTTTTCTGCCAATATTTTCCTGTTTATTATAGGGGATCTTTAAAGAATATCCACGTCCATTGCTGCAATCATTAAAAAGTACCCAGGCATAAGAGGTGTCTTTGATAAAGCAGGTGATATAATCTTTATTTAGTTTCACCGCGGTGCCCACCAGGTCGGGCAGGCCAAGTTTACGGTTAATGCCCATATCGATATAACTCCAGGTGATCGTATCGGCGTTACAATTGTTGGCACTAATATAAACGTATGGTTTTAGTGGATGATCATCTTTTATAAATTTGATCGAATCCTGCAGGCAGGCGGTATCGCAAAATGTCGGCGCCGCATCTGAAGATTTACAGGATCCAAAACCCCAGGCCAGGGCGCTAACAAAAATTGCAATGAAAATGAGTCTCATAATTATTGGTTTGTGTTCAAACAAAAATAGCCATTGTTGAGTATTTTGAAAATTTATTAAACCTATCTTCGGCGCATGAACGAGATGAAACCCGTGAACCTAAAAGTCTTCAGGAAAAGAGCCCAGGCGAATAAGAGTTCATTCCGGCGTTTCCTGACCAATCTCGAGAAACATCCATCAAGAAATACAGCTAAGTTAACAGCAACATTAGAGCAGGAAACCTGGCGTGAAATAGATTGCCTCACCTGCGCCAACTGCTGCAAAACCATGACGCCAACATTCAACGCGGCAGATATGAAACGGATATCAGCGCATTTCGGACAAACGGTTGAAGAATTTCAAAAGAAATGGTTACGGAAAGAAAAGAAAAAGGACGGTGACTGGTTGAATAAACAGGAACCCTGCCAGTTCTTAAACCTCACAGATAATAAATGCAGCATCTATGCTATCCGACCCGCGGATTGCGCGGGCTTCCCACATTTACGCAAGCGGTTCAGCGATTACGCCCATGTACATAAACAGAATATAGAATACTGCCCTGCGACATACAGGCTGGTTGAAAAGTTAAAAATGGCTGTGGAGAACAGTATCATTATCGGAAACGGAACAGTTGTCAAGACTTATTAAGCTATGCGATGCAATTAATCGAATTTGCTTTATAAAAAAACATCTTCCAGTAAAAAGTATTCCGGCTCTTTATTTTTGAAAAAGGTAATGGAAACGATATCATATTGGATCCATTTGTGACCGGGATTCAGGAATAGATATTCATTGGCGGCCTTCTGCAGGTTTTTAAATTTCTTTTTGGTTACACTGTCTTCCGGGTTTCCCAGTGAATAGTTCCGGCACTTGACTTCAATAAAATGCAGCATCTGGTTTTTCTTCGCAATGATGTCGATCTCATAAAAAGAATGGCGCCAGTTGCGGTGCAGAATTTCAAACCCTTTTCCCTCCAGCCAGTCTGCAGCAAGCTTTTCACCGTCGGCTCCAAATTTATTATGCGTAGCCATGACCTATATTTGTTTCAAGTTAATTTTTTTTATGGACGTGATAAATCTGTTACAAGGCACCGTGAAGCACTATGACTGGGGCGGATACAATTGTATTCCCTCCCTGTTACGGCTCGACAATCCTGAGAATAAACCTTATGCGGAGTACTGGATGGGTGTACATCCCCTGGCTGAATGCAGGGTAGTGGGAGAGGATGGCTCCACCCGGCTGCTAAGAGATTTTTTTTCGACGATGTCGCCCACAGCGCTTGGAGAGTATGTGGCGGCACGTTTTGGCAACCTGCCTTACCTGTTGAAAGTGCTGGACGTAAAAGGAATGCTGTCCATCCAGGTGCATCCGGGCAAAAGCGATGCAGAACGAGATTTCGCAGCTGAAAATGAAAGGGGGATTGCCCTCGATTCGCCCGCGCGAAATTATAAAGATGATAATCATAAGCCGGAGCTATTGGTGGCCATTAGCGAATTCTGGCTGCTACATGGTTTCAAACCCGAAAAGGAATTAAAACAAACTCTCCAGGCCGTACCGGAGTTAAAACACCTGTTGCCCATATTTGAAAAGGAAGGGTACCGGGGTCTTTACAAGACTGTGATGGAAATGCCACAATCCGAAGTGGATACACGCCTTCAGCCATTACTTGACAGGATCGTACCCTTATACAAAGAAGGCAGGCTGGACCGGTCTTCAGCAGACTTCTGGGCTGCAAGGGCGGCGATTGAATACTCCAAACAAGGTCATACAGACCGGGGTATTTTCTCCATTTACCTTTTCAACCTGGTAGCGTTGCGCAAAGGGGAAGCTATCTTCCAGGATGCAGGTGTGCCGCATGCATACCTCGAAGGGCAAAATGTAG
This sequence comes from Bacteroidota bacterium, assembly GCA_023411775.1. GTDB lineage: Bacteria > Bacteroidota > Bacteroidia > Chitinophagales > Chitinophagaceae > Terrimonas_B. Next base: position 2,138 of record JAEYOL010000178.1, on the reverse strand, counting down.
AGATCATGGCCAATTCGGATAATGTTTTGCGTGGAGGACTTACCAGCAAACATATTGATGTACCCGAATTGCTGAAACATGTGAAATGCGAACCAACGCGACCGAATATTATCAAAGGCGATCGGGCAGGGGCTGAATATATTTATCGGACCACGGCGCAAGACTTTGAATTAAGCAGCTATAAATTGCACGTCGGTGATCAAACCAGTTTTATACCGTCAACTGCTGAAATATTACTACTTATTGATGGGGAAGTGGTGGTGAGCCATGGTGACCGGGAGATCATCCTTCGCAGTGGTCAGCCATCGGCGATCATTTTCCCTGGAAAAGAAATCAATATACGGGCGAATCAGCCTTCGTGGCTCTTTAAATCCACAGTCCCCATGCCGGGTGTTGATAAATCGGCCTGAAATAGCTTTAATTCGTTTATTTTTGCAATCTGAATTGCTAAATCGTTTATTGCTCAAATCATTAATATGAATAACAACGGAAGACTTATTGTTTTTACCATCATCCTGGTAGCGCTGGCTACAGTTTGCAAATTTTTCTTCGGACCCGATCTCGACTGGTCAGGATTCTCGCCCATTTTCGCCATCGCCTTGTTTGCGGGATTTATCAGCCGTCAAAAGGGGAGTTCATTTTTGTTGCCTTTGGTCGCTTTATTCTTGAGTGATGCTATTATACATATTTTATACACACAGGGTTTGTTTGCGTACGCCGGTTTTTATGACGGTCAGCTTAAAAACTATGCTATACTGCTCACAGCCACTTTGATTGGCTGGTTGTTGAGAGGACGCAATTTTACCAGTCTGCTTGCCGGTGCTGTTGCTGCTCCCACCGCGTTTTTCCTGCTATCAAATTTTGGTGTCTGGATGTCTACCGGTGAAGCCGTATATACAAGAGATTTAAGCGGCCTGATGACCTGCTATGCTGCTGGTCTGCCTTTTTATAAAAACGCATTGCTATCAACCCTGGTATTCCTGCCGGCGATCCTGCTGACCTATAATTACCTTGCAAAGAAAAGAACGGCTATTACCCTGGCTGGTTAATAAAACGTATTATCATTCACATGAGATTATGATCCTTTCGTAAGAGAGGATCTTTTTTTATGGGTACCTCAAGAATTATCGCGGAGTTTCAATTGACCAAACCAGTATTCTTCTTGTTTGATCTTATCTGTGACAACCGCGTTCAAACCTGAAGAGAAGAGTGGGCAGTCCATAACCAGGGTATGGTATTCTCCATTTTCTCCGCATGGGTCGATTCCCAGGGATTCCAGTTCACCGATCAGTGGAAGATCGATACGTCGCCCGATAAATTTTTCTCCCATTGTATCATTACAACTCACGATCATAGTTTCTATTCCGGCTTCGAGCATTTGTATCACGAGGCTTTTGCGGTCCTGTTTCCAAAGGGGTAGTACAGCGGTGAGACCAGCATTATGGCAAACTTTTTCTTCCCAGTCGCGATGCGCCTGCAGATCGATATCGCCAAAGACGGCATAGTGCAGATCGTGTTCTTCTTTCAGTATTGATAAAGCGCCGGTGAATTTCTTTTCATAATCCTGCCAGGAACTACTGAGCATGTGTATCGGTAATCCCGCGGCCTCTGCCTGTGCTTCGAGTATGGCAGCAGGTATCCCATGCGACCGCGAGATCTTACCTTCCTCGTTCAGTACATTCAACAATACCTTCGGCATATACCCAAGGCTTATTGCCTGCATAAGCGCAAAGCAACTGTCCTTACCACCACTCCATGAGCAAAGCGTGTTCTTCATCATTGCTGTGTAATTCAAATTTTTTTGGCCACGGAGTGCACAGAGTTTAACACGAAGGACACAAAGAATTAATTCGTGAAATCTGTGTAATCTGTGGCCCCATTCGTGCAATTCGTGTCATTCGTGGCCAATCACTCTGCCGTAGGCAGCACGGAGAATAATCCGTGAAATCCGTGTAATCCGTGGCTACGAAAGAGAATTGACCCAGGTAAGGTTGAATTCGTTGTCTTTGGTCTTGGTGCAGGTAAAAAGGAAGCAGGTATTAAAAACCATCCTGACGCGATCTGTTTCGGAACTAAGTTTTGTGATACCACTTACATGTGCTGCGATTGAGGAAATGTCGATGGCTTCCCAGCCGGGT
>JAEYOL010000149.1 GCA_023411775.1 Bacteroidota bacterium | reverse complement strand
ATTTTTACATTCAATGCTGATGGTGCTAATGGTACCGGCGGTGACGTTTCAGGCTTTGTGTTTATGGTGAGCCACTACAACATGAGTCCTTCAGGATGGAATGGTTTTGCAACCTTATCGGATTTTTATGATAAATTCCAGGCAACTGACAAAAGGCGCGGCGTATATTATCCATATGCAGGTGCACCACCAAATCCTGGCCATAGAGTTAATGTGGGCTTTCTCGAGGGGCAACAGTATAACCTGACAACCGATGCTCCTTTGGTAGACAGGAATGGTACTCCACTGGAGTTTAAAAAAGAGGTAAAATTAGTGGAGGATAATGCCAATACATTGGAGTTTACAGGTATCCGTGTTATCAAATACCCGTTTGATTATAAGTACGGAACCGGTAATGGTGTTAAGGATAATGACTATGTGATGTTCAGGTACCCTGATATTCTTTTGATGAAGGCAGAAGCATTACTTCGTAATAATAATGAAAATGATGCGCGGACGATTGTCAATGACCTGCGTGCAAAAAGAGGCGCTACTCCACTCGCAACACTTGATTTGAACTCTCTGCTCGACGAACGTGGAAGGGAAATGTATTGGGAAAGCTGGAGACGAAATGACCTGATCCGTTTTGGCAAATTCCTGCAACCATGGCAGGAAAAAAGTGCCAGTGATCCAAGAAGTCTTTTATTCCCCATTCCAAGTAACCAGTTAGCAGTGAATCCAAACCTTGTTCAGAATCCCGGTTACGAGAATTAAACAAGTATTTTGATTTATATTTAAAAGGTCATTCAAAAGGTGACCTTTTTCTTTTATATAATATGAAGAATAACATTTTTTGGTGTTGCATTTTGGCGATCGTATTAGATTGTTTTGTTTCATGCGGCAAGCCAGACTCCAATATGCCATTGTTTGAGTTCAAAGCAGAAACCGGTATCGATTTCGTCAACACGGTGCAGGATACAAAGGATTTTAATGTTTTCACCTACCGCAATTTTTATAATGGTGGCGGTGTGGCGATCGGCGATATCAACAATGACGGACTTGCTGATGTCTTTTTTACCGCCAATATGGGTAGCAATAAGTTGTATAAAAATAAAGGCGGCTGGCAGTTTGAAGATATTTCAGAAAAAGCCGGCGTGGCTGAGAAACAGGATTGGAATACAGGTGTGGTGATGGTAGATATTAACCACGATGGCTGGCTCGACATTTATGTTTGCAGCGCAGGATATATTGACGGGATGGCGCCGAAAAGTAAACTGTATATCAATAACGGAATAAAGGCTGGCTCTGGTGATGAAGTAAGTTTTACCGAAGCGGCCGAGGAATACGGACTTGCCAATGAAGGCGGCTATGCGACCCATGCCGCATTCTTTGATTATGACCTCGATGGCGACCTGGATGCCTTTATCATCAACAATAGTTTTATCCCGGTTAATACACTCAATTATGCCAACAAGCGCGACCTGAAAGCTGCTGACTGGCCCGTGCATGATTTTCTGAAGGGTGGCGGGGATCGTTTTTTCAGGAATGATAATGGCAAGTTTACGGATATCAGTAAAGAGGCCGGCGTACACGGCAGCCTGATCAGTTTTGGATTGGGCGTTACGGTCGGTGACGTAAACAATGACTCCTACCCTGATGTGTACGTTTCCAACGATTTCTTTGAACGTGATTATTTATATATCAATCAAAAAGACGGCACATTCCGCGATGAAGTGGAAGAATGGATGGGGCATACCAGCCTGGCATCCATGGGCGCTGACATGGGAGATATCAATAATGACGGCTATGTAGACATCTTTGCGACAGACATGTTGCCCGATGAAGATTATCGGATCAAAACAACTTCATCCTTTGACAACATCGATGTGTATCGTTTTAAGGTAAAGCAGGGCTTTTATCACCAATTGATGCAAAATGTACTACAGGTCAATAATGGTAATGGCAAATTTTCAGAGACCGCTTTCTACAGTGGAGTATCCGCATCCGACTGGAGCTGGAGTGCCCTGATGTTTGATGCCGACAATGATGGGCTTTCTGATCTTTATGTATGCAATGGTTTGTATCGTGATGTCACGGATCTAGACTTTATCGATTTCTTTGCCAATGATATCATCCAAAACATGGTATTGACCGGTAAAAAGGAACAGGTTGATGAAGTGATTTCAAAAATACCATCGGTGCCGATCCTGAACAAGGCTTTTAAAAATGAAGGCAATTTAAAATTTTCAGATGCGGGTACGAACTGGGGATTTACCAAACCATCTTTTTCAAATGGCGCAGCTTATGGTGATCTCGACAACGATGGCGATCTTGACCTGGTCATCAATAACGTCAATGAAAAAGCATTTATTTACCAAAACAACAGCCGGGAGAATAATAAAAATAATTACATCGGTTTTTCACTTCGGGGAAATGGCCAAAACACATTTGCCATTGGCAGCCAGATAAAGATTTACCTGGGCAACCAGGTTTTGCATCGCGAGATCGGGCCCAGCCGCGGGTTTCAGTCATCCGTGGATTACAAACAGATCGTTGGCATTGGCAACGCAGAAAATATAGATTCTGTCATTATTACCTGGCCCGACCGGACCTACACAAGGCTTATACAACCAGACTTGAATACCGTACACGAATTGAAGCAGGACGGTGCAGCCGGGCTTCTTCAAAAACTCCCGACCCAGCAAGTCACTGCATTATTTTCGCCGGTTGAAAATAGTCTTAACGCACATAAGGAGGACGATTACCTTGATTTTTATTATGAACGCAACCTGCCCGAAATGCTTTCAAGGCAAGGACCGAAAATTGCAAAAGGGGACGTGAATGGCGATGGACTGGAAGATATCTATATAGCAGGAGCGAAAGGGCAGCCGGGCCAACTCTATTTTCAAACGGCTGGCGGCTTTGTGTTGCAAAAGCAAAAAGTATTTGACCAGTTTGCAGGCCTTGAAGATGTAGCGGTACTATTTTTCGATTGCGACGGCGATAAAGATCTCGACCTGTTTATCGGATCGGGAGGCAACACCTCACGTCCCGGATCAGGCGAATTACAGCATAGGCTTTATAGAAACAATGGGAAGGGCGAATTTGAAGCCGATATATCTGCTTTCCCACCCAACGACATGAATATTTCTGTGGCGGTGGCACATGACTTTGATAATGATGGTGACCTTGACCTGTTTGTGGGTAGTCTCAGTGTACCCTTTGTATATGGAAAGACGCCGACAAGTTACCTGTACGTCAATAACGGGAAAGGTGAATTCACAGATGTTACGAGGGAGTTGGGTGAAGCTATTTCCCGTGCTGGTATGGTCACCGACGCTGTTTGGGCCGATGTGCAGGGCGATGCACAAAAAGAACTGATCGTTGTAGGTAAATGGATGTCGCCGCGGATATTTTCTTACAATGGAAAAACATTTGATGAAGTCAGCAATACCGGCCTGACCAATTTACATGGCCGCTGGGAAACGATTGTAACCACCGATCTGGATGGTGACGGGAAGCAGGACCTGGTGCTGGGTAATATTGGTGAGAATTTTTACCTGCGACCAGATGAAACCCGTCCCGTCAAAATGTGGCTGTATGATTTCGACCAGAACGGCGTGACCGATGAAGTACTAACCCGTACTATCGATGGCCGCGATATGCCGGTCCTGACAAAGCGCGATTTGACAGAACAGTTTCCTGCGCTCAAAAAGGAGAATTTAAAGAATAGTGCCTACGCTGGCAAATCTATTCAGCAGATTTTCAGCAAACAGGCCATTGAAGGTTCTTCAGTAAAGCAATTCAACTTCTGTGCATCCATTGTTGCACTGAATGATGGAAACGGGAAATTTCAGGTCGCGAAGCTACCGTTGATGGTTCAGTTGTCGAGTGTACACGCTATCGCGGTGGTGGATGTAAATAATGACCAGAAACCCGACCTGGTGGTTGGTGGCAACAATTTTAATTTTTCTCCCCAGTTTGGCCGGCTTGATGCCAGTTGCGGCGATGTGCTGATCAACGATGGCAAAGGAAATTTCAAAAGACTAAGTTCTGCTGAGTCTGGTTTGAGCATCAGTGGTGAGGTAAGGGATATTAAGCAGGTAAACATAAATGGACGGGACTTTGTTCTTTTTGCCAGGAATAATACGCAACCACTGCTCTACCGATTTGAAAAATAGTTTGATTACCCCATGATTCCTCGATATAACTATAAAACCTATTTAATTTCTGCCCTGTTCGCGGTGGTCACGCTATTTGGATGCGCATCAAAATCTGATGTAGGCAGTCCCATGTTTGTAGCGCTGGATCCCGGCAAGACAGGGATTGAATTTGTCAACAAGCTGGAACCTACTAACGGGTTCAACATGTTTAATTACATGTATTTTTATAATGGAGCTGGAATTGGCGCAGGTGATTTTAACAATGATGGTAAGATTGATCTGTTTTTCTCCTCCAACCAGGGCGATAGTAAATTATACATCAACAAAGGCGATATGGTCTTCCTGGATGCTACAAAAGAAGCAGGAATACCGCAGGACAAAGGATGGTCAACCGGGGTGTCGGTAGTAGATATTAATAATGACGGACTACTGGATATTTATATCTGTAAGGTTGGTAGTTACGAGGTGCTAAATAGCAGGAATCAATTACTCATCTGCAAAGGGATTAGCGCAAGTGGTATTCCTACTTATGAAGACAGGGCCAAACAATATGGACTTGACTTCTCGGGTTTCAGTACACAGGCCGCATTTTTTGACTATGACGGGGATGGAGATAACGATATGTTCCTGCTTAACCACGCGGTTCACCAAAACGGCTCTTTTGCGCGGCGCAGCAATTTCCTGGGTACTTATAACCAACTTTCAGGTGACAGGATCTTTCGCAATGATGGACCTGGCAACCCGTCTGTACCTGGCGGTGACCTGATCTTCCAGGATGTAACACGCTCAACAGGCATTAATAGTTCCACCATTGGTTATGGACTTGGCATTGTAGTATCAGACATTAACCTCGATGGGCATCCTGATCTCTATATCGGAAACGATTTTCACGAGAATGATTATTTATATATTAACCAGGGCAACGGAACTTTTGAAGATCAGAATAACCAGCAGCTGATGCACACCAGTAAATTTTCGATGGGGGTGGATGCGGCAGATATTAATAATGACGGTTACCCCGAGATCTTCTCCATGGATATGTTGCCGGAAGACCCATACATCCTGAAGCGTTCATATGGAGAAGATGAGTATGATATTTTTTTCGATAAGATAGCTTCGGGTTACAACTACCAGTTCCCCCGCAACACACTGCAGTATAACCGGCGCAATGGCATGTTCAGCGAATTAGGACTTTATTCAGGCGTTCACGCAACAGACTGGAGCTGGGCTTCCCTGTTTTTCGATTTTGACAACGATGGATTAAAAGATCTGTTTGTGTCAAACGGCATTCCCAAGCGTTTGAACGACATGGACTATGTAAACTTTATATCAAACCGGAGCCGGCTGGAAGATCTTACGGTAGATGAAAGTAGCATGAACCTGATCAGCAAGTTTCCGGAGATCAAGATCCCCAACAAGTTTTATAAAAACATGGGTGATCTGAAGTTCAATGACCTCAAGGACAGCATCGGTAACAATAAATCCACCTATTCAAACGGTGCCATTTATGCTGATCTCGACAATGATGGCGACCTGGATATTGTCGTGAATAATATCGATGACCCTGTATTGATCTATGAAAACAAAAGCAATGATGAAAAAAGTAAATCTTATGTAGAGATCAAACTCAAAGGACCGGATCAGAACATCAATGCGATCGGCGCCAAAGTAATTGTGTTTGCAAAGGAGGAGATGAGAGTTTACGAAAATTTTCCTGTTCGCGGTTTCCAGTCGAGTATGCTGATGCCTGTACATATCGGGCTTGGAAATATTAATCCAGATTCATGTTTACTGGTGTGGCCCGACAACAGTTACCAACATATTACAATCCCCGGTCCTACCAATATTTCAGTCAGCTATACTGCCGGACTTCCAAAGTTTGATTATAGCGTGATCAGCGGATTCAGGAAGAATAGTTCGGGTAAGTTGGAAGATATCACGGCTTCTACGAATATCAATTATACGCATATTGAGAATTCATTTAAGGAATTCAACCGGGAGCCCCTGATACCACATATGATTTCTACAGAGGGGCCCGCCCTCGCTGTTGCTGATATTAATGGCGATGGGTTGGAAGATTTTTTCATCGGATCATCCAGGACGTTTACGAGCGCAGTCTATCTGCAGCAGGCGAGTGGAAAGTTTTCACGCATACCACAGCCTGAATTGGATCGGGACAGTATGTATGAAGACGTTGACGCCGTTTGGGCTGATGTCAATAATGATGGTCATATCGACCTGCTGGTCGCAAGTGGTGGAAACGAGTATTATGGGCCCGATCGTCACCTGTTGCCGCGGCTCTATCTAAACGATGGGAAAGCGCATCTCCGGAAACTGGAAGACGCATTCCAGGGTTTGTATGTTACGAGTTCCTGTATCAGGCCTTTTGATTTTAATGGGGACGGTTTCCTGGATGTATTTATCGGCGGACGGGCTGTTCCCTGGGAGTATGGTGTTATACCCCGATCATACTTATTGCAGAATGATGGGAAAGGGAAATTCACGGATGTTACCCAGCAAATAGCAAAAGATCTTGTCACGATAGGAATGGTCACCAGTGCGATCTGGGTTGATATTGATAAGGATAATGACCAGGACCTTGTATTAACCTGTGAGTGGGGAGGTATCGAAGCGTTTATAAATGATAAAGGAACATTTTCCAGTAGAACTTTGGCAGCGGAGAAAGGATGGTGGAATTTCCTGCTACCGGTTGATATCGACAATGATAACGATATAGATTTTATCGCTGGTAACCTGGGGCTGAACAGTCGATTGAAAGCGTCCACTACAGAACCGGTAAGAATGTATTACGCAGACTTTGATGATAATGGCCGAAAAGAGCAGATCCTTACATACTTTATTGGTGGCAAGGAAATCACATTTGTCAACAAAGACGAGTTGCAAAAGCAGGTGCCATTTATAAAAAAGAAATTTTTGTATGCGGGTGATTTCGCAAAGGCATCCATTGCTGATATTTTCGGGTCGTCCAAATTGAAAGAGGCACAAGTGCTAAGCGCGGAGTATTTTTCCAATGCTATTCTTATCAATGATGGCAAAATGAATTTTTCCGTGCAGGCGCTGCCATGGGAAGCCCAGCTTAGCTCATACCGTGATGCAATTGTGACAGATATTAACAATGACAAGTTACCCGACATTCTTTTAGTTGGTAATTACTACGACAATAATATCCAGATGGGAAGGTATGACGCTGATTTTGGAACAGTGCTTATAAACCATGGTGGCGGAAAACTTACAGCGGAGACTGCCAATGGGGTGGCTATAAAAGGCCAGGTGAGACGGATACTGGATTTAAATGTTGCCGGAAAGAAAACATATATACTCGCGAAGAATAACGACAGTGTGAAAGTGATCCGATTTACATCAACGCAATAGACTTATCTTCCGTGCTCATCGTGTCTACTTCGTGGACCTCGTGGCCATGCTGCGAAGTAAGTTAGTTTGGTGTAAGACCAGTTCTATAGAATCGGGAATACGATCCTGGTCACCCATTTACTTGTATCTGTATTCAGCCTGTCTGTTAAGAATGACTGGAATGGAAGTGCGACAACCTGGTATTGATGGTCTCTCACGAAAGTTTCGAATTGGTCCACTGCCTTATCCACAGAAAATTGTCCGCCAGCGATATCAGCTGTCAGCATATTTCCATCTTTCAATAATTTTTTGGTAAGAAAGATCCCTGAATCAGGTACCGGGTTGGTTATGGGCACTCCTACCACGAGTTCATAACGGGAGCTGTCGACACGGCTACTATTGAAAAAAGGAATATCCTCTTCGGTGGCTTTTATATTAGCGATATGTTTTCGGATGCGCTCTATACTCGCATAGATTTCCGTATCCGACGGCCGATGGTCAAACGGCTCTTTTGTCAGAACCATATATTCCGTTTTGATTTTCCCCCGCTTTATATCCGCCCCATAAATATTCTCGACGGTGCCAGTATATTTTTTCATAGCAACCAGGAGGGCTTCAAAATCCCGGGCTAGCTCTTTTGCCCTGAAATACTGCCTGATCCTGCTCACAGGGTTAGTGCCAGGGTTGAGGGTAGCATCCCACGCAATCTTCAGGCTGTCGATACCCATCGGAACCATATGAACCAATGCTGTGTCTGTTACCTGGCCCCTGTTAATAGCAACAGTAAACATATTGAAACCTACCGCGGCAACCACGAAGGTTTTACCGTTGTAACTCAACTGGGAACTGGCCTTTTCAGAGGGCCACCAGCGTACCCAATGGCCGGGTTGGCTTAAGAATCTGTAAACTCCCTGTGAGTTCCCATTGAAAGAAATCGACCTGGAAACCCGGATAGTGCCGGGGATGAAGATATAACTGCCTGCCAGGATCAATAATAGAAGGGCTGCAAGGGTTCCGATCAACCATTTTCTCATACGAGTAGTACTTTTTTCCAAAGCTGACCCGCAAATAAAGCTAAATTCAGGCAATTTGAAATAAAGTGTTTTTGCAGCGTTCGTAATCCGGAATTTGTCTTAAATTACAGCATTCATACGTCGGGTGAAGAGATTCGCTGCCATATTACTAATTGCTATTCTGTTCTTTAACTGGTACGGTTATCGGATCGTCACCAGCATTATGGCCGTTGGCGCCGACCGCCAGCTCGAAGCCCGCCTGGACAATAATGATTACCAGGAATCAGACCTGGTTGAAGTACGCGTCGCCCTCAACATGCCTTACCAAAATGAAAAGTCTGAGTTTGAACGTCACTATGGTGAGATCGAAGTGAATGGCCGGCTTTATACCTATGTAAAAAGTAAAGTCGAGCAGGGCTACCTGGTGTTGATGTGCATACCCAATGATACAAAGGAAAAGATCAAAGCCGTAAGCAATGATTTTTTCAAAATGGCTAATGGCCTTACGCCAGATCAGCCGGGTAAGAAGCAAACCAATACCAATTTCGCTAAGAATTTCTGGAGCGAATACGACGGACGCGAAACAGATTTTAGTATCGATGTTCACACAGAATTGATCAATAAATACTTCCTGGACAATGCATCATCGCTGTCCAATGTGTGTCTTTCCACTCCTTCACAGCCTCCGGAGGTTGCTATTTTCAGTTAATTGATACTTCCCTCCATTATTTTTTCGGGAAGAAGTTATCATGTCTTTTCAATCTATTTTTAATCGCTGGGATCAGCACAACTGTTCCCGCATACGAGTTTACCAGGTCCATACTGCACGTGCAGTAATGGAAAAACATGTTTAAGTAATGAGAACTATCACGTGGATAGCCTTTGCCGGCATCGTACTCCTTTCATCATGCAGTGAAAAAGCGGGTGATTACAGGACGTTTACCGACGACCCGCAGTTATTTAGTAAGACTGTTAAGAAATTAAATGATGTGGTGTTGGAGAACAATTTTCCTCCGATGATCGCTACGCGCAACTATGCGTATGCTAATATCGCCGCTTATGAAACTATGGCTGCAGGAAGCGACTCTTTTGTCAGTCTTTCGGGCCAGATCAGGCATTTGCCGCCGATGCCCAAACCAGATCCCGCTAAAGAGATTGATTTTTCCCTGGCCGCCCTGTTTTCATTCTGTAAAGTTGGTAATGCCGTTACATTCCCCGAGGGAAGTATGATGGGTTATTACGATGAGTTGAAGCAGCAGGCGCGTGATGCCGGTATGACTTCCACGATTTTAAATAATACAATTGCTTTCTCCGACACCATCGTTGCCACGGTTTTGAAATGGAGTAAGGGCGACAACTATGCCCAAACCCGTAGTGCGGAAAAGTATACGGTAAAGGATGAGGAGGGACGCTGGATTCCCACCCCGCCGATGTATGCCCAGGCTGTAGAACCCAAGTGGAATAGCATTAGGTGCATCGTTATGGATTCATGCGCCCAGTTCAGGCCACCGGCACCGCCACCCTTCAATATAAAAGATAAAAACAGTATTTATTATAAGTCACTTCTTGAAGTGAAAAACGTTGGTGACAGCCTCACCGAGGAGCAAAAACATATAGCTGATTTTTGGGATGACAATCCTTTTAAACTAAACGTGCAGGGACATGTGATGTATGCTACCAAGAAATTTTCACCTTCCGGCCATTGGATGAATATTGTTGGCATTGCAGCGAAAGAGTCCAAAGCTGATTTTGAAACCACGGTTGCAGCTTATACACAAACATCTATCGCCCTTTTCGATGGTTTTATCAGCTGCTGGGATGAGAAATTCCGCAGTAATTATATTCGCCCTGAAACGGCTATCAATAAATACCTGGGTGAAGAATGGCGGCCTTATATTCAAACTCCGCCTTTCCCCTCGTATACCAGTGGTCACGCAACTATATCCGCTGCTGCGGCAGAGGTAATGACCAATTGGTTTGGTGATAACCTTGCCTTTAAAGACACGTCCTCGCTGGAGTTTGGAATTGAAAGCCGCAATATCAAATCTTTTCGTGAAGCTGCCCGCGAAGCGGCTATGTCAAGATTGTATGGCGGCATACATTATCGATTCGACAATGAAATTGGTAATGTCTACGGCGCAAAGCTGGGAGACTATATCGTACAAAGACTAAGATTTAAAAACCAGCATCTACTAACAAACAAATAACTGCTTATGAAACGCGTTTTAATTATCCTATTCGGTTCCATATTATTTATGCAAGTGGAATCCAACGCTCAGGGATGCGTGGCGATCCGTAGCACCGGGTCATCTTGTTTATTGCAGGAGGCACATACGGGATCTGGAAAATGGCAGGTCAATGCCAACTACAGGTATTTCAGATCTTTCAGACATTTTAAAGGTAAAGAGGAGCAAAAGGAAAGGCTCGAACAAAAGACTGAGGTAATCAACTATTCTCATTCGCTGGATCTGTCTATTGTCCGTAAACTAAACGAGCGGTGGTCACTGAGTCTAAATATGCCATTGCTGGCAACTCGTCGATCATCCTTGTATGAGCATGGACTTGTTAATGGCTCTTACGTAAAAAGAGAAAGACGCAGCACTGAATCATTTGGCCTGGGCGATATCAGGGCCAGTGCTTACTACTGGATATTTGATCCTCTGACCTCTGCCAAGGGCAATGTGCAGTTGGGCATGGGTATAAAATTCGCGACAGGAGACTATGATTATAAAGACTATTGGCACAATGTAGGCCCCAATGGCAGCAGCGAACTGCGTACCGTAGATCAGTCGATGCAACTGGGGGATGGTGGAACCGGAATTACAGCCGAACTGAACGCTTATTATAATGTTGCGTCCAACCTGAGCATGTATGCCAACCTGTTTTATCTATCAAACCCACGCGAAGTGAACGGAACCAGGACATACCGCGAAACGCTTTCACCAGCGCTTTATAACGAAACGATTTGCAGCGTTGCCGACCAGTATATGGCAAGGGCCGGATTCGCTTATAATGTGAAGCATTTTTCATTTATGGCAGGCGCCCGTGTGGACGGGATCCCTGTTTACGACCTCGTAGGTGGCAGTGAAGGTTTTAGAAGACCAGGTTATGCCATTGCTGTAGAGCCCGCTGTAAGCCTGATGACTAAAAAAGCAAACTGGTTTATTGCAGTTCCTGTAGCGATAGCCCGTAACCGTACACAAAGTGTTACAGACAAGGAAAGAAGCAAAGAGTCGGGTACATTTCAACAGGGTGATGCGGCTTTCGCTGACTACGTCATAAATGCCGGCGTTTCTTTTCGCTTCTAGAAATTAAGTACAAGGCAACCGCAAAAATGTAGCATATTAAAATTTAAATAAGCATTCACGGCGTTGTAATTCTTTACTGGCGCCTCTTTTTTAAAAACATTGATCATCTATAGAAATAAATTTTTGAGATATAAGCATTCACGGCGTTGTAATTCCTTACTGACGCCTTTTTTAAATTATCATAGGGATGCTTGTAATAGAACAAATTCTTTGATACCGACCTTTTCACAATTGTAACCTTATTGGTCACATGAGATACCCACTAAAGGTGATCGGAATTCAGGCCGTCAAAGTTAGTTTTGGACATTTTCGATTTTGTTCAAATGATTTGCGTCATGAAAAGAATAGTACATATACTGGGAATTGTATTCAGCCAGGTGGTAGTAGCTCAAACTGATAGTGTAATGAAAATGAGGTCTCTCGATAGCGTGGTTGTGATATCATACCTCAACCAGAACGTTGTTCGACCGCTTGCTCCTGTACAGGGGAGTTATATTTTTTCAGGAAAGAAAACCGAGATGATTGACCTGTCTCAGATACCCGCGGATATTACTAATAAAACAGGCCGGCAGATATTTGCGAAAATACCTGGTGTGTTTGTATATGATATGGACGGGGCAGGCAACCAGGTCAACATTGCATCCCGAGGGCTTGATCCCCACAGGGGTTGGGAATTTAATAACAGGAAAGATGGCATTATTACCAATTCGGATATGTATGGCTACCCGGCCAGCCATTATAGCATGCCATTGGAAAGTATTTCACGCATTGAGATTGTACGAGGTACAGGATCCCTTCAATACGGTGCGCAGTTTGGCGGGATGGTGAATTATATTACCCGCCAGGCCGACAGCACCAGGCCAATCAGTTTTGAGAATATCAGCAGCATGGGATCTTATAACCTTTTGAGCAGCTATAACGCGATTGGCGGAAAGCTGGGGAAGTTAAAATACTATGCTTACCTGTATAAAAAATCAAGGGACGGTTATCGCGATGTAGAACATACAAATTCAAGCGCACAGGCCATCATGCTGACCTATGAATCATCGGCAAATTTGTCGATCCGGGTCGAATGGGCGAGATCAAAGTATATCTACAAACTACCTGGCGCACTTACGGATAGTATGTTTCATGCAGACCCCCGAAAGGCTACACGTAACAGGAATTTTTATAGTCCCGATATTCATATTCCTTCTGTCAATGTCAACTGGTCTACCAGCGACAAAACGCAAGTGCAGCTTATTTTGTCCGCTGTACTGGGAAGCAGGAGCAGCGTGATGTTTGACAAGCCTACCAATATAAGCGATACGATAAACCACCTGACCGGCCAGTTCAACAACCGCCAGGTGGATATTGATAATTATCACAGCTATACCGGTGAGATTCGCCTTTTACATCACTATTACACCGGTAGCAGATCTCATACCCTCACAAGTGGAATTCAGTACATGAACAATGATCTTCGCCGCAGGCAAATGGGAAAAGGAACCACGGGAGATGATTATGATCTTTCTCTTGTAGAACCCGGTTGGGGAAGGGATGTGCATTTGAAAACGAATAACCTTGCATTATTTGCAGAGAATAAGTTTGAGTTGCTGAAAGATTTTTCAATTGGTGTCGGAGCCAGGATCGAAATGGGTGAAACTGATCTTTCGGGTACTATTAGTTATTATCCAAATGGCGATCTTCCCGTACAGATCAAGCATGAGTTTCCGCTGATGGGCATTAATTTTTCATACAAACCTAAGGCCGCCATGGAATTGTATGGTGGCTGGTCCCAGGCTTATCATCCCATGTTGTTTAAAGACCTGATCCCGGGATCAATATATGAAAAAGTTGATCCGGCTATTAAGGATGCCGATGGATATAATTCAGAATTTGGATTCAGGGGAAGCTGGCGGTATTTAAGATGGGATGTGAATGTTTTTTTGCTACGTTACCATAACCGTTTTGGCACCCTGGCTGGGACAGACAATACTGGAACATTTTATACATATCGTACAAACATTGGTAACTCGCTGTCTAAAGGAGCGGAGATTTTTGTACAAGCCGACTGGTTATTGGGAAACCGGGCAGGTTTGACCGTTTTCACTTCCACAGCATTACTCGATGCGCGTTATACCAATGGCACTGTAAAATCAGGGAATTCAAATATTAATATTGATGGGAACAAAGTAGAAAGCGCACCTAATCTCATCACAAGAAATGGTGTGGCGATTAGATATAGAAAATTCAGCTTTTCTGTCTTGTATAGTTATACAGCCAGTTCTTATGCCGATGCGCTCAATACGGTAGAGCCATTGAAGTCTACCGGTGCTGTAGGTCTTGTGCCCGCCTATGGTTTACTTGATCTGAATACAACATTCCGGTTTAGTAAAAACCTGGAACTTCGTTTTAATTTGAACAATGTTTTAGATAAACAGTATTTTACAAAACGTCCCCAGTTTTACCCGGGACCAGGAATATGGCCTTCGGAAGGACGGAACTTTATTGGAACATTAGTAGTGCGACTGTAAATACACAACCCCAAACTCCCTGTTGAGTAGCAGGTTTGTTCATGGGTTGAAAATTTAGATAATGTATAGAGACTTTTTCAGGATTTATGGATTAGTAATAATTGCAACTTTACTGTTTTCCTGCCGTAGCGGTAACGGGTCGAATACAGAAATGATCAGGCTGCTGGCGTCCGTAGCCCAAAAGCATGCAGATCCTTCAAACCCCTTCAGCGAAGTCGCAAAACTTCGTTATTTTGATTCGGTACTTAATTCTTCGCCACCATTTGTTGACTCTATCAACGCTGAATTTTTCAAGGCAAATACACTGCTTGAGAAAGGCGAAGAGCAACTCGCTATTGAGAGTTTTGAGCGATTAATTTCCAAAGTCCCGGCTAATGACAAAGCAAGTATGGACGCGCTGCACCGGCAACTTGCCATTGCTTACCTGAGATTAGGGGAACGAGTCAACTGTATTATCAATCACTCAGGCGAATCTTGTATTTTCCCGATTGCCGGCGCTGGGATCCATAAGGATAAATCCGGGTCGGAAAAGGCCATAGAATTATATGAAAGTATTTTAAACCAGAAGCCCGATGACCTGGAATCAAGATGGTTGCTCAATGTGGCCTATATGACCATTGGCGGATACCCCGACCAGGTACCACCTAAATTTCTTATAAATGGATTGGATGACGACAGCTTACATGCAGTTAAGCCATTCATGGATGTTGCCGCGATCGTGGGACTTAATACCAACAATATGGCGGGCGGAAGTATTGTCGAAGATTTCAATAATGATGACTATCTCGATGTGATCACGAGTGGATGGGGATTGCAGGAGGGCATGCACTACAATCAGAATAACGCTAATGGTTCTTTCTCGGATATCTCAGCATCTTCGGGTTTGAAAGACCTGGTGGGTGGATTGCATATCGTCCAAACCGATTACAATAACGATGGATTCAAAGATATTTTTGTACTGCGTGGTGGATGGAAGAAAAAATTTGGAAGAGAACCGAATTCATTGTTGAAAAATAATGGAGATGGTACATTCAGTGATGTCACACATCAAAGCGGGCTGCTGTCTTTTCACCCTACACAAACGGCTACCTGGAATGATTTCAATAATGATGGCTGGCTGGATGTATTTATTGGAAATGAAACCACGGAGGGCGAGGATCATCCCTGCGAGCTGTATATTAACAATGGCGATGGCACTTTCACCGATTTAGCTAAAGAAGCTGGGTGCGATATTATGGTTTGGGCAAAAGGAGTAACCTCCGGGGATTACAACAACGATGGATGGCCCGACTTGTTCATTTCAACCGTGGACGGCCGTAAATATTTATTGAAGAATGAGGGTAATGCTAAAGCCGTTCGGTTTCGTGACGTCACCCTGGAGTCGGGTTTATATGTGAATACGGTACGAAGCTTCCCGACCTGGTTCTGGGACTACGACAACGATGGCTGGTTGGATATACTTGTTTCAGGATATGAATATGGCGGTGCACTGGCCCAGTATGCCGCAAGTGAAGCGCTTGGCCTACCGGTTCAAAATCTCGGCAATGTGTTCTTATTCCGGAACAAGCAGGATGGAACATTTGAAGACGTGACTGATAGGATGGGTTTGAACAAGGTTGCGTTTGCCATGGGTTCCAACTTTGGTGATATTGACAATGATGGCTGGCTCGACTTTTATTTGGGAACCGGGAATCCACAATACCGATCAGTAGTGCCGAATAAGATGTTTAAGAACATCGGTGGTCAGCGTTTCGTAGATATCACGCAGGCTGCAAGGGTGGGCAACCTGCAGAAAGGGCATGGTGTGTCATTTGCCGACCTTGACAATGATGGCGACCAGGATGTACATATTGATATGGGCGGTGCCTATACAGGCGACGCATATCAAAATTCTTTGTATTTAAATCCGGGACAAAATGACAATCGCTTTATCGGTATCAGGCTTGAAGGTGTTACCTGCAACCGGGCAGCGATCGGCGCCAGGATAAAACTTAGTTTTCAAGAGGACGGTGTACTCAGATCAGTTTATCGCGAAGTAAATTCGGGTGGTAGTTTTGGTGCCAATCCGTTGCAGCAACATATCGGGATTGGCCAGGCCGATATGATCGAATCAATAGAAATTAAATGGCCCGGAAGTACAGAGCTGCAGGTTTTCAGGAATGTCAAGCCGGGAGGTATAATTAAGATTAAACAGGGGGATAAAGAGTTTGTACCCGTTGAATTAAAGAAGCTTGATTTTACAAGACAACATCCGGATACGAAGGTGAAGCATCACTAGATGCTGGATGCCAGATGCTGGATACTGGATACTGGATGCTGGAAACTGGATGTTGGAAATTTTCCTAAATATAAAGTTGGATGAAAAAGTTTTTCTGGTTTGGATGGCTTGGGTTATTGCTGTTTGAAGTGGCGAATGTCTACTTTATCATGCCGATGCCTGGCAGCCAGCAAATAAACAGTCTTGATGCCGCTTATTTTTTATACAAGTGGCGTTGGGTATTCAGGATATTGTTTGGAGTAATGATAGTTGTCGGGCTGCTAAAAGCAAAATGGCACCGGCGCGGTAAATGGGCGCTTATCGTTCCGCTGGGTGTGCTGGCTGCGGTCATTTATATGGCGAATTTTAAAATGGCGGCGGATGCAATGTTCCGTCAACCGAAACAGTTGGTATTTGCAGGTGTGAGCGATAACAAGGTCGACCTGGAACGACTGGTGATTGGGGTGGTGATCAATGACGAAGCCAAGGCGTACCCGGTGCAATTTATAGGGTATCATCATCACCTGCAGGATGTCGTAGGTGGTAAGTCAATACTAGTGACTTATTGTACGGTTTGCAGAACTGGGCGTGTATATGAGCCGGTCGTGAATGGAAAGAATGAAAATTTTCGGCTGGTTGGAATGGATCATTTTAATGCGATGCTGGAGGACGAGAGTACGAAAAGCTGGTGGCAGCAGGCGACAGGCGCCGCAGTAAGCGGCAAACTAAAAGGCTCGCGGCTACCGGAAGTGTACAGTATACAAACCTCGTTGGAAAAATGGTTGAAGCTTTATCCCCATTCAAGAGTGATGCAGGCCGACCCTGCTTTTATATCTTCTTACGACAGCACCTTAAAATATGAGAGTGGGGCCAGCAGGAGGAAACTTACGGGTACAGATAGTCTGTCCTGGAAGGATAAGTCATGGGTTGTAGGAATCAGGTCGGGAGGACAACAAAAAGCGTATGACTGGAATGAATTGAAAAAACTAAGGGTGATACAGGATACTATCGCACAAACGCCACTTGTACTTGTACTGGCCAGTGATGATAAAAGCTTTTTCGCCTTTAAATTACCAGTATCAGGTAATGAGATTAGTCTGCAGAACGACACTATCTTTTTTAACAACAAACATTTCCGGATCGACGGGAAAGGTATAGATACCAGCTACTCACTCGAACCGCTGCAGGCCTACCAGGAATTCTGGCATAGCTGGCGGACGTTTAATCCATAGTGATTTAGTTCGGAGTTAGTAGTTCGGAGTTAGAAGTTCGGAGTTCGGAGTTAGTAGTTCTGAACCAACGCAGGTATTATTGAAGGAGGAAGTTATTGTTTTCAAGAAGGAATTGTTTTCACATCTTTTTGATGCCGGATGATGAATTCGATGAGTTCCTCAAGAGGAATATTGATTCGCGATAACGCATCTGTGATATCATCGCGATTGACCTGGGCTGCGAACGAAGGTGTTTTTAGTTTTTTCAATATGCTCTTTACTTCCAGGCCTTCGTATTTCGTTGGTCGTATAAGGGCGGCGGCATGTATAAAACCAGATAGTTCGTCGAAAGCGTAAATCATTTTATCCATCGTGTTTTGTGGTTCCACCCCAAAATACCCTGGTCCATGTGAAGCAATGCAATGGATCACGTCGGGATCAATATTTCTTTTTTCCAGTTCTTCAATGATGACCCGGCAGTGATCGTCCGGGTATTTTTCCCAGTCGGCATCGTGTAGCAACCCCGCGAGCTCCCATTTCCGGGCTTCCTCTTCAGACGCATTTTCTTTTTCCAAAGCCCAGGCTTTCATCACAGCCGCCACCTGTTTCATGTGCAGGCGGAGCCGTTCGTTGGGCACCCAGTCATTAAGCAGAGCATTAGCCTCTTCGAGAGGCATCAAATTGCCTTTATTGGCCGGATTACCAAATTCCGATCTTCCCAGTTGATGCGTTGCCATATAAAGTTTTGCCTTTAAAATTAGGGTATCATCCTGAATCATCCCGATTAAGACAATGCGGTAACAGTGTCCTTAACATGGGTCAGGAAATTCATACTGTATTCTATTGTATCATGGAACGACCTACCAGTCAAACCTTTCCAACATTCAATCATGAGGATTGGGAAAATTAGTCGCAAAATCGATAGAAGCCACTTTATTTTACCAGGGTGTTTTAAAAATGGTTCAAAATATTTACTGAAAATCAATATATTGCAAAGGTTCGGTAAAAATACTGCTTGCTTTTCTTGGTTTGTCAGGTCAATCAGCCCTATCTTCGCACCCCCAAAAATAGCTATGCTATATAGGGAGCATCGGGGGATGGCCCGGTGTTAATATTTAAAACCTTTTGTCGTTTGCCTGGCAAACGGCGATGCAAAGAAACGAGAATGAGCAAATTACATTTTACAACCAAGCATGCGAATGCGGCTACCGTACAACGTAACTGGTATGTTGTGGACGGTACTAATCAAACTGTAGGTCGTATGTGCGCTAGAATCGCCGCGATACTGCGCGGGAAAAACAAGGCCTCTTATACTCCACATGTCGACACTGGCGATTATATCATCGTCATCAATTGCGATAAGGTGGTACTTACCGGTAACAAACTTGATCAGAAAGTATATGATACTTTCAGCGGTTATCCCGGTGGTCGTAAAGAAGAAGTTGCCAGGAACCTGATCAACCGTCGCCCGGAAGTCGTGATCGAGAGAGCGGTAAAAGGAATGCTTCCGAAAAACAGGCTGGGTCGCCAGATGTATAAAAAGCTATTCGTATATGCTGGTGCCGAACATCCGCATGTAGCACAACAACCAAAAGAACTGAAATTCTAAAATTTTCAAATTATTATAATGGAAAAGCAAGCAAATGGTGTTGGTCGTCGTAAAGAAGCCGTGACTCGCGTTTTTATTACCAAAGGTGATGGCAAGATCACGGTTAACGACAAAGACTACAAAGAATATTTTTCACTGGTCTATCTGCAAAACCAGGTAGAGCGCCCTTTTAAAACGATTGATGCTCTTGGCAAGTACGATGTGAAGATCAACGCAGTGGGTGGTGGCGTAAAAGGTCAGGCGGAAGCTGCCATGCTCGGTATCTCCCGTATCCTGGTTGAGATGAACCCCGAACTGCGTCCCGCGCTGAAAGCAGCAGGATTGCTGAAACGTGACCCACGTTCTGTAGAGCGTAAGAAATTCGGTCATAAGAAAGCAAGGAAAAGCTACCAGTTCTCAAAACGATAATAGAAGTTACGGGCCCGCAGACTGGATTGGCGAGCTTGTATTTCAAATAATTTATAACAACAATAGAAAATGGAAAATAACACATCCTTACAACAGCAACTCCTTGATGCAGGTGTTCATTTTGGTCACCTGAAAAAGAAGTGGAACCCCAAGATGTTACCTTACATCTTTGCTGAAAAGAAAGGTATCCATATTATAGACCTGAACAAAACTGTTGAATGCCTGCAGGAAACTGCTGCCGCGATGAAGCAAATCGCCCGTAGTGGTAAGAAGATCCTTTTCGTTGGTACGAAGAAGCAGGCAAAAGATATCGTGAGCGAATGCGCCCGCAGGGTGAACATGCCTTACGTAACAGAACGCTGGCTGGGTGGTATGCTTACCAATTTCAATACTGTTAGAAAGAGCGTTAAGAAAATGCAGAGCATTGAAAAAATGCTGGGTGATGGTTCTTTTGACAGCATTACTAAAAAAGAGCGTTTGACATTGAGCCGCGACAGGGATAAAATGGATAAGGTACTGGGTGGTATCGCGCAACTGGGTCGTGTGCCTGCTGCTTTATTTATCGTTGATATCGGCCACGAGCATATTGCCTTGGCTGAAGCTAAGCGTTTAGGCATTACAACTTTCGGATTGGTAGATACCAATTGCGACCCCAATAAAGTTGACTTTGCAATTCCTGCCAACGATGACGCAACTAAATCGATCGCTATCCTGGCAAATTACCTGACTGCTGCTATAGCAGAAGGTCTGGCTGAGCGCCAGGCTGCAAAAGATGAAGAGTCTGAAGAAGTGATCGATGATGATAAGGAAAAAAGCGCTGCTCGTCTTGAAGCGGAAGCCCAGGCTGAAGCAGGACGTGGTCGTGGCGGAAGCCGTGGCGGAAACCGTGGCGGAGCACCCGGAGCTGGTGGCCAGAGACGCCGGATCAGTGGTGGTGGCGCAGCAGGTGGCCGTGGTCCCGGTGGTGGAAAAAGATAGAGCCTTGCTTAAAGGAAACATTCTGGATACTAGATACCAGATACTGGATATTAGATATTGGTAAACTTCCTGTGCGCAGGTAAGCGACTCAGGAATAAACTTTAAGAAAATATGAGCACAGTAACTATTAGTGCGGCAGATATCAACAAGCTACGTCAGGCCACAGGTGCCGGCATGATGGATTGTCGCAAGGCATTGACAGAAACAAATGGTGATTTTGAAGCAGCAATTGACTGGTTGCGTAAGCAGGGCCAGAAAGTTGCCGCGAAGAGAAGCGATCGCGAAGCAAAAGAGGGTGTGGTAATTGCACAAACAACTGGCGATAATAAGACAGGGATTGTTGTCTGCGTAAGTTGTGAAACGGACTTCGTTTCCAAGAACGCGGATTTTGTAGCCTTTGTGCAAAGCATCGCCGATGCAGCGATTGCAAATAATGTAAAAACGGCTGAAGAACTGAATGAAGTAAAGATCGGTGATGCGAAAGTTGCCGACCTGGTCAATGATAAACTGGCTGCGATTGGCGAAAAGATCGGTATCACCCGCCTCGAAAGAGTGGATGCGCCTTATGTCGCATCCTATATCCATGGTGCCAACAGGATTGGTGTATTGGTGGGCCTTGATAAAGCTTCTGCTGAAGTAGGTAAGGATATCGCGATGCAGATCGCTGCATTGAACCCTGTAGCTGTTGACGCTGCAAGTGTTCCTGCCGATGTTATTGCACGTGAGAAATCTATCATCATGGATGTGATGAAGGAAGATCCTAAAATGGCTGGAAAGCCTGAGGAGATGCTGGCTAAGATTGCCGAAGGCAAATTGGGGGCATTCTTCAAGGAACAAACACTCACTGCGCAGGCGTTTGTAAAAGATGCTGGTAAGTCTGTTGCCGACTATCTCAAAGAATCCGGTGACGTGAAAGTTGTAGAGTTTAAAAGAGTAGCGCTGGGTTAAGCCAGATGATATAATTTTTATGAGAAGCGTTCCTATTGGGGCGTTTTTTTTATGGGTGAACTTATTTGAAGAGGTATGGGCCAGGTTGTGTTTCAAGGTTGTTGTGAATGGCGTTAGAGTTTCCAAATCCTGAGTGGCAACGATTTGAAGTGTAGTGAGGAAAAAAACTTTTTCGTTTGGATTCTAAGTGTCGTGTTTTATTGTACTTAAGTTAATCTGACTGTTGGTAATTGGGCGAATACAGGAGATGAGTATGTAGAAGTATGATGTGAGGTAGCCGAGATAGCCGGGAGATTTTCTCCCTTTGACAGATTTGGCTTTACCTCATGTTCCCGCGGGGCCCTCCCAATTTTGCGGTGAAGACGATTATGAGGTCGTAGCAGAACCAGCCGGTTAATGCACGCTCCTCCCACACCCGCCTGCACACCAGCCTGAAAAACTATTTGTGATACTGACCGGTCAAATTGTTTTTCGATGTAAATATCGCATAGACACCGGTATTGTTCCAAGGTTAAAAAAACGCTATTCAACGTTTTTTTCTGTTTAGCGGATAATTTATAGTTATAGATTGATAGCCCCTCCCATATGAGGAGATATCTCCTATTCATTCAGCATCTCAATTAAGGCATTTGGAAGACTCCTCGATGGGGGTATTTCAAATTTTTGCTTTAACTGGTGATGAGCATTGTCATAGCAGGCGTGTGAAAACATTATTACCGTAGTAACATAAAAAGCTATGCAGAAAACAACTTTATAACCTTATTTTTTCAGTGGATAAGGGAATATGGTTGGTGTTATTGAAAATGACTTTTTACTAAGTTAATAAAGTTGATCTGAGGTTCCTGTTATAAATAGGACAAATTGATTTGTAGCGAAAATTTGAAATGCACCTCTCCTCACTCCCCGGAACATTTGTATATTTATTTATGTCTAAATGGATACTCTTCTTACTGGCTGCACTCCCACTCCAAAATATAACAGCACAGTCTTCCGACAGCGTTTATCTTTTCGCCTATTTTAAAGGGAATGGTGAAGATGGTCTTCACCTTGCCTATAGCGAAGACGGCTATCGATGGGCAGCCCTAAAAAATGATAGTTCATTTTTACAGCCTAACGTTGCAAAGGATAAACTTATGCGCGATCCATGTATTATCCGCGGTGCCGACGGACTCTTCCATATGGTTTGGACTGTAAGCTGGAATGACAAAGGCATTGGTTATGCTAATTCTACTGATCTGTTAAACTGGAGCCCACAACAGTTTATTCCTGTGATGGCACACGAGGATTCGGCACGCAATTGCTGGGCACCAGAGATTACATTGGATATAGATAAAAAACAATACTTAATTTATTGGGCGACGACCATTCCCGGCCGGTTTACTGAAGGTGATACTGCCGGCGATGATCGTTATAATCATCGCATATACTATGTAACGACAAAAGATTTTCGGCAATTCAGCAATGCGAAATTACTTTATGACAAAGGGTTTAATGTGATTGATGCCAGCATAGTTCATCATAGAGATAAATACATCATGTTTCTAAAAGACGAAACGCGGTATCCACCACAGAAGAATCTCCGGATCGCGACAAGCCGCTACGCAGATAAGGAGTATAGCCTTCCATCAAAACCTATCACGGGTGACTATTGGGCGGAGGGACCGACTGCCATTAAAAAAGGAGTGGAATGGATTGTTTACTTTGATAAATATCGCGATCATAAATATGGTGCAGTGGTGTCGAAGGACCTGGTGATCTGGAAGGATGTATCAGATAAGATTGAAATGCCTGAGGGGTTAAGGCATGGTTCGGTGTTACGGATATCAAGAAAGGAATTATCGGTGTTGCAATGAGTTGGATCCAGGTGTGGTCATTAGAGTTCTTGTATTGCCAGTGATTTGGACACGGATGTCACGGAGGAAACACAAAAGCACGGAGGATGTTTAAGAAGGGGAAATTGTATTTGTACATCTTATAAAAAAACCGTCCCATCTACTGGAGAACCAGGACAGGACGGGGTAGAACACCTACACGTGATACGGAAAAGGTTGATGGCGTAATGGTTGATAACGAAAACTTTTTTATTTCTTCGTAAGCTCACTGAGGTTGAAGCTTACACCTACATTTATTCTAAAAGTAGTCACATCTGGTTCATCAGATATTTCAGTTCCATCCAGTTTTGCTTTTGATTTTTTACCGACGGTGAAAATGCCTTCTGCAAATACAGACATCGGTATTTTGAAGAAATAGTTCAGCCCCCCGCCAACATGCGGTTTGCCGCCATAAAACTCCAGATCAACATAGCTTGCGCCATTGGCTACCTGATCTACTTTTCCCTTGAGGAATGAATAACCTGCCTGTACAAATGGTCTTACCGGGTTGATAGTCCCAGCCAGGTTGACCCTTAGACCTACATCAATATGCGTCATACCGAAAGACTTGGCATCGATATCCGACGTACCCAACGAGGTAAAATCGAAACCCACATATGGCTCCAGGAGTTCTGTTATACCATATCCCACACGCAAACCTCCACCAAATCCCGAAGAGGCGTTTTTATCGAGATATTGGAAATAATCAGATGCCCAGCCGAGTGTATGGATTCGTGCCGCAGCATTAAAACCTTTTGTGGCTGACCGCTGACGGACCTGGCCCTCCGATGCAATGCAAAAGGAGACGATAACCAGGATTAAGGTGATTGACTTTTTCATACGTAGTTGCTTTGAAGTTTTTTTAATAATGAATGGTGGTACCTTTTTTCAGGGTTCCGGAATAACTGCGCGAGGCAACAATATCTTCAATGCGCCCGCTTAGTTCAACAATTTCAAATGGCAGACTCTGACCACTTGCGCTATTTACACTGGTCAGCACTATGGTCATTTTTTTCTTGCCGATATTTTTTATACGACCTGTAGCTGTCGCGCCGCGAGGAATGATCGTTTCACCATTGTAAGTCACCGGGCGTGATACCGTGAAGTTTAATACCTGTCCCTCACGTGCCGTGGCTTCTGAGATCGCGTGCTGCAAATAGAGATCTACTTCTACTCTTGTATTCAACCTTACCGATCGCGGTGTGTTCGGTTCTGATTTTTCTTCTTCAATCACCTCAGACTTTTTCACTGGCTCGGGTACAACAGTTGTCTCCTCTTTTTTGGGCTGCTCTTTCTGCTCCGGTTGACTACTACCTTTTTTCTCTTCTACTGCTTTATCCTTTTTGGTTTCCTCTTTCTTCTTTTCCGGCGGTGTCGATTTCGGATTATCATCTGGCGGTGGGAGTATCCTGTTGTCGGGTTTCAAAACTGACGACTTGTCTTCGGGGAGCGAGATCTGGGTACCGCCACTACCGGCAATGCCTGAATGATTATCTTCTTTCTCTTCTTTCATTGTCGTTTTATCTGCATCTGTTTGCATCGCGATATCACGGACCTCTGCACCTGGCCCCTCTGCCTGTTCGCGAAACAGTTGCGGGATCAGAACAACAAGTGCGATCAATACACATACTGCCCCAATCAATATCGGCGCTTTTTGTCTGGTGATATAAGCCCGACTCAATTCACGTAAACGGCTGAGTGTTGAAGCAGCTGTTGACCCCTGGCTGTCCTGCATCACCGTCGGCTTCACCTTTTTAGCCGGACGGGTTGTCATTTTTATTTCCTGGGTCGCCGCTGGTGCTGCAGGTGTGGCAGTTAACGATTGCATATCTATTTCGCGGTACTGGGGAAATGCCTGCATCAATGCCATCTGAAAAACTTTGGCATTGGGATAACGATTATCCGGCTTTTTCTCAAGCGTCTTCATTACAATTGCACTCAATGAAGATGGCACAGCTGCATTTAGCTTATCGACAGACACAGGTTTCTTTTTCAGGATGTCCTGCATCAATGTAAAGTCGGTATTACCTTCAAACGGAAGTTTGCCAGTCAGCATCTCATACATTGCAACACCTGCCGCATAAATATCAGAGGCAATTGATGGGTCCTTACCTTCGATCAGTTCAGGTGCCATATACTCTATTGTGCCCACAACCCGGTTGACCTGTGTCATCCTTTGCTCACCTGCAATTTTCGCGATCCCGAAATCCATCAATTTTACAGTGGCATCAGGAGTGAGCATCAGGTTAGCAGGTTTTATGTCGCGGTGAAAGATGCCTTTCTTATGCGCATGATGCAAACCTTCGAGCATCTGCACAAATACCGGGACCACAAGCGACGGAGGCAGGTATTTATGCTTGCGAACCAGGCTGTCGAGGTTGTTGCCCTCTACATACTCCATCACCATGAAGTGATGATCATCCTGTCCGATGAAATTGTAGATCACCGCGATGTTTGGATGAAGCAGTTGGGCCAATACTCTTGCTTCTTTTTTAAAGCGCTCGAGGAACTGAGGCTGGCTGACCAGTGTACCATGCAGCATTTTCAATGCTACATCCCTGCCCAGCATAGTATCGCTGGCTTTATACACGGTGCCCATTCCGCCTTCGCCCAGGTATGAGGTGACGGTATAGTTTTGTATATTTTTCCCGATCATGGCAGGTCGTATTCTTTTGTTTGGGGCAGGTCAAAGTCACGGGTCTCTTTTGCCGGAGCATCGGCAGGCTCTACAATTTTTTCAGCAAGCACTACCGTGATGTTGTCGTGTCCCCCTCGTTTTTTTGTTTCCTGTATCATGTATTCAGCCGCGTCATGGATTGACCGTTCATTGAGGATCGCCCGTATCTCCGTTTCGGTGATGTAGTCGTAGAGTCCATCGGATCAAAGCAATAGTTTATCGCTAGTTGCAATTACCCAATCACATTTCCCCGTATCGATCCTGATCTCGGGCCGCGTGCCCATGGCATTGGTTAGAATATTCCGCTTGGGATGCGTATCGGCTTCCTGGCTGCTGATCTCTCCTTTATTGACCAGTTCCTGTACATAAGTATGATCCTCGGTCACACGGAGTATGGCGTCTTTCTTTATGAAATAGCCGCGACTATCACCCGCATGTGCGTAGTATACTGATTCGCCCACGATGGCAAAAACCGTACAGGTAGTGCCCATGCCCTGGTATGCTTTATTTTTCGCTGCCAGTTCGAAGATTTTCTTATTGGCAGCGGCAAATGCTTTGGAAAGATTTTTTTCAATGTTTCCGTTGTTGCCATTCTGCTTAAAGTATTCCTGGCTGATGGTTTCTACCGCCATGCGACTCGCAACTTCTCCGGCCTTATGGCCACCCATGCCATCGGCTACCAGAAGCAGGTATCCTTTTTCCCGGGTGATCTCTTCGTCGGCGATGCGATAAAATATACCGATGTCTTCGTTGTTCGTCCGCACATTACCCAGGTCCGATAACACCACCGCTTTTATATTACCGGAATCGATGATCTCGGAATGGTTCTCTTTTTTTTGTTTGCGGCCGAAAAGTTTATGTAGGAAGTTCATTGTTTGATTTTTGCCAGTTCATAAGTATAAACACTCTTGCGGTGACTGATCACCGGTTTTATCAGGGTGTCCAGAAAGCCATTTGCCCTGATCACACCTTCAACTATTTCACCGTTGCTACCCATTGTTTCGAAAGGCAGCTTTCGCCTTTCTCCATTGGCCAGTATGATTTCAGCATTATCAGTCCCCTGTACGTTGATCACCAGTTTGAATTGGCTCGGCGACTTTTCAACCTCCGGAACCGTTACCACTCCTTCTGCAGGTGGTGGCGGTGGTGGTGGTGGCTGCTTATCGTCTTTGGTAACAAATAACACTACCAGTAACACCAGGCCCATCAAAGCGCCCGCACGCACTTTGTTAAGTCTCGGCATTTTCAGCGCTGGCATCTTCACCTCCGGCATTTTCATCACAGGTAGTTTGAATGCCGGCATTTGCAATGGTTTTCGAACTTGTGGTACCGAGGCTGCTTTGGGTGTTTTATCTTTCAGTATGGAAAGAATTTCCTGTGCCGACATACGACTGGTGGGATTGACCCGGAGGCTTTTCTCAATTACCTGCATTAATGACTCAGGTATTTGCGGTACCAGTACTTTGGGATCAGTGAAACTTGCCCTCGCGATCCGCGCACGCAGCGTGACCTGGTTGTTCGCTTCAAAAGGAAGATAAGCGGTCAGCATTTCATAAAGCATAACGCCGAGGCTCCAGATATCCGACTTCTTTTGAACCTGTTGCTGAAATTGTTCCGGTGCCATGTATTCCGTAGTGCCCACCACAAAGCCCTGCTGGGTGAATTTTGGAGAATACCGGTGCTTGGCAATTCCGAAGTCAAGCATCTTCACCGTACCATCTGCCTGGATCTTGAAATTTGCCGGTTTGATATCGCGGTGGATGATTTCTTTGCCATGCAGGTAAGCAAGTGCTGAAGAAATTTGAACCAGTATCTTTTCCGCTTCCTCACCACTCAGTTTCCCCTTGCGGTGGATATAGGCATCGAGTGACTCACCCTCTACAAACTCCATGATAATGCAATGCACGTCGCTGTTACAAACATATTCATACAACCTTGCGATATTGGGATGATTGACCGACGACTGAATGTAGGCTTCGTTTTCAAATCTGTTGGCCAGTTCTTTTTGAAAGAGGATCTTGATAGCCGCTTCGCGGTTAAGCGTGGTATGGGTGGCTTTGTAAACATCGCCCATACCACCCGACCCGATATGCCGGGTCAGGCGGTATCCTGCGATCTCACTATAAGGAGTATTCACTGGTCTCATGAGTGATTTCTTGGCGATGAGTGGAAAAGTGGTTAAAGGCTCAAATTGATCTTAACGGGACGCTACTTTCTTAAGTCCAAGCAGTTCCAGGCCATATTTGATCGGTACGGCAAACGAGATCTTCGCACTACCTGAGTAGTAAATACCGATCACGTTGCCTTCGTCGTCAAACATGGGACCGCCGCTATTGCCACCACCCGTTGCGTTGATGGTGAGCTGGTATGAATCACCAAAGGTGCTGATGGTCTTGGCCGACTCGGAACTGGCTGGTATGATCCTTCCAATATTTCCAGGTGTAACAGTTGGAGTAGGTACAGTTGAAAATTTACTGGCGGGGTTGAAGGGATCATTTGATCTGCGTACCACGTATTGCTCAGGAGCCATAGCGGGGTAGCCCATTACGGTAACAGCCTGGCCGGGTTTTACAGTTTCGTAATTGTCCTTCATTTTTACCGGTGTAAGGGATGGCGGAATATCAGCGCGGATCAGGGCCACATCGTGGTTGTCTGATGGCGTTACTGATATTACCGGCCGACGGAGAGAAGTGCCTGCAAAAACGACATTAATATATTTATTACGTCCCTGGATGGTGCCGGGTCCTACGGGTCTGCCACCAAGCATCTTGGTTTCAGCAGGCACCCAGATACCTACATCCTGGGGCATAACAGTGATGGGATTTCCCTGTTGATCTTTTACTATTTCTTTATTGCCATTAACCAGTAAACCAGGATAAGCAAATTCGGGGATGAATGGATCATGACGGGTATGCCAGGTTGCTGCTACGTGACGGTTAGTTAGGATATAACCATCGGCCGAGACTACGAATCCCGATCCCGTGCTGTTGTTGCCGCCTACGGGTAAGCCTGTACCAACACGGTTTTGCGCATCGATATAGGGCTCGATCTGGCCATCAGGGTTTTGGATAAATAAGGCAGCAAACCTGGCCTGGTTGCCTTTACCTACCTGCACATATTCATGCCATAGCTGGTTGCCGCTGTTGGCGTCAAACAGTTCCCAGGAAAACTCGATCTGGACCACACGGTCTTCGTTTTCTTTAGATATCTGGTCAGGAGATTTTTTATTTTGATTGGTTGTGTCTTTGATGATGGTGGTGTTATTTTCCACGATGGTTTTGCGGCCAAACAGATCATCTTTAAAAGTATAACCCAGCACGCCGAGCAGGATAACCAGGCCGGCGATGCCAAATGCCATAGTGCTGTAAGATTTTTTTCTTTCTGCGACCAGCATCCTTTCCACGGTTTGTTTGCCAAGCCCGGTTTTGACAGGTTCTATCGGTACTATCTCGGTAGCCTGTACTTCAGAGATCGTTGTAGGTTTAATGGAAGTAGGGATCTCCACCACCCGGGTAGCCATCATCATGTCGTGCGGGCGGGGATAGATGTCAAATGTGAAGATGGGACCATTATTACCTAATTGGATTTCATCACCGGGGTTAAGGAGGGCTGAGCCTTTAACGCGAGTTTTGTTGACAAAGATGCCGTTGCGGCTATTGTTGTCAACGATCGTGAATTTGGGTGGTTCGGAACTGTTTTTAACGATTTTGCCATGTTCGCGGCTGACGACCACCTCTTTTTCGGGGTCAAACTGGATCTCGGATCCTGCGGCGCGTCCAATGGCGAGTTCAGGTTTGCTGAAGTCGAATTCTTCAACCTGGTTGATTTTGCTTCCAGATATGTGCTTGATCACATACCTTTCAATGGCAGTACTCATGGTGTGTAGGTTTTATTAATAAATGTTGAGAATGGTTCTACTTGCTGGTCATCACGAGGGACGGGTGAAACGGGTAATTTTTATGGGGTGGGATAACAGTACTTAATCGGCAGATTGGAAAAAGGTCATCAGGCGGGGAGGTTTTTTTGGAGAAAAAGGGGGAGGGGTATATCGCCTGCAGTTCCTTTGCGCAAGCGGGTTTATCCGCAATGGTATTGTATATAACCACCTTAACCTTCCGCAAACCGTTACGGTGATAAAGCCGGGGAGTAGCAAAAGGAACCACCACAGAGTATCGCGATAAGAGAATTCCACACGGTTTTCATGAGTCGTTTTTTCATGGAATATCCAGTCATCAAAAATGATTATTTATGTGTGGGTAAGCATGAAACGCCTAATATTGATAGCCCTGGATTTTGAATGATGCGCTCTGTCAAACGGCCCTGCCAAGCCCCTTAAAACCCGAATTCCCCTATCTTCGCAGCGCAAAAACACCCCCCATGTTGCCTAAATACAAACGAATCCTGCTCAAACTCTCCGGTGAATCTTTAATGGGTAATAAGAATTTTGGAATGGACACCAGCGTGATCGCCCAATATGCCCAGGATATCAAGTCGATCACCGACCTGGGGGTGCAGGTAGCCGTCGTGATCGGTGGTGGCAATATCTACCGCGGTATGAATGAGGCGGAAACGGGTATCGAAAGAGCCCATGGCGATTATATGGGCATGCTGGCCACCGTCATCAATGGCATGGCCCTGCAGGCCGGCCTGGAAAAAGCAGGCGTTTATACCCGGCTGCAAAGCGCTATCAAAATGGAACAGATCGCCGAACCCTATATCCGTCGCCGCGCTATCCGTCACCTGGAAAAAGGACGGGTCGTGATCTTTGGTGCCGGCACCGGTAATCCCTATTTCACAACTGATACAGCAGGTTCGCTGAGAGCTATCGAGATCAAAGCAGATGTTATCTTAAAAGGCACGCGTGTTGATGGCATTTATACCGCGGATCCCGAGAAAGATCCTACTGCGACGAAATTCAATACGATCACCTTCCAGGAATGCCTCACCAGCAATCTTCGGGTAATGGACATGACCGCCTTCACCCTTTGCATGGAAAACAACCTACCCATTATTGTTTTTGATATGAACAAACCTGACAACCTGCGTCGTGTTGTGACAGGGGAAAAAGTAGGTACCCTTGTAAAAGGCTGATCCCTTACTCAACCGGGATCGAGGTCTTTGGGGTATTTATCCATCTCTGTACGGCGGGCTGTAGCCAGGACGAGATTTTCGTAAAAGGCAGAAACAGGCTGATCTCACCCATGGCGTACGGGGCGATTTCATAGGGCATATAACTAAAGCCAATACCCTTTGTTGTCAGGTAAAAATTATCATTGGGTTCTATTTTGTTATCAAACAAACCCGCGTCAGATAAATTCTCGTTGGGTTTTAATCCCGCCTGCAGTCGAAATTCCTTTTCCAGTTCCTTTCCCAACCTGCCAATACCAGCGGCCGTGAGCACATCAGCCAGGACGATCTTTTTATTGGCGGCTAGATCGATGCATATGAATGTCGTACCATAATTGCCATGCGCACCACCGGTATAGGCATAAGCGTGACTTGCCAGCGTCAGCAATGCAGGGGATTCGAAAGCAACAAGGAGTTTACGATCCTCCGACAGGCTATAAGCCGAAGAAAATTCGGTGAAAAGGCTGTCGTGAAGGTCTTTGTTCTCTTCCACGTACGTGTCCAGTACCTGATTTTTTTGCGCCAGCAACACCTGCCCGATTTCTTCGTCGCCTGTTTTGGCGCCAAAATCTTCCCTGATAGCATGCCTGATAAAAGTTGAAGTGGCATTATCTTTTACCGGCCAAACTGTACCGGCAAAATAGTCTGCCACCGGTGACTCAGGAAGCGATGGCCGCAGCTTGCGGTCACCCTTCGTAAAGACCATATCAAATGGGATGGTCCCGGTTTTTTCGCGAAGCGCAACCGTGGCCGGGTTTCCTTTCTCTCCCTTTCGCCATTGTCCCTGCAATTGATTACCGGAAAATGCCAGTGAAAACGATTCGCTCATTTCAGCATCGTCTTCCAGGGTGATACGAGGCGCACCCGGAATATAGGCTGTGAGTTGAATTTCGCCAGCCGCACCGGTGGTATCGTTACCAAAAAAATATATCGGCTGCCGGGTGCGATCATAGTAGTAATAGCCATAATATTCCTGACCCATTTTATGTAAATGCATGGTGATCACTGTTTTTCCTATTGTTCCCGCATAGGCGCGGTACCATGCTTCACCCGCAGGCTGGGCAGAGAGGCGCCCGGAGAAGGTGGTGAGCAAAAAAACCAGCAAATATTTTCTCATTATCAGGCAGCTCATTTTTAGTTATTGAATATAGCGTTTATCTTGTGTTCTCTTTTCCCCCTCTTGTGAAAAACAATTAACCGCGGTCTGGTTAATTTTTTTTAGTTTCAAAAACTTTAATTGTTGAATATGTTGGCTGCCGTCACGCTTACCCTTTCTATACTTGAGATCGTATTGTTGCTATTTGGAGCGATCATCCTGGGCATTACCATTCATTTCTTTATTGCCAGTAATAAAAGTCTCAAAGCGGATAAACAGGAACTGGAGAAGGCCAACCCGGTACAGGATGAATGGAAGCTAAGATATTTTAATGATATAGAAGCCAAAGACAGGGAACTTGGCGAGCTGAGACAGCAGCTGAACGAAGCGCAGGAGAACGCCAGGATCTACTCTACCGAAGCGCAGGAAATACACCGGCAAAATCGTGCCCTTGAACTGGAATTATCCAACCTGCAAAAAGCGATGCAAACTTCCCAATCCGTCGCCACAGTCAGCGCTCCCCCTGAAAGAGAACGACCTGCCGAAGACTACCTGGAACAGTTGCGCCAGGCACAAAACAATTTGCTCGAACACCATCAAAAGATCAATCAACTGATCAGCAACATTGATGTGATAAAAGAAAAAGAAGAAATGCAAAGAGAAATTTTGCGTAGCAACGAGGAATTGGCGGCCCAGGTCAGCATGATGCGGGCACAGTTATCCGAAAAAGAAAAAGAGATCAGCCACATCAAACAAAAAGAACAACTGACCACCGAAATGAAATCGATGCTGGATGATACCTACCAGGAGTTTAATACCCTACAGGCGAAAATACAAAAGCTGGAAAGCCAGCTCACAGCCTCACGTATGATGAACCTGGAGTTTGAAGACCTGAAAGAATTGCATACCAAAATGGCTCGTGAGTTTGAAGAATCGAAACTGAAAGCCAATGCTCTCACAATAGAAAATCAAAACCTCCAGAATCAGCTTGCCGACTTGGATGATAAACTCCGCGAAGCCAATTTTCAAAGGCAACAATTGCAAAAGCGTGCCAGCTATCTCGAAGAACTCAATAGCGACCTGCAGGTGGTATCCGACACCAACAAAAAACTCGAAAGCCAATTGAGGCGGGTTGGCGAACTGGAAAGTATGCTCAATATGGTCTCGGAAGAAAGGGATCAGTTGAAGAACCGGCAGGTATAGTTTTGGAAGATCCAACAGTCGTCGATCTTAGTAATTAGTTATTTGGTATTGGGAATTTGGTAAGCCTCCGCGCCCCTCGTGTTTCCTCCGTGCGCTCCGTGTCCAACTAACTTCGAGTGCAAGGTATTTTCAGAATACGAATTAGATTCATGATAGGATATAGTATTCCCGTGATTTGTTGTATTAAAACCCTCCGGTTTCATCAATTTGAAACAGCGTACTTCAATCTACATAGCCACAAAGCATTTAACTTTGACGAATAATCAGGTCGAATGCACAAGGATATAGCCGGCATACGCAAAGTATACTCACAAAAGACATTAACGGAAGACACCATCGACGCAGATCCTGTTCGTCAGTTTGCAAAATGGTGGGAAGAAGCCGTCAATTCTGAAATAGATGAGGTCAATGCCATGACCCTCGCGACGGCCTCGGCAGATGGCATGCCCTCCGCCAGGATCGTTTTATTAAAAGGATTTTCGGAGAAAGGGTTTGTTTTCTTTACCAACTACGAAAGTTTTAAAGGCCGGCAGCTGGAGGAAAATCCAAAAGCCTGCCTGGTTTTCTTTTGGAAAGAGCTGGAACGCCAGGTTCGCATTACAGGGATCGTAGAAAAAACGACCGCACAGGAGAGTGATGAATATTTTTATTCCAGGCCATTGGCAAGCCAGCTTGGCGCCTGTGTTTCGCCACAAAGTTCTGTCATCGAAAACCGCGATTGGATCGAGCAACGGTATGATGAATTAGAAAAGGAGATGTTAACAAAAGAAATTAAACGTCCCGCGCATTGGGGAGGCATTATAGTAAGACCCGTGATCATTGAATTCTGGCAGGGCCGCCCTTCACGTCTGCATGATCGGATAGAGTATTCTCTCCAGGAAAACGGGCAGTGGAAACGGGCAAGGCTGGCGCCTTAAGAGGGCTTGGGAACTAGGAATTGGTGGGTGAACTTAAGCAGCCAGTTTCCGACTGGTTAATTCGAAAATTGACTGTTACAAACTACTTTTGACGTACCCCACTATTTCAACGCAAGAAGGGATCTTTTGACAAATTCCTAAATCCCAATTCCTAATTCCTCGGGTTAAGTCCCAATTCATTTAAAATCAAGCCTTCTTCTTCCCTTCTGCTTTAGTAGTTGTAGTTTTTTTCTTTGCAGGGCGGGTCTTTCCAAATGAACCTTTAAAACGTTTGCCCTTTGCTGTTTTTTTATCTCCTCTACCCATAGTATGTTTTTTTAGATTGGCGAAGTTATGATGTTTAAAGTAAAAAAGCTCCGTACACTGGGTACCGGAGCTTTTAATTCGGTAATGGTAGGATTACATTTTTGCAGCCAGTTCTTTACCTGCTTTGAATTTAGCCACTTTGCGGGCTTTGATTTTGATAACGGCGCCAGTTTGAGGGTTGCGACCATTACGGGCAGCCCTTTTGGAAACTGAAAAAGTTCCAAATCCAACCAGGGTTACTTTACCACCGCCTTTCAAAGTTTTGGTTACGGCCTCAATAAAGGAATCAAGGGCAGCGTTGGCCTGTGTCTTCGTAATCTCGGCATCGTCAGAAATTTTTGCGATCAATTCAGCTTTGTTCATAATCTAGTTGTTTTAATGATTTAGTAACGGGGGCAAATTTATACGGTTTTTAATACCAGCAAAAAAAATCTTGCTTATTTACCCAAATACTTACAATTGTTCAAATCCGCACGGGATAAGGTTTTGAAAGATTTTAAAACCAGGTCTGAATTCAAAGTTTGGCTTAAGGTGTATGCACGGTTTCAAGCACTGAACGAAATGCTACAAACTGTTCCCCCCACTTTTTAAAAGCGAGTTGCCGCATGTCTTCCGCATAGCTTGTGATATAAAGATTGTAATCTTCGCGGCTGCCGGCATGATATTGAACCGCATACGTAGGCCCATCCGTCTCGTCTACTTCGATCAATCGTAAAATAACGGCATGCGTAAAGCAACCTGTCCCGATCACATCGGGAATATGTTGATCTTTGAGCCATCGCAGCCAGCTTTCAGCGATGGCATGTTCGACCTTAACAGTCACATTATATATTATCCTTCCATGCGCAGGTGTCATATTTGGTGTGCCTGATGTCTCATTATTCATACAGGTGTTTTATGGTATTCAGATATCTATCTCGAGGTAGACGGGGCAATGATCGGAATGTTTTATATCGGGAAATATCTCGGCATCTTTCAGTTTTTGTTTTAATGGTTCTGTAACGTTGATATAATCGATACGCCAGCCTTTATTATTCAATCGTACCGATGGAAAGCGCTGGCTCCACCAGCTATAGCGATGTGGTTCGGGATGGAATTCACGGAAGCTGTCGATCCAGCCATTGCTGAAAAACTTTGTCATCCATTCCCGTTCTTCGGGTAAAAAGCCTGAAGACTTTTTATTTCCTTTCGGATCATGGATATCGATCTCCCTGTGTGCGATATTATAATCACCGCAAACGATCAGTTTGGGATTTTTCTTTTTTAGGCCATCCAGGTAGGCATTAAACTCATCGAGCCAGAGGTATTTAAAGCTCTGCCGTTCATCACCACTTGTGCCGGATGGGAAATATGCATTGATCAGCCGCGTGTCACCAAATTCAAGCTGGATCACGCGGCCTTCTTCATCACTTACTTTGTGCCCGGTACCATATTCCACCTTTGTTGGTTTAATTTTTGAAAACACTGCTACACCGCTGTATCCTTTTTTTTGCGCACTGAACCAGTAATCATCATACCCGATATCGTTAAATAAGCGATGGTCAACATTGTCCTTGGCAGCTTTGGTTTCCTGTACACATACCACATCTGCCGGACCGGTTTTCAACCATTCAATAAACCCTTTATTTATAGCAGATCGAATACCGTTCAGGTTGTAGCTGATGATGCGCATGATTTCATTTTTGGGTTTTCAAAGTACACGATAAATTTTATGATCGCCAAACACAAACATTCACATTCGCAGCTTGGACACGGAGTGCACGGAGTTTTACACAAAGGACACGGGGAAATGCAATCTGTGAGCTCCGTGTAATCTGTGGCTCATTCGTGTAATTCGTGCCATTCGTGGCTTCCCCATGCCGCAGGCAGTAGTAATCCGTGAAATCTGTGTAATCCGTGGCTCATTCGTGTTCTTACAGGACACGGAGTGCACGGAGTTTTGCACAAAGGACACGGGGAAATGCAATCTGTGAATTCCGTGTAATCCGTGGCTCATTCGTGTAGTTCGTGCCATTCGTGGCTTCCCCATGCCGCAGGCATCAATCTGTGTAATCCGGGCTCATTCGTGCAATTCGTGTAATTCGTGGCCACTTCCCTCTGCCGCAGGCAGCCAATCCGTGTAATCTGTGCAATCCGTGGCTACATGCCGCAGGCATCAAATCCGTGGCTCATTGACCTGAATGTTTTATTTTTAAGCGTTTCAATAAGATATAAATGGAAAAGGTTAAAAGACTAATCCCCGCAAAAGAACATGTGTATCTCGAAGGACCCAAAAGCAGGGGGTATGAGTTGCTGTTTGCCTGGGATGTTTTCAAACAGTTTATAAAAGGATTTCGTGCCCTGCACTTTGTAGGGCCCTGTATAACAGTATTTGGCTCGGCCCGGTTCAAAGAAGACCATCCCTATTACCAGCAGGCTGTTGAATTTGGAAAACGGATCGCTCAGCTCGGTTTTACGACCATGACGGGTGGCGGGCCGGGTATCATGGAAGCAGCTAATCGCGGCGCTTTTGAAAATGGCGGACAGTCGGTAGGGTGTAATATCCAGTTGCCATTCGAACAACAAAGCAACCCTTACCTGCATAAGTCGGTCACCTTTGAACATTTTTTTGTACGAAAGGTTTTGCTCGTAAAATATTCTTACGCGTTTATCATCATGCCCGGCGGCTTTGGCACCATGGATGAATTTTTTGAAACACTGACCCTGGTTCAAACAAAGACCCTGGTCCAGTTCCCCATCGTGTTGTTTGGCAAAGAGTATTATAAGGAACTGATGGAAGCGATGAACGATATGGCCCTGAAGGGTACTATTTCAAAGGAAGATATGAACCTGGTATTGCTGACTGATAATTTCGACGAAGCGATGGATCATATAGGCCGGTATATTACTACCAACTATAAGGTTAAGCCAAGAAAACGCCTATGGGCTTTCTTTGAAAAAAGATAAACAGGGAGAGAACTGTATTTTAAATTAAGTAAGACGAAAAGTAATGACTGGTATAAAAGCGATCATATTCGACCTGGGCGGTGTATTAATTGACTGGAATCCCCGTTACGTGTTTGACGAAAAGTATTTTGAGTCGGAAGAAAAGCGGGAATATTTTTTTTCGAATATCTGCACGAGTGACTGGAACGAGGAACAGGACGCCGGGCGGTCGATCGTAGAAGCTACCCAGCTTTTGGTAAGCCAATACCCCGAATGGGAATCTTCGATCCGCGATTACTATGGCAGGTGGACGGATATGTTAAAAGCGCCGATACCTGAAACGGTGGAGATATTCCGCCAGTTAAAACAAAGCGGCCGTTACAAACTGTATGCACTCACCAACTGGCAGGTAAGTTTGATTGATATCGCGCTGGTACGTTACAATTTCTTACACTGGTTTGACGGCCGCGTGGTAAGTGGAGAAGAAAAAACAAGAAAACCGTTTCCGGAATTCTACCAGCGATTGCTCAACAGGTATGATTTGAAACCATCCGAAGCCGTTTTTATCGATGATAATGCAAGGAATGTAAAAGCAGCGGAAGATCTTGGCATTCGAAGCATACACTTTCAGTCACCACGCCAACTAAGAGATCAATTGACTGAGATGGGTCTATTGGAAGCTTAAAACGTACGAAAATTTATGGCGATTATTCCAGGATCGGCCTCAGCCATCGCCGCATTTCCTCCTTATCCATTCCTTTACGGTTTACATAATCATCGAACTGGTCGGCCTGGATCTTTCCTACACCAAAGTACTGGCTTTGCGGGTGGCTAAAATACCATCCACAAACAGAAGCGGCAGGATACATCGCCAGGGACTCTGTTAGATTGATACCAGTATTTTGCTCACCTCCTAATAGCTGGAACAATTTATATTTCTCAGTATGATCGGGACAGGCGGGATAACCTGGTGCGGGGCGTATACCGACATACTCTTCCCGGATCAATTGTTCATTGCTCAATTGTTCATCCTTCTGGTAACCCCAGAACTCTTTTCTTACTTTTTCATGCAGGAGTTCGGCAAATGCTTCGGCAAACCGGTCCGTCAGCGCCTGCATCATGATTTTACTATAATCATCATGTGCAGCAATGAATTTTTCAAGATGCGGTTCGACGCCGTGCATCGTGACGCTGAATGCTCCAATGTAATCTTCTGCCGCGGCAGATGGTTTGATGAAATCGGCGAGACTTAGGTTGGGTTGTCCCGCCGCTTTTTTTACCTGCTGCCTGAGAAATTCAAGGTTAAAAGTTTGGCCACCACTTTCAGCTGTATTTTGTACTTCAACTGTATCCGCCGCTACGGCACGTGCATTCCAGAAGCCAACTACGCCCCTGGGATGTAACCATTTTTCTGAAATGATCTGGTCAACCATACGGTTGGCATCATCGTATAGCTTGGTAGCTTCTTGTCCTACAACGGCATCACTTAGGATTTGGGGGAACTTCCCATGCATCTCCCAGGCGATGAAGAATGGCTGCCAGTCAAGGTATTTCCTGATCTCGGCAAGATCGTAATCTTCGAAAACTTTTACACCGGTAAATGACGGTTTTGGTGGTATATAGCCGTTCCACTCGATGGCTACGCGATTCTTTTGTGCATCGGCGAAACCCAGGTATGTCTTGGTTGTTTTTTTCTTTGCAAAATCTTCGCGCAGCTTTTTATATTCCGTGCTGATATTTTGAAGGAAATCTTTTTTCTGGTCTTTATTAAGCAGCGAGCTCACGACCGTTACACTGCGTGAGGCATCCAACACGTGCACCACGCCATTATCATACTGCTCTGAAATTTTGACCGCGGTATGCATCCTCGAAGTAGTGGCACCGCCGATCAATAATGGTTTATCCATACCACGGCGTTTCATTTCGTGTGCCACATGTACCATTTCATCGAGAGAGGGGGTGATCAGTCCGCTAAGTCCAACGATATCTGCGTTCTCTTTGATAGCAGTATCCAGGATCTTATCGGCAGGCACCATCACTCCCAGGTCAATTACATCATAGCCATTGCAACCCAACACCACGCCGACAATATTTTTACCAATATCATGCACGTCTCCTTTTACGGTTGCCAGCAAAACACGAGGCGCCCTGTTTTGTGAAAAAGTAACTTCTGCGTTCCCCGAAGCTTCCGATGTGCCATTTTCGGGGGGTATGAGGGCTTTGGCTGCTTCTATAAATGGTGTTAACCAGGCCACACTTTTTTTCATCACGCGGGCACTCTTCACTACCTGGGGTAAGAACATTTTACCTGCGCCAAAAAGGTCACCGACAACATTCATCCCATCCATCAGCGGGCCTTCAATCACATCCAGGGGACGAGGATATTTTAATCGGGCCTCCTCTGTATCCTCTTCAATATAATCGGTAATTCCATTTACCAGTGAATGTTTCAGTCTCTCTTCCACCGGTGTTGTACGCCAGGTTTCGTCCTTAATATTTTCTTTGCCTTTCGCTTTTACCGTTTCTGCAAATGCAATCAGTTTTTCCGTGGCTTCATTGTTGTCATTATTGCGGTTCAGGATCACATCCTCGCACATTTCTCTGAGTTGTGGCTCAATCTCGTCATACACCACCAACTGGCCCGCGTTTACGATACCCATGTCCATACCTGCTTTGATGGCATGCAGGAGAAAAACAGAATGCATCGCCTCTCTCACGTGATCATTACCACGAAAAGAAAAGGATAGATTGCTAACACCACCACTCACCCTTGCCAGGGGCATTAGTTGCTTTATTTCTTTGGTAGCTTCAATAAAATCGACACCATAGTTGTTATGTTCCTCCATGCCCGTGGCAATGGCAAAAATATTGGGGTCGAAAATGATGTCCTGTGGATCGAATCCCAGTTTTTCCGTCAGGATCTTGTAGGCACGATGACAAATTTCCACTTTACGCTGCTTCGTATCCGCCTGGCCTGTTTCATCAAAGGCCATCACGATCACCGATGCGCCATAGCTTTGACAAACCAGGGCCTGTTCGATGAATTTGTCTTCACCTTCTTTTAGCGAGATGGAGTTGACAATACATTTTCCCTGCACACATTTAAGGCCTGCTTCGATGATCGAAAATTTTGAGCTGTCGATCATGATGGGGATCTTGGCGATATCGGGTTCGCTTTGAAGCAGGTTGAGGAATGTCGTCATGGCCTGCACGCCATCAAGCAAAGCATCATCCATATTTACATCGAGGATCTGCGCACCGTTTTCAACCTGTTGCCGGGCAACGCTGAGCGCCTCCTCATATTTGTTATCACGGATCAGTCTTGCAAATTTCTTAGAGCCGGTTACATTGGTACGTTCCCCGATATTGACAAAATTTGTTTCGGGACGAACCACCAGCGGTTCCAGCCCGGAGAGACGTAAATACGGTTTTATTACAGTCATTATTTAATTCTTAAAGTGCAGTTTCAACAACAGGCAGCGGACGGGGCTGCAAATTCTTTACGGATTCCGCGATATGCCTGATATGATCAGGCGTGGTGCCGCAGCAACCTCCAACAATATTCACAAATCCTTCCTTCGCCCAATCTTCGAGGTAATGCGCAGTATCTTCGGGTGCTTCATCATATTCGCCCATCGCGTTTGGCAACCCGGCATTGGGATAGGCCGACACATAGCAGGATGCGATCTGTGACAGCTCTTCTATATGTGGCCGCATTTCCTTTGCTCCCAGGGCACAGTTCAACCCGATACTAAGCGGTTTGGCATGCGCCACGGAAGTATAGAAAGCCTCCAGTGTTTGCCCGCTTAAGGTGCGGCCGGAAGCATCAGTGATAGTTCCGCTGATCATAATGGGCAGAGATGGCTTATTGTGGTCCCT
Organism: Bacteroidota bacterium; assembly: GCA_023411775.1. Classification (GTDB taxonomy): domain Bacteria; phylum Bacteroidota; class Bacteroidia; order Chitinophagales; family Chitinophagaceae; genus Terrimonas_B. The sequence goes on along the minus strand of JAEYOL010000149.1, from coordinate 9,743 downwards.
GAAATATTTTTTGATCGCATAGATCGCAGCTTTAGCATTTAGGGTGTCAAAAATTGTTTCGATCAATAAGATATCCGCTCCGCCATCTACCAGCCCGCTCACCTGTTCGTAGTAAGCAGCTGCGACTTCATCAAAATCGACGGCTCTGAAACCCGGGTTATTTACATCAGGGGAAAGGGAGAGTGTTTTGTTTAAAGGCCCAATAGCGCCTGCTACCCAGGCATTCTTACCAGATTGTTTAATGGCTTCCCTGGCGCATTTGACTGCTGCAACATTCAGCTCGTATGCGAGCGATTGCATATCATAATCCGCCTGCGCGATCGATGTACTGCTGAAGGTGTTTGTCTCAATTATATCCGCACCCGCATCGAGGTATTGCTTATGTATAGCTGTTACGATCTGCGGCTGGGTAATACTCAGCAGGTCATTATTGCCTTTTACATCGGTATGCCAGTCTTTAAATCGCTCACCCCGGTAGTCGGCTTCGGAAAGTTTATACCGCTGTATCATGGTGCCCATGGCTCCATCGATGACGAGAATGCGTTTCTCCAGTTCTTTCCTGATGTCCATAAAAAATTTTTTTATTTAATAAGGCACAGCGCGTTTGCGTATATACGGCTATAGTGGCGAGTTAACCGAGGAGCTCGTTGTTGGGCTCTTCCACAAAGCCGCACAACAATCGCCGCGTTTATCCGCTTAAATTAAAATTTGAACTATCAACGTTGGGAAACCTGGGGAGGGAGTTTCTTGGCGTTTATTAGTTCAGTTTTTCCCCGGAGGGACAGGCCGTACAATAAACAAATCCACCTGTGTAGTGCAAAGCTAATATAATAAGGAGTAATAAAAAAACTGCATATTAGGGGCTTCCCTCGCAATGACTAAGAGCAAATTGGTATGAAGAGCCACTATCACATAATCCAACTTACCGTCTTCCCTCCTTCCCGGCAATCTTATTTATTAGCCACATAACTCTCCACCGGCAACCTGTTTTGCAGACTGCGTGCCAGGGTCATTTCATCTGCATATTCCAGCTCGCCACCAAATGCAATACCACGTGCGATTGTAGTGATCCGGGTATTGAAAGGCTGTAATTTTTTCTGAATATAATAAATGGTAGTATCACCCTGTATATTGGGATTGAGGGCAAATATTAATTCCTCCGTTTGCTCTTTTTGTATCCGTGCCACCAGGCTTTCGATATTTAGCTGGTCGGGCCCTATCCCATCGAGGGGTGAAATAACGCCGCCAAGTACATGATAGGCGCCATTGTATTGTTGTGTGCTTTCAATAGCGATCACATCCCTGATGGATTCCACCACACAAATGATCTGTTGCTTACGCAGTGAATTAGAACAGATCGAGCAGATATCACCATCGGCCACATTGAAGCAGCGATTGCAGAATTTTATCTCGCTGCGCATCCGGGCTATTGTTTCCCCAAAATGTTGTACATCCTTTACGTCCTGTTTCAGCAAGTGTAAAACCAGGCGCAAAGCCGTTTTTTTTCCAATGCCCGGCAGCCTTGAAAATTCATTAACCGCGTTTTCCAACAGGGATGAAGAGAATTGCATCTTACAAAGGTAAAAAGGGATTGGGAATTTGGATTGAGAAATAGGAAGTCGGGATTAGGAATCATTGCTGTCCGGATAAACGCTGGCCTAGGAAAATGAAACAAAAAAATTCCGGACTAAGCCGTCTTTACGCTAGAGTTAAGCGAGCGGTCGGGTGACTGGTAAAACGGAACTCCGTTCTTGCTGGCCGGAACGGGAGTTCCGGCATCCATGGACACCGGTGAAAAGGAGGTACACATGCGCTACGAAAATAAAGAAAAGCCCCTGTGGGAGTAAAACCCATTGAAGATGCGTTGGTCAAAGCTTTGATTACATTTTAAAAATTTATTCCGGACAGCAATGATTAGGAATTAGTAATTAGTCAGGAACCGCCGCCTAACCCGATAGCTATCGGGTCCAAATTACCAATCCCTAATTACTCAAAAACGTCCTCTTCTGCCGGGTAAGGTCGGAAACTGCTGTTGTTGGTTTCGTGGTTCGGGACGTGGTGGCGCCGTAACGTCGATATCGACCCTGTTGTCGACACCGGGCCTGATATTGAGCACCCTATGGATTGGTTTAACGATCTCGGGTTGTTTTCGCTCACCAAAAAACTGGCCCGGGTCCCAAACGCCATTCCCGTTTTTATCGTTCAGGATACGAAGACGGTATTCGCCGGGGGAGAACATTGATTCGGTGAATACATTGGATGTTAAAGGAAATGATCTTACCACCTCACTGCCCTGTACAAACTGCAGTACGGGATTGCCAGACAGGTCCAGATTGCGGAAGTTGAGTGTGACCTTGCCATAATCGCGTATTTGTTTGGTCCGGAAATCAATTGTATCGCCTTTCAGCAATTGCTGGCCCAGTGTATCAGTTGCAAAGTCTTTCTCCATGATCAGGTGATGCTCGATATTTTCAACCCAGTCGTATAACAGGGAAAGTTTTTTGCGCGTACTATCAAAGCGCCACGAATGGTTTGTGATAAGTGTATAACTCGTGTCCCGGGTAAACCGGATTTTAGAAGAATCAAATTCTTTTATGGGAGTTTCGAATACAAAAACAAAACTATCGAGCAGATCCTGCTGGTTGCCGGCGAGGTTGGTGGTATATTTCAACCGCCTGTCGGCTGCCCGGCCCCGACCCGTGGTTGTTGTCGTAGTACTGGCAGGTTTTTCGGGCTCTTCGATATTGTAGGCATAAAGGGTTACCGGCTTTGTTGCGTTGTCGACAACAACCGCAGAATCAGCAAATGCAAAAAACATGTTCGTGTTCAGGTAACGATATCCTCCGCCTTCATCCTGCAAGGCGTACACATAAAAAGTATCACGGGGCAGGTTGCGAAAACGAAAGTTACCGCTGCTATCGAGCCGGGTGATATACCTTGGTTTTTCCTTTATTAAAGCTGAATCTACATTGGTGGGATGAAGCATCACGGTGAGGGTAGAATCGATGCCACCTGTTTCTGCCAGTACCACATTGCCGCGAAACTCAAGCGAATCAAAATACGATCCGGTCGAAAAAATATAATTGAAGTTCTTCTTTACATTGCCTTCATTCACATCCTTGATCGAGTTGCCAAAATTGATGGAATAAGTCGTATTCGGCTGTAAGGTGTCGCGAAGCCTGACGGTAACCGTTCTTAATTTACGATTGACCGTAGGCATATTGGCCGGTATGGGCGAAACGATCATTTCCCTGGAGTAGTTTTCAACATCTACATATTCATTAAAATTGAAAACAATTGTCCTGCCGCTGAAATTGAGCGTGGAATCGGCCGGGTCCACCTCCACGAGCACCGGCGGCAAACTATCCCTCGGCCCACCTTCCGGCGGAATGATTGTGGCGCAACCAGTCTGCATTACCGATTGCTGAACCAAAAAAGCTGCGATGAGAAGAAAGAGAATTAGTTTTTTCATCTTGAACGGCCGGCCCTAAATTTTTGCAAACATAGCCTGTTTATGCTATTTGAATCGTTTGTGCCCTCCTAAATAAAACATCAATTTACCCGTGTCAGCTATAAGAAACCGTTAAATTATTCCTGGGTTTCTTCTTCCTCAATCTCATGTAGAGCAACCGACAGTTTATTGTCTTTTACAAAATTGCACCAATGGCAATCATCTTTGCCGCAACCGGTATAAAAATCATGGGCCTGGATCTTTTCCCAGGTGCTGGTGATCTGTTCGGTAACGGTGGTAATATCTGCCGGGGTGATGATCACCTTCTCTTTACGGTAGTTTTTCTTTTTGTCGGGTTCAACGAAGTCAAATTCAGTGCTCACAACTTTCCAGTCTTTGGATGGGTAATTATCGACAAGTATTTTATAAAACACTGCCTGGCGCCAATAGTCGCCGCCATTGGGATCTTTGTCGTGCGGCGGTTTTAATTTGGATAATGCTTTTTCCGGATCACCGGTTTTGTAATCCACTACTACTACCTGCTTGCCGTCAAACTCCAGTTTATCGAGTTTTCCTTTGAGAGGCACGCCCTTCACTACTACATTTCGAATATTTCGTTCTATCGCGACAATCTTGTTGAAACTGTGGATATATGTTTCATAGTAATTACGCAGAGTGTCCTGACCGTATTCAAGCCTTCTTTCAAACTGTTCTTTGGTAAAACTTTCACGGTGACGGTGCATATACCATTCAAAATCGGCAATAAATTCGTCGCAGGAAGGGAACTGGCCGGTATTGCTGTCCTGCATTTTACGAAACAATTGTTCAAGGGCGTAGTGCACCGAAGATCCAAACTCCGTCGCTTCATTTTTGGGTGAGGGGATACGAACCAGGTTCCTGAAATAAAACTCCAGCGGACATTTCAGGTAATTGTTAAGCGCCGTCACATTCATTGAAAATTTTTCCAGCAGGCGGCCGATATATTCTTTTTCCAATTTGGCAACCTCGGGAGCAACCTGTTTGAACTGAAGGGTTGAAAAAAAGCTTACTTCGTCTTCAGTGATCTGTCCCTGTTGTGTTATCAGCTCGGGATGCTGGTCCTGGATCTCTGCAATAAACATCGAAGGTTCCAGTTCCTTGCCATCTGGTTTGAATTTGCTGTAAGATATAAACAGGTGCTGCTCTGCGCGGGTTAGCGCTACATAGAATAAACGCCGCAATTCCTCTTCATCCTTATGTTGTGCCTGCGTACTGAATATGGTATCAGGTAAGCGGTAGCCGCCAGCCGGTTTTCTTTTCTTTTCCCAAAAACTGGCGTTGCAACCGGCAAAGAAAACGTATTCAAATTCCAGGCCCTTCGAACCATGGGCGGTCATCAGGTTGATGCCTTTGTCGCTACCACTTACCTGCTGAAGGGGCAAAGCCAGCTCTTCCCGTTCCATCAGGTCGATAATATTCACGAGCTCCTGTAAACTAAGCAACGGCTGGCGATGTGTTTCTTCTTTTATAAAATCAAATAAACCGGTCAATACCTGCATTTGCCATAGCTTATCGTCGCTTTGCATAATAGTGCTAAGTACACCCGCTTCGCGGATAATATTTTCAAAAAGGATCTGCAGGGTAGTATTGGGAACGTCTTTTATTAGCTTTTCAATAATCACCGACGCTGACCTGAGCCCGTCATGTAATGAAGCGCTGAAAAGATCTTTTGCGGGTGCATTCGCTTTTTCTGTCAACAGCTGGCGGATCGAGGTCTTGCGATCCTCAAATTTTTTTTCAGATGTTTCGATACTGAGTTTGGCTACCTCGATGGCCGGGATATTGAACCAGTCGAAATGCAGGATCTCAAAAAGCATTTCATCGCCGCCATAGGGTGTGTCGTGTTCCGCTGCCAGGTAACGAAGCACCAGGATGATCTTTTGCGCCAGGGGTATCTCAAGGATGTTCATTTTACGCCGGCTGTAGACCGGGATTTTAAGCAACTGGCAATAGCGTGTCAGTTCTTCGCCGTATTTATTTTCTTTATAGATCACGCCGATGCGACCGGGTTCAATCCCTTTTTGCAGGAGATCCTGCAATTGCAAAGTGATACCGATCATTTCATGATGCTGGTTCTCATATTCCCTAATGATGGGAGGATATTTAAATTCACTCAAACGCTGGTTGGAAGAAAGCAGGTCTTTGCTGAGATCGGACCATTGTTTTATTAGTCTTTCATTATTTCGGTTGATTAACGACTTCGCGATATCGAGGATAGGTTGTGTTGAACGATAGTTATTGACCAGCACAATTTTGTTCAGGGAGTCTTTATAACTGTCGGCAAATCTGACCATATTCACCACATTGGCGCCCTGGAAACGATAAATGCTCTGGTCGTCGTCGCCAACCACAAAAACGTTGGGCTGGTCCCAATAGCTGATCAGCAATTCCACGATACGATTTTGCGTGCCGCTGGTATCCTGGTACTCGTCGACGAGGATGTATTGATATTTTTCCTGGTAATCAGCCAGCAGGTTTTTGTTTTCTTCGAAAGCCCTGATCACCCAATTGATCATGTCGTCGAAATCGTAGCGGTTCCGCTTACGCATGAGTTCCTGGAAACGGTCAAATTCATTCACCGCGGCGCGAAGCTTTTCCATTTTTTCTTTCTCATCCTCGATCTTATCTTTTTTAAGATCACCAGCTTTAAAGTCCCTGAATTTTCTTTTGTAAACAAATTCGTCGCGGGTAGGGAGTGAAGCGAGGTATTCGTCAATTTTACTATTGATGAATGCAGGTGTCCAGCCTTCTTTTTTCATCGTGCTGAACAGGTTCTGCAGGTTTTTGATTTCGTAATACACATCCCCGCGGTAACGTTTAAGAGGATTCGTCTTGGAAAATGAGTCAATCAGTTCTTTATATAGCTCGATATTTTCCAGTTCGGAAATGGGATCCAGCGAGGTTTTTTCGAAGAGCGAAAGGTTTTCCTGGATCACGTCGTTGCAGAAAGCGTGGAAAGTATAAATATTGACCTTATAGGCATCAGGTCCGATAAACTGGAGTAATCTTTTGCGCATGGCCACCACGCCGGCATCGGTGTACGTGAGGCAAAGGATATTTTCGGGTAATGTGTCCGTATCGAGCAATATTTTTCCGATCCGGCTGGCCAGAATTTGTGTCTTCCCGGTACCCGGACCCGCGATCACCATCACCGGACCATCGATGGTGTTGACAGCCCGCTGCTGTTCCCTGTTCAGGCGCGCAAACTCTTCCTCAAATTTCTTTTCTAACCCTTCTTTATTAAATGACATGTGACAATGAGCTATTTAGATAGAAGCCAGGATATCCCAACCTGACAAACTTACAACCAATTCGTGCATGTAACCAGACGAAAATTGCAAAAATCTGGTGCCCGGGCAACCTTGCACGGCCTGTTTAAAGTCTATATATTTGTTACCCAATAAACCTTTGATCCCGCCGAAAATCTTCGTGATAATCATTTTGCTGCTATGAAAATTTTTTACCCGATTTTTCCAGTCTGCCTTTTGCTGTTTATGCAACATGGCCTTGGTGGGAGTCCTCCTAATAGCAGTGAACCGGCGGCCAACGCATCTTTGATCATCCAGTTCGACAATGTAGCAGGTAACGAAGACCTCAAGCTTGAGACTGTAAGTTATACAAACGCATCAGGAGAATCCTTTACCGTTTCTCAACTGCAATATTTTATCAGCAACATCAGGCTGGGTCGCGGCGATGGTTCAGAATATATCGTACCACAGGACAGCAGCTATTTCCTCATGCAGGAAAATATACCTGCTACACAAGAGATCAGTTTGAATGTCCCTGAAGGAGATTATCAGCGCATCAGTTTTATTTTGGGTGTAGACAGTGTTCGCAACACGGTTCATATCAACAAACGCACGGGTGTGCTGGATCCGGCAAGCTCAATGGACAATGGAATGTACTGGGGCTGGAACAGCGGCTATATTTTCTTTAAAATGGAAGGGGAGTCCGCGGCGGCGCCGGAAGATCCCAGCGGGCGGCAGAAATTCCGTTATCATATTGGGGGATTTGGCGGCTATTCCGCTCCAACAATTAATAATATCAAAACGATAAACCTGGATCTTGACAAGGGCGTTGCACAGGCCAGACCAGACAGGCAATCGACAATAATTCTCAGGGCTGATATCCTGAAAACTTTTAGCGGCGAATCAAAAATTAGTATTGCGGAGCACCCAAGTGTTATGTTTAGTGAGTTCAGTGTGAATGTCGCCAATAACTACAGCAAAATGTTCACCCATTACCGTACCCAAAACTAAAACATGAACAGGCGATACTATATCATTTCTCTTGGGCTGGTGTTGCTGCTTTGTTCGGCCGGGAGGATCATGGATAGCTTCGAAGGCTTTAAGAAACCTTCCAATTTTCCCGATCCTGTTTATGAGTTTTCAAAGAATCCCATTACCAAAGAGGGGTTTGAGCTGGGAAGAAAATTGTTTTATGATCCAAGGCTTTCGCGAAACAATACCATTGGGTGTGGTACCTGCCATATCCAGTCTGCGGCTTTCACACATCACGGGCACGATGTGAGTCATGGTATCGATGATCGTTTGGGAAAACGCAACTCACCACCCATCATGAACCTGGCCTGGTCCACTTCATTTTTTTGGGATGGCGGTGTATTCCATCTTGACCTGCAGCCGATGGTGCCGATCACCGAACATTCGGAAATGGATGAAAGGATGTCGCGTGTCATTGAGAAACTCAAGGCACATCCGGATTATCCGGGCCTGTTTGAAAAAGCTTTCGGAAGCACTGAGATCAACGCCGCCAAAATGATGCGGGCACTTTCACAGTTCATGCTGATGTGTGTGAGCAGCAACAGTAAGTATGATAAGGTGATGCGTAAGGAAGGGGTGAAGTTTACAAAAGAAGAGCAACAGGGTTATACTTTGTTTAAACAAAAATGCAGCGGTTGCCATGCGGAGCCATTATTCACCGACCACTCATTTCGTAACAATGGATTGATGGCAAGCAGGAAAGATGACCGTGGACGTTTCAGCATCACACTTGACTCAGCTGATGCTTATCGATTTAAAGTGCCTTCGCTTCGAAACCTCGACTTTACGGCTCCGTATATGCACGATGGGCGGTTTTATGGCCTGGATTATGTACTCGATCATTACCGGTATAAAGTGCAGGATGGTCCCACGCTCGATCCACTGTTGAAAACAAACGGGAAGCCGGGTATCGCCCTGAGCGACCAGGAGAAAGCTTTTATTATCGCGTTTCTTAAAACACTAAACGATACTACCTTTATAAAGAACCCACTCCTGTCGGAACAGGAAAATTTATTGATATATGATTAAAACCTCAAAGTGGCTGTCCTTTTTATTTATTATAGCAGCTTGCAACAATAACAACAGTGCCGATAATAGTAAAGCTAATGAACATGCTGGGCATCAAATGGCGGCGGCCCATGATTATTGCGATAGTGTTAATAAAGGCCTGATTGCAGAGGATACTTTAAAAGGCAGCCCGCATCGAACCGCCATGAATACGATCAACAATAATCATGTGCATATCGAATACAATTCGCCGGGTGTAAAAGGCAGAATGATCTGGGGCGGAGTGGTGGCTTATGATAAGGTCTGGGTGACCGGCGCACATAACGCTACAAGCGTTCACTTCGGTAAAGATGTAGAGATCAACGGTACAAAGATCCCCGCGGGCAAGTATGCATTCTTCACGATCCCCGGCAAAGAGAAATGGACGATCGTCCTCAATAAAAAGTACGACCAGCATCTTGCCGACGAATACAGCGAAGCTGAGGACCTGGTGAGGATGGATGTTGTGCCCACACAACATGACATGGTTCAGCGGTTAACTTACCAGGTCAATAAGATCGACGATACAAAAGCCGAGATCGTGGTGAATTGGGAAAAACTCCGGGTGGCGCTCCCCTTTACATCATTATAAAGCAGTTCTGTTATACTTTGTGCTCTCCGTGAAATCCTCTGTGTACTCCGTGTCCTTATTTTGGTCACGAAGGTCACGAAGTGCACACGAAGGGCACGGTGTATTTCGTTATTTTCTCCGTGCTCTCCGTGAGATCCTCTGTGTACTCCGTGTCCAAAACACTCGGATAATCGGACAATTTGCACTCAACAAAGATCACACCCTGCATTAAAATAATTAGCCGGAAAGGAGAAAGCCGGTATTATAAAACTCACCGCCTTCCCGCCTTCCCGGCTCTTTAGTCCTGAACTCGAAATTTATTTTATCCCTGCCCGCTTATTCATCTCCTCTCTTG
>JAEYOL010000035.1 GCA_023411775.1 Bacteroidota bacterium | reverse complement strand
TTTATCTGGCTGTTCGCGGCTGTCGTCCTTTTCATTATCCTTTTTATCCTGCTTATAAAATGGAAGAAGAAGGTGCATAGCCGGTTTGGTGACACGCATCTTGTAAAAGCGCTTACACGTTCCTATTCTCCTCGTCTTTTTAACCTGAAATTTGGTATGTTGGGCCTGGCTTTTGTCGCAGGAGTGATCATGGCCATGGACCTGCGTAAACCAGGTGGCCCTGAGGGTATGAACAGGAAGGGTATAGATGTAGTGATAGCGCTGGACGTGAGCAAGAGCATGCTGGCCACCGACCTTGCACCGAACAGGCTCGAACGGGCCAAACAGTTGGTTGGTAAACTGATGGATGAGATGCCAAACAATCGAATCGGGCTTGTTTTGTTTGCTGGTAAAGCTTACCTGCAGATGCCACTCACCACCGATCATGGTGCCGCGCGGATGTTTGTAATGTCCGCTTCGCCCGATGCGGTTCCACAACAGGGCACAGTGATCAGTGAAGCGATAAGGAGAAGTTCAAATGCCTTTAATGTGACGGAACGAAGGTTTAAATCGATGGTGTTGATTTCGGATGGAGAAGATCATGATCCCGAAGCCGTGACTACTGCAAAGGAATTGGCAGAATATGGACTAATGATCAATACTGTCGGCGTCGGATCACCTGACGGTTCCTATATTCCCGATCCGGCAACAGGACAAAATAAAGTTGATCCCGCAACCGGTTCTGCAGTGATCTCAAAACTTAATGAAGATATTTTAAAGCAGGTTTCAGCTACAACCAATGGTGTTTATGTGCATTTGGAGGATACGGACGAAGCCGTAACACAATTGATGGATCAGCTTTCGCAAATCGAGACCAGGGCATATACTGATGTGTCACTCATCAATTTTAAAGCCTATTACTGGTGGTTTGCCGCAGCAATGTTGGTTTTATTGTTAGCTGAATATTTTTTACCCGATAAAAGGAAACTGGGTGTATGAGAAAGTATTTATTGATAATAGGATCCTTATTTACAACAGGCGCCTGTTTGTACGCGCAGGATGCTAACAGAACTATACAACGCGGTAATGATCTGTACAAGCAGCAGCAGTACCAGCAGGCAGAATCGGCTTATAATGAAGTGGTGGTAGTAAATCCAAATAATACCACGGCTAAGTACAATCGCTCCCTCGCGATTCAGAAACAGGGACGATCTGATGAAGCCGTTCGCGCCTTTGATGACCTTGCCTTCAAAACCGAAGACCGCGACATTAAAGCGAAATCATATTATAATAAAGGGGCCATCCTTTCCATCCAAAAAAAGCTTGAGGAAAGTATAGAAGAGTATAAAAAAGCTTTACGCCTGGATCCCAACGACACACAGGCCCGGGAGAACCTGCAAAAAGCACTGCTTGAATTAAAAAAGAAGAAACCTAAAAAAGACGATAAAAAGAAACAACAACAGCAACAACAAAAGCCCCAGCCAAAAATGAATCAGAAAGAAGCCGAACAAAGGCTGAAACTGCTGGAGCAAAAGGAAAGAGAAGTACAGGAGCGGCTGCAAAAGGAAAAGTCGAAAACAGGTGGTGGCCAACCCAAGGATTGGTAGGGCGTAAAGTTTTTTTTGCCGGTAAGCCGGTAAGAAAGATCAGTTGTAAGTTGAAGTTTCTTTTTTGCCGGGAAGAAGGTAAGACGGTAAGAAAATATCAACTGTAAGTCAGTGCTTACTGTCTTGTCGACAATTTTTCCTCCGAGTACTTTTAAAACAAACTCTTCCTGTCTCACCGCCTTCCCGGCTATTTCCAAATGAAATTCCCCCGGCACTGGCGGTTGCTTAACTTTGCCCTTTATAAATATGCAACTCTATTGTAATTCCCTGACAGAATATAAGCGCCTCATCACCCGTGAGGTGAAGATCGGCGACTTGTTGCTTGGAAACCCTGATGGCCTTCGCGCTCATCCTATTCGCATCCAGACGATGACCACCACGGATACCATGGATACCCTTGCGACCGTGGAACAGACAATTAGATGCATCGAAGCGGGAGCGGAGCTGGTGCGTATCACAGCGCCATCAAAAAGGGAGGCGGAAAATCTTTTGCAGATAAAGAATGAGTTGAGGAGAAGGGGATACACAACGCCGCTGGTAGCCGATATACATTTCACCCCCAACGCTGCAGAGATCGCCGCCCGCATCGTTGAAAAAGTAAGGGTCAATCCCGGTAACTATGTTGATAAGAAAAAGTTTGAGTTGATCGAATATAGTGACGCGGATTACGCCGAAGAGATCGATCGCATCCGGGAGCGATTTACTCCCCTGGTGAAGATCTGCAAAGAGTATGGAACCGCCATGCGGATTGGTACCAACCACGGTTCACTTAGTGACCGAATCATGAGCCGCTATGGTGATACACCGATGGGTATGGTGGAAAGCGCGATGGAATTTCTGAGGATCGCGAGGTTTGAATCGTATCACAATATTGTACTGAGCATGAAAGCCAGCAACCCGCAGGTGATGGTGCAGGCATATCGGTTGCTGGTAAAAGCGATGTTCGATGAATTTGGAGAATGCTACCCGCTTCACCTCGGCGTGACCGAAGCCGGTGACGGAGAAGACGGTCGTGTAAAAAGCGCGATCGGTATCGGTACCCTGCTTGAAGACGGCCTGGGCGATACGATCCGGGTTTCCCTTACAGAAGATCCTGAGCTGGAAATACCAGTGTGCAGGGATATAGTGAAACGATACTTAAATAGTCGGGAGTCGGATGTGAATAAACACAGGGAAGTCGTGATCCCTGTGTTGGAAAAGGTGTTGCCTTATGATCCTTTTCATTATCAGCGCAGGCAAAGTTTTGGCGTGGATAATATCGGTGCGGGCCATGTACCGGTAGTGATCGCTGATCTGAGTAAAATTGATTCTGTCAGTCCAACAGATTTGCAAAGTGTTGGCTATACCTATGATGCGGTAACGGATAAATGGAGTATAAGTGATACCGCAGCGGATTATATTTTTACTGGTCACCAGCAACTGGATTTTGCTTTGCCTGGCACTTTGAAAGTTATCACATGGCCGGCGCAATGGCAGATGGTGCCCGACAAGACCAAGTATTTCCCAATATTTGAAGCGAAAGGATATCTTGACGCAGAGCAAAAAAGTGAGACACTGAATTTTGTGATGCTTGACTGCTTCAGTGAAGACAGTCCTTTACACGGTTTCAATTATCTTGATGAGTTGGCCAACGACCCCACCGTGGTA
>JAEYOL010000282.1 GCA_023411775.1 Bacteroidota bacterium | reverse complement strand
GAAGAATTGTCTGTAAAACAAGTAGCCGCTCCCAAAGCAATACCTGCAAGTTTCACCATCATTAGAATAGACAGCACCAAACAGGAAAGTGAGCGGTTTGAGACTGCGTGGCTGTATAGTCGTCTTGAGTTTCGTGGCGACAGTTTTGAAGAATTAGCATTAAAGCTGGAAAGATGGTACAATGTTACCATCACGTTCACCGACGAGGAAGTTAAGCAACTAAGGTTCAACGGATCATTTGAAAGAGAAACAGTAGAGCAGGCCTTTGCGGCTTTGAAGGCTGCATTGCCCTTCAGGTATACAATAAACGAAAACGAGATATCAATTGGATCGGCCCGGTAAAGGCCGTTAAAAATTAAACGGAGAATGTGAAGATTCCCCGTTTTGCAGGCTAAACCAGATGATAACGAGATAGAACAGAAATGTTTAACCCTTAATGCTAAAAATATGAAATGTTTTTTAACGGGTATTAAAACTCCGTTACAATCAAAAGTGCTGCTTACTATGAAATTGACCGCATTTCTGCTGCTGTCATTTGCACTGAACGTTTCCGCCAATGGATTTGGCCAGGATAAGATCAGCCTGCGGATGAAAAAGACCGAGATCGGCGGGGTATTACGCACCATTGAGAAGCAAACCAATTACAGGTTCCTTTACAATGATAACCTGGAAGATATCCGGGATAAAGTAACGATCAACGTAAAGGAGGCGACGATCGATGAAGTGCTGGGGCTGATCCTGGAAAGAACTCGTTTATTGTACCAGAAGATGGGTAACAACCTGGTGGTGATCAAGGAGGATCCGGGTGCTGCGATCCGGGTACCTGAGGTAGTGATCAGGGGTAAGGTTACCGGTGAGGGCGGTATGGCCCTGGCAGGTGCTTCGGTACAGATCAAAGGAACAACTACCGGTACGTCTACCGACAATGATGGCAACTTTTCTATCACCGCAGCCGATGCGAATGTTACCCTGATCATTTCATCGGTAGGGTATGATACACAGGAAATAGCATTAGGGGGACGCACTGAACTAAATGTGACACTGGTGACATCGACTAAGATAATGGACCAGGTGGTGGTGATTGGGTATGGTACTGCCAGCAAAAGGGATTTAACAGGCTCTATAGTCAGAGTATCAGGTGACGAAGTTGCCGACAAGCCCAATACCAACCCTGTCGCCTCGCTGCAGGGTAAGGTTGCAGGTTTATCTGTTGTCAATAATGGTACTCCCGGCGCAAGGCCCGATATCCGTATTCGTGGTACCGTGAGTATCGGCCAGGTAAATCCATTGTATGTTGTGGATGGTATTTTCAATGATAATATCGACTACCTGAATCCAAATGATATTGAGTCCATTGAAATTTTAAAAGATCCGTCGTCATTGGCGATATTCGGTGTGAAAGGTGCAACTGGTGTGATCGCCATAACCACTAAAAAGGCAAAAGCAGGACAGATCCGGGTTAATTTCGGCACAAACTATGGATTTAAGAAACTTGTTGATAAGATCAAGCTTGCCAATGCAGACGAATTTGAGATGTTGTTTGCGGAAGAAAACGCTAACAACGGGGTTCCCACTCCCAACTACTCCCAACTTACAGCGAATACGGACTGGATCGACGCGGTAACAAGAACAGGTAATTTCAGCAATAACAACCTGACCGTATCGGGTAGCACAGATAAAAACCGTTTCAACCTGAGCCTCGGATATTTGTTTGATGAAGGTATCATTAAACGTGAGAGACTGGAAAGAATGACTATCTCGTTCAACGATGAGTTCAAGTTGAGCAAAGCGATCAAAGTTGGACTTACATTTAATGGAGCCAGGCAGAAAAATCCATATGACGCAACCTGGATTCTTGACGCTGCGAGGAAAGTGATGCCGCAGATCTCTTCTGAAACCAAGCGTTTCAGGATCCAGAACCCTTACGGCACTGACAGCATTGACGCTGATCTCTATTCAGGGTTAGCAGTTGCCCTGCAGTCATCCGGTGTGGTCAATCCTTTACTGGAACTCGAAAACACCTGGGATAAAACCAAAAGCTTTGAGTATCGGTCAGTAGGTAGTGTTTATGGTGAAGTCAACTTTTTAAGAAACTTTACATTACGCTCAACCGTTTATGCCGACATCAGCAATGTAAACCGCCGCCAGTATACTCCTTTGTACACTGCGTATGACCCAATGACCAACACTCCATATTTATATACCCAGGCGACCCGCCTGCAGGAGAATGATGATACTTACCGTAAGTTCCAGCAGGACCACATCCTTACTTACAAAAAGGATTTTGGTGATCACGGTATAACTGCTACTGCCGGTTTTACAACTTATTATGAAGCACGCCGTCTGCGCCAGACAGCGGTAAGACAGGGAACAGAATCAACCAGCCTGCCCATCCCGAATGATGAAAGATTCTGGTATGTAAGATCTGGTCCATGGGGTGTAGTGGATCCAACCAATACCCTCTCAACTCAGGATGAAAGAACAACTGTTTCAGTTCTGGGTCGTGTGTTGTATAATTATAGGAACAAATATTTTCTGAATGCGTCTGTACGTGATGATGCGTCCTCGCAGATTCCCACAGATAACCGTCACCAGCAGTTCTGGGCAGTAGGTGCTGCATGGGAATTGTCACGTGAAGACTTTATGCAGAGTGTAAGTTGGGTCAATTACCTGAAGTTGAAAGGATCTATTGGTGTCTTAGGTAATCAGACGACGCCTAATCTTGGTTTCGGCGGCGCAAGTAACTTCTATCCATTTTATCCTAACCTGGCTACTGGAACAAATGCCGTGTTTGGAACCCTGATATATGGAGCAGCTGTTAAAGCTTATGAGGTGAACCCCGATTTGAAATGGGAAACTGTTCACGCAAAGGAAATCGGTTTAGAGTTGAACGCCTTTGACAATCGCTTACATTTTGAGACCAATTATTTCACAAAAACAACTAAGGACCTGATGCTTTATATCGGCCTGGGTTCACTCGGTTTGCTGGATAAATTACAGAATGGAGGCAGCATAAAAAATTGGGGTCAGGAATTTTCAGCTACATGGCGTCAGAATTTCGGAAACGACCTGACAGTGAATATTGGCGGTAATATCACCTTCCTGAAAAATAAAGTGCTGTCATTGTCGCCCGAACTGCCTGGTGGATTTATAAGCCGTGCCTTCATGAACAACGGTAGCGCGGAAAGCAGAACCCTGGTAGGAAATCCGATCGGTTCTTTCTACGGATATATCGTTGAGGGTATCTATCAAAGCTATGCCGACATACTTGCTTCACCAGTAGCTTCATCAATTGGCGCTTATGGACCTGGAGATTTCAAGTTTAAGGACATTAATGGCCCAAATGGTAAAGGTCCTGATGGCCAGATCACTTCTGATGACAGAACAATAATTGGTAATCCAACACCAAAGTTCACATATGGCACGTCGGTGAATGTAATGTACAAAGGTTTAAATCTGGAGGTTGAAATGGGAGGTGTGTATGGCAACGATATCTTCAGAACCTGGGGTTCGCTGGAGTCGCCTTTCCAAAGGGTTAATTATTCCGGTGATAAAGTAGAAAGATGGCATGGGGAGGGAACTTCAAACTGGGTACCAATTATCAGCCAGGGCCATCGTTTCAACTATAACGGTTCAACTTATAATATTGAAGATGGTAGTTATTTCCGGATCAGGAATATACAGTTAGGTTACAGTTTCCCGAAAAACCTTATATCTAATTGGCACATGAACAACGTGAGAGTGTTTGTCAATGTTCAGAACCTGAAGACCTGGAAAAACAACTATGGTTATACAGCCGAATATGGTGGCGACGCCACTGCGTTTGGATATGACCATGCAGGCGGTGCTATTCCCGTGGTTACAACATTTGGCCTTAACGTGACATTCTAAAATTCAAAAATGACAGTAATGAAAAAATATAAAAGCTTGTTGTGGGGTTTACTGGTAGTAACCCCAATGATCTTCACAGGCTTCGGATGTAAGAAGTTCCTCGACCGCAAGCCATTGACAGCTACGTTTGATGACCTTAACCAGGGTTTGCTCGAGAGCCAAAGCCTCGGCTTGTATAATACACTCAGGGCATATGCCGGATTCTCCACGCTACCATGGCTCGACTTCCATAGCATTCGCGACGACGATGCCCAAAAAGGAAGCAGTACAACGGATGGTGCGGAGATCATAACTGAGTTCGAAACCTTCCAGTACACAAAAGATGACTGGGCACCGAATACTTATTGGAATGATCGTTATTTCATGATCAACCTGACAAACAAAATGCTGTTCGATGCTGATTCATTGGGTGCTAATGATCCGGCATCACTGGTGAATATCGGGGAAGCTTATTTCTTCCGCGCTTATTGCTATTTTGACCTGGTCCGGACGTACGGTGAAGTGCCCATTATCGACTACTTTTATACAAACCCGGCTGATGGTATTCAGCCAAAATCTCCTGTAGCTGAGGTATACGCCCTGATCGACTCAGACCTGGAGCAAGCTTCGCAGTTGCTGCCTTTAAATTGGGAAGTCGGTGGTGTCAACCGGTATCCCGGTCGTTTAACTAGGGGTGCAGCTAACACGCTTTGGGCTCAGTCTTATTTGTTCCGGCAAAACTGGGCACGGGTAGTAGCACTTTGCAATGAGATCATTGCATCGCAACAATATTCCCTTACTTCTAAGTTCACAGATATTTGGAAAGACGGATTGAATGGCGCTGGTAAAAATGGTCCTGAATCTATTTTTGAAATGCAGGCATGGGTAGGCGCAAACGGTACCGATTATAACGGTGTTCAATGGGGCACAAGCCAAAACGTGAGACAAGGCGGTGCTGGCCCTGAATGGAACCTGGGCTGGGGATGGAATACCCCCACTGATAAGCTTGAAGCTGCATGGGATGACAGCGATCCGCGTAAAGCAGCAACGATCTTATATTCAGGAGAGTATGATGGTGGCGAAGCAACAGGCGGTTATGGTGCAACCTTACCTCCTTATGGCCCTGGTGTGGCACTTGATCAAAAATACTGGAATAAGAAAGTATACTCCGATCCTCAAATGCGCCAATTCACCGGTCAGATCGGTGCCAGTGGTGGTGCTGACTGGATCAATAAACGCATTCTGCGCTATGCCGACGTTATTCTAATGCTGGCAGAAGCTTCCAATGAACTGGGTGATGGCGCTACAGCCGCAGCAAACCTGGAACTGATCAGGAATCGTGCAAGTGGAAACCTGGGTGCCGGCCGTACTATTCTGCCTGTTATACCGTTTACAACCCAAGCGGCTATGAGGACGGCAATTAAAAACGAACGTCGCTGGGAATTCGCAATGGAAGGGTATCGATTCTATGACCTGGTAAGATGGGGTGATGCTGTGAGTGAGCTGGGCAGCCTCGGCTATACTCATCGTGCCCGCTATTATCCAATTCCCCAGCAGGCTATCAATCTGTCAGGGGGTGTACTCGTTCAAAACCCCGAATGGTAAAACAACTTAATGAACTTATTAAATACAGCAGATATGAAATACATATTTAAGCTTGCGGCGACTGTGATGGTCATTTTAATGATTGCTGTAAGTTGTCAGAAAAAAGAAAGGCCTGCGCTGGGTGATTTTCCAAGAGATTCTAACCCTCCAGGTGGACCACTTAAATTTTTTGCGGCCTTCGACGGGCAATCAGCTAATCCGCTGATGAACGCGGTGGATAGTATCCGGGCAAATTTCCCCAGCGAGAACCCGCTGTCGACTGTACCTGGTGTGAGTGGAAGTGCAGTACAGGGTGAAGATAGTAAAGCGGTTAAATACCCTTCAGCGAATGATTTTAAGAACGCAACGAGCTGTACGATCGCTTTCTGGGTCAATAATACGGTAAACCCCAGGACCGAGCTTTATTTTTCATTAGTGGATAAAGATTACTGGCATGGCAGTTCTGCTTTCCTTTTGGTGGAGCATGCAACGCCAACAGTTAGTACCTTTAAGTTCGCGTTGATGGATCACTGGGTGGAATATACCAACCAGACATTCCCTAAACCATTATTCGATGGCCAGTGGCATCATCTCGCATTCACGTACGATGAGACTACTTCAAAGCTGCTGATCTATTATGATGGTGAGATCGTTCCTACACCGGGAAATATGGGAGATTTTACTCAAAACGGGCAGCCGCTTGGAAAACTTAATCTGACCAATGCAAGCAACCTGGTGATTGGCGGCTGGAATAAGCATGCAGGTCTCGAGGGTCCAACCGACGACTGGATCAGTTCTTATTCAGGTAAAATGGACCAGTTCCGACTTTACGACAGGGTATTATCACAGACCGAAATCCAGGCATTGTATAATAGTAAAATGTAAACCGGTTAATATATCATTTCTATATGGTAAAGGGCTGAACTCATGGTATCAGCCCTTTAAAATTTTTAAGTTATGCTGCGGTTTTTTCTTTGTTGTACTATTATTCTCATTCACTTTTCATGTAACAGGCAGGATACAAAAGTTTTTTCACAGCTTTCCGCTTCCACAACAAATATTCATTTTGAAAATAACCTGGAACGAAAGAAACTTTTCAATATTCTCTATTACCTCTATTACTACAATGGTGGCGGCGTAGGTATAGGTGATATCAATAACGACAGTCTGCCTGATATTTATTTTACAGCCAACAGCAAAGGAAATAATAAGCTCTACCTCAACAAAGGAAATTTTGAATTCGAAGATATAACCGACAAAGCGGGTGTTGCCGGCACAGCCGACTGGTGTACCGGCGTCACCATGGCCGATGTAAACGGTGACGGTTATCTTGACATTTATGTTTCCGCAGTGAGTAATATTTATGGTCTCACCGGGAATAATGTTCTCTATATTAATAACGGAAATGGGAGTTTTTCGGATAAATCAAAAGAATATGGTTTAGACTTCGCCGGTTACACTACACAATCCGGATTTTTTGATTATGACGGTGATGGTGATCTGGATTGCTATATCCTCAATCAGTCTCAAAAACCACATGCCAATATCGTAGATACAAGCAACCGGAGAAAGATCGATCCCCGCGCCGGTGATAAACTGTTCAGAAACGACCTCAACGGTCCGGCTGGCAAATTCACAGATGTTACCGCGTCAGCAGGCATATTCGAGGGAAATCTTGGTTATGGTTTGGGACTTGCATTTGCTGATATTAACAATGATGGCTGGAATGATATTTATGTCGGAAACGACTTTCATGAGAACGACTACTATTATGTCAATAACGGTAACGGCACTTTTTCAGAAAGCAGTGCTAAACATTTCAGGCATTACAGCCGGTTCAGCATGGGTAATGATGTCGCAGACTACAATAATGATGGCCATCTGGATGTCATCACCGTTGATATGCTGCCTCCAGATGAAAAAGTGTTGAAGACTTATGGCAGTGATGAAAATCCGGATATATACAAGGTCAAGTTGCAAATACAGGGTTACCAGGAACAATTTTCAAAAAACTGCCTTCAACAAAATAATGGAAATGGCGAAAGCTTTAGTGAAATTGGCCTGATGAGCGGAGTTTCCGCCACCGACTGGAGCTGGGCGCCATTATTTGCTGATTTCGATAATGATGGGAACAAAGATCTTTTTATTTCAAGTGGTATTGTGAAGCGCCCGGTCGACCTGGATTATGTGCGCTTTGTATCGGATCTGAAAGCAAAAGGCATGGACAGGACCGATGAGTATGACGACGAGGCGATCAATGCAATGCCAGATGGTAGTTCGCATCCATTTCTTTTCAAAGGAGATGGCAATATGGATTTTGCAAACGTGAGTAAGGAATGGGGTACCGGGAAAATGAAAGGCTATTTTACAGGTGCAGCCTATGCTGACCTGGACAATGATGGCCGGCTGGACCTGGTGATTAATTGTATCAATGCGCCCGCGGTAGTTTTAAAAAACCAGGGTCCTCAAAAAAATTATATTTCACTATCATTCCGTGGTGACAGCATCAATACAACAGGCGTGGGTGCCAAAGCCTACTTGTTTGCGAAAGGAAAACTACAATTTCAGCAGCTCATGCCAACGAGGGGGTTTCAATCTTCATCCGATCATCGCCTGCATTTTGGGCTTGATTCTGTGGATGTAATTGATAGCATGCTCATCGTTTGGCCTGATCAGAAATTCCAGGTACTAAAGAAAGTTGCTGTGAACAGGCAACTTACTATTTTAAAAAATGAAGCGGCAGGAAAATTTGATCATCATAGCTTCTTCCCCGCAAAACAGGGTTTTCTTGAAGAAATTCCCAACTCAATCGCCTGGAAGCATAAGGAGAATGATTTTCTGGATTAGAATGTCCAGTACCTTATACCGCACGCGCAATCAACCCGCGGTCCCAAAATCGCAGTGGCGGATGTAAATGGCGATGGACTCGACGATTTTTATGCCTGTGCAGCATCTGGTCAGCCAGGTGTGTTAATGGTGCAGCAAAAAAATGGGTCATTCATTCCGACGAATACGGAAGTGTTTGCGGCAGACCTGTCAGGTGAAGATGTAGACGCTGTATTTTTTGACGCAAATGGCGACGGTAGTCCTGATCTATATGTTGCCAACGGGGGTAACCAGTA
>JAEYOL010000274.1 GCA_023411775.1 Bacteroidota bacterium | reverse complement strand
CACCACTCATGACTCACCTCTCACCACTCACGACTCACGCCTCGCCACTCACGCCTCACGCCTCACGCCCTACAGCACCTGCACTCTATCGCTCACCTCCGCTCCTGTCTCTACCGTCGGATGTTTCTCCTCGTCGTTGTGTTTTTAGAAGAACCTTTTCTGGAAAACTAGCAGTGTAATGACGCCGACCGAAATAGATGCATCGGCAATATTGAAGATGGGGCTAAAAAATTCAAACTTATCGCCTCCAATAACAGGCACCCAGGAAGGCCAGGTTGTTTCAATGATTGGGAAATACAACATATCAACCACGCGTCCATGCAGGAAACCCGCATAACCTTTTTCGGGGAACATGGCTGCGACATGCGAATAGGTAGTTTCTTCGAAGATCAGGCCATAGAACATGCTATCAATGAGGTTGCCCAATGCGCCTGCGTAGATCAATGCCGCGCAAACAATGAATCCTTTGTTGTATTTCTGTTTTACGATCCGGTACAGGTACCAGGTACCAAATATTACCGCTGCAAGGCGAAAAAGTGTGAGCAGCATTTTACCCCATTCTCCTCCAAACTCCCAGCCCCAGGCCATGCCACGGTTTTCTATGAAATAAAGCTGGAACCATTTCATGCCGGTAAGTCCCGTATCCCCAAAGGGATAACTCGTCTTGATCCAAACCTTTAAAACCTGGTCAGCTATAATGATAAGGGCTATGATAAGAATCGTACTTCTTAACTTCACTATTGACTTTTTTTGAACAGCAAATATAGGTGGATATGTTGACCGGGCCCCGGTTGAAATCGTTAAACCCGCAACCGGCTTATCCCCTGCATACCATTGCATTATTCTTCATAGTATACCCGTTTTACCCGCTGTGAGATGCTGGTCATCAACTCGTAGGGTATAGTGCCTCCCCATTCAGCGAGTTGTTGCAGCGATAATTCCTTCCCAAAAACTATTACTTCATCCCCCTCCTTCAGCCCATTTATACCCGTAACGTCGATCATGGTCATGTCCATACAGATCGATCCCGCCACGGGTACAAGATACCCGGGTTCGCCTGGTGAAACAGGCTGTACCCACATTTTTCCAACGCCATTTCCAAGACCTCGCGAGTAGCCATCGGCATATCCGATGCGCACCGTAGCGATCAACCGGTCATTTTCCTCAATCCCACCGCGATTATATCCAACAGATTCACCTGCATTCACTTTCCTGATTTGGGCGATGGTTGTTCGCAGAGTGGCAACAGGTTGTAACAGTTCCTGATGTTGCCTTGAACTATCGACACCATACATGCCGATACCCAGTCGTACCATATCCAGCTGTAGTTCGGGCAAACGGAATATCGCGGCCGAGTTGGCGATATGCCGCAAAAATGGATGATCCAAATTTTGCTGCAATGTATCGGCATGTTGAATAAATAATTTGAATTGTTGCCGCGTAAATGCATCCTGCGCCGGGTCCTCGCTTGCCGACAAATGGGTAAATACAGATTGTACTTTCAGGGTTTGGGATGATGATAAATATTTTGCCAGCTTATCCACCTCGCCTAACGAAAAGCCCAGCCTGTTCATACCGGTTTCAAGTTCTATATGTACAGGATACTGTTGTAATCCTTCTCCTTTCAAATAAGCATCAAACGCTTCTAGTATCCCAAAAGAAAAAATATCCGGTTCCAGATGATACTCAACAATGGAATCAAAAGCTGCCTCGTCGGAATTCATCACCATGATCGGAATGGTAACACCCGATTTCCTGAGCTCGACACCCTCATCCGCATAGGCCACTCCGAGGTAATCCACTTTATGATATTGTAAAATACCGGCGATCTCCGCGCCGCCGCTGCCATAAGCAAAGGCTTTGACCATTGCCATGATTTTGGTAGATGGCTTTAGCTGCTGCTGGTACACTTTTACATTATGTACAATAGCGTTCAGGTTGATCTCGAGCACCGTCTGGTGAGCTTTTTGTTCCAATTGCTGCACGATCTGTTCAAAACCAAAAACGCGGGCGCCTTTTACGAGGATCAGTTCATCCCTGAATTGCGTAGAACGAAACTGTCGTAAAAAATCTTCTGTTGCCTGATGTAGTTCAACGATGGTTTCGGTGTTGGTGGATGAAGCCAAAGCACGCCATGCCTCGGAAATATGTCGACCAATTCCAATCACACGGCTAACCTGGTGTTTTTTCAACCGCTCAATAATATATGTGTATAGCTGATCGTAATTTCTTGCGCTTTGTAAAAGATCTGAAAGTATCACTGTTCTTTTCTGATCGCCGGCCTGCTGATCAAGAAAGTCAAGGGCGATCTCCAGCGAATTAATATCAGCGCTATAACTATCATTGATGATCACGCAATGGTTGATCCCTTTTTTTAATTCAAGCCGCATGTTTACGGGCTGCAATCCTTCCATTCTTTTGGCGATCGATTCCTGGTCTACTCCAAGTTGCAGGAGAGCCAGGTAACAGGTAATTGCGTTTTGAATGGATGCATCATCGGTAAAAGGTATCCTGAATTTCTTTTCCGCGGCGCCACTACAAACCGTGATGGAAGTATGACCAACTTTTTTATCAAGATTTTTGACAAGAAGGTCATTATCGGGTAAATGGCCCCAGGTGATTACCATGGGACTGCTATCAGACTTCAACAATTCCTGTTTATACGTAGCAAGATCCTCGCCCCGACCAATGATAAGCTGGCAGTGAGAAAATAGTTTAAGCTTCTCCTCTAATTTTTGTTGCGCAGATGCAAAACCCTCACTATGTGCTTCGCCAATATTGGTCAGCACACCGATGGTGGGTTGAATGATCCTTTCGAGATTTTCCATTTCGCCCGGCTGCGAGATGCCCGCCTCGAAGATGCCCAATGAATATTGTTCATCCATCTGCCAAATACTGAGTGGCACACCGATCTGGGAATTGTAACTCCTGGGACTTCGCACGACCTGGTAATCCTCATGCAACAATTGGTACAGCCATTCCTTGACAATCGTCTTGCCATTGCTTCCGGTGATCCCGATCACAGGGAAGTCGAAACGCTGCCGATGAAAAGCCGCCAGTTTTTGCAAAGCCGCCAACGTATCTGGCACGACCAGGAATATCGCGTCCTCATTGTATTTTGCCTGGCTTTCACTCACCACAAAACAACGCACACCTTTTTTATAAAGCTCGGGTATAAACTGGTGCCCATCGCGGCGGGGACCTTTTAATGCAAAAAAAATCGAACTGGCAGGCGAATAAAGTTTGCGGCTGTCCAGAACGATATGACTGGTGAAAACATTTTCTCCTTCCTTTATGGAAGCGCCGATGACAGAAGCGATATCGCGTAATGAATAGTCCACGTGTCGTCAATAGATCGATTTTTCATTCTCGTCGGCGTCGGGTGGAAGTCCTTTTTTATTAATAAATATAGAATAGAAAATAGAACCAGCAATACAAACTACGATCACTCCCAGCGACAGGAACACCTGTGTTGTCTTATCCATGATCTGCGCGATCCATTCCTCCGCCAGCATTTTGATTCCGATAAAAACCAATACGATCGCAATACCCTGTTGCAGGAAATCAAACTTGCTGACCGCACCACGCAACAGGAAAAACAGAGAGCGAAGACCCAGCACGGCAAAAATATTAGACGTATAGATGATCAGCTTATCACGCGAGATCCCCATCACTGCAGGAATCGAATCCACGGCAAACACAACATCAATACCTGCCAGCATGATCACCACTACAAATAAAGTGGTATAAACAGGTCTCCCGTTCTCGCGGATCACGTATTTGCCACCTCCGTCATGCGGTGCCAGAGGCAGGAATTTTTTGAGGAATTTATAGATACGACTTTTATGCGGATCAAATTCCTCCTCATGCGTTGCGGTAAACATCTTGATCCCGGTGTACACAAGAAAAACACCGAAGATGTAAAGTATCCAGTGGAACTTGTCTACCAGCGCCACGCCCACGGTGATAAAGATGATCCGGAAAATGATCGCCATTAGTACACCCAGGAATAAAACCCGGCCGTAAAATTTTTCTTTTACGCCAAACGATGAGAAAATAAGTATAAAAACGAAGATATTGTCGATACTCAGGCTTTTTTCCATCAGGTATGCGCTGATGTATTCGAGCGCCGAATCCTGCCCTTGCTCAAACCACACAAAAATGCCAAAGGCAAGCCCCAGCGCAATCCAGAAAATACTGGTCCATAAGGCATTTTTCAGGGAAATGGTAGCATTCTTTTTTGTAAATACCCCGAGGTCAATTATTATCGCCAATATCAATACAATGCCGAAAACGAGATACGTAATCTGATCTGCTGTCATATTCTCTGGAAATGAAGTGCAAAGGTAACGGAATTGGGGATGGGGTTTAGGACGGGATTTGGAAGTTTCCTCCCTCCGTGTCCAAACTCTACGATCAAAATACTCTACGAAGTATACTTTCTTTTCCTCAGCTGCTGGTATACAAACCCCGCCAGGATGACCAGCAATACAGGTAACCCAATATTGATAAACTGCCAGAAACCCCGGTTCTCTTTCACTTTCTGTGAGTCGAGTAGTCGCAGCACAATGTCTTTATTACGGGTTTCAATGATAGCAGGGTCATTCACAAGGTATTCAATACAGTTCAACAGAAACTCACGATTTGCCACGGGTATGAACAGCCTTCCATATTCAGATTGCTTTTGATACTCGCCATAGGTATAGCGGTTCCAGCCCATCGGCAGCGGAACGATCTGTCCCCCCGGGCCTCCATCGGGAATATATTGGTTCAAAACCATATCCCCATCAGCAACTACAATCATCTTGTTCTCATCCGACTGCGCCAGGAACTGGCTTCCACTTTGGGCAAGACTGTCGATCTGCGCTTTTGATGCCCGGTTTTTAAACAAAGAAGTAAACTTCCCTTCCAGCAACATAGCTACCGGGATCGCATTCTGCCTGAACTTCTCGTCCTGGGGTACGTTCTTATTTTCATTTAGGCTGATCAGCGCCGGTGTGCTGATGGTCCTGGAATTGGGAGAACTCACCAGTAAGGCCGTCTTCTTCACGCCGTCTACTTTTATTGTATCAATGGAATTCACAAACTGACCGGCAACATAACCAAGATTCTTTGTGAGCATTTGCCCTTCAGCCGGAGTAAGCAACGGATAATAATTCCAGTGCAGAAATTCATATTGGGGATTCCCGGCCGACCCACCCACCACAAATGGTATCATATCACATTGCAGGTCCATCACCAGGTCGGTATTGATGCGAAGCCCGTAACGAAAAAATAAGTCGGTCAGGTTTAGGTTCCTGTCATAAGCTATCGTTTCGGACTGGAATGCAAGGCTATCCTGTTCTGCTATAAGGTTATCAATAAAGCAAAGCAGGCGACCACCGTTCATGACAAACTGGTCGATCTTAAATTTTTCGTCTTCGGTAAACGTGGCGGACGGTTTCACGATCATCAACACATCAATATCGCGCGGAATAGCGCCCGCTTTTTTCAGGTCGATCGTTCCAAACTGGTAATCGGTGCTGAGTATTTGTGTGATATCATAAGGCCGGCTGTCGGTAGGTTCGCCATTACCTGTGCTATAAGCAATTCCCGGTTTACGGTCTTTCGAGATCTTATCGAGCGCCTTGGCAAACTGGTACTCCATCAAAGCTTCCGCGCTGTTGATCTCTTCCTGCGAAATCCTGCTGCTGGCACCCGGGTATAGATTCACCAGTGATTGCCTGCCTTTATAATGAATAAGTGCAACCGGGAATATGATATTGCTGCTTTCACCCGCTTTTTTCTGCACGGTAAGATTGATAGGGACAGCGCCTAAAGCTACCAGCGAGTCGCCATAACTAAGCTCCGCACCAGGCATCTTATCCTCTGGGGAAATAAACCGATAGTGAATACGGGAACCGTTCCTGTCTTTCAGCAATTGCAAAAAATCTTCGGTGCTGCCTGCCAGCTTCCTGAATCCCGCGGGAAATTCACCTTTCAGGAAAACGTCTATTTGTACATCGCCATCAAGGTTGAGAACAAGGTCACGTGTGGCCCTGCTCAATGTATAGCGCTTTTCACGGGTAAGATCGAAGCGGGTGTACAACACGGAAGACAATATATTAACCACTACCAGGATAGCGATCAACCCGAGAAGACCAAACTTTGAAGCAAGTAGTTTATCCAGAATATTCTTCATCCTACCGTTTAATTAAATTTCGATTGGTAATCGTCAGCAATAAAAAAACCAGGCTCAGGAAATAAACAATATCACGGGAATCGATCACACCGCGGCTGATACTGCGGTAATGAAAATCGATGCCCAGCATTTCAATATAATAATCCGCTCCGCCTTCAAACACGGGAAGTTGGCTGATCGCGTTGAAACCATAATACAACAATACACAACCGATCAGGCTTGTTATAAAAGCCACAACGGCATTGCTGGTAAAACTGCTTGCCGCAATGCCGATAGCAGTAAAAACAGCGGCGAGGAAAAACAAACCAATGTATGCACCTATGGTGGCGCCGGTATCGATACCTTCCCCGGCCGCGAGTGCCTGTACAGAAAAAAAGTAAACGATGGTAGGCAGCAAAGCAATTAGCACAACCACAAGACTGCCGAGGTATTTTCCAAAAGTAATCTGCCAGCGGGTGAGCGGCCTGGTTTGTAGTATTTCAAATGTGCCCACGCGAAATTCATCTGCAAAGCTCCGCATGGTAATAGCCGGTATCAGCAACAAAAGGATCCAGGGCGCGAGCTGAAAAAAAAGATCAAGGGTCGCATATCCGAAATCAAGGATATTGTCCTTGAACATGAAAAGCATCAGGCCATTGGCCAGAAGAAAAACAACGATCGCGATATAGCCGGTAAGACTGCTGAAGAATTGGCGGAGTTCTTTTTTACAGATTGACCACATTTGTGCAAAATAAAGCAAAAAGGCTAATGAGAAGGGATTGGGGATTAGGGATTTGGAATTTGGAGGGTCGCTTACGTTTGATAAAAACCTTATGTTGCATTTTTTTTATCAAAAATTTGACTTCTCGACCTTTCACGACTGACGGCTCACGACTCCTGACT
>JAEYOL010000240.1 GCA_023411775.1 Bacteroidota bacterium | reverse complement strand
TAAAAACAGGCATATTATAGCTGATCCCTTCTTCAAGTTGGGGAGCTGACTGCCTGATCAATTGCCGAATTTGTTTGGATACCTGTTGCTGCAGCGATGGTAATGCTGCGATATACTCATCAATCGTATTGAATTTTGCAGTTGCCATTGTTAAAACCTTTTTAAGCGAATCAGTAAAGAATAGTTCATCGAAAACGCTATAGGTCGGTTTGGCACAGTTTTTTTATCCCTATGAATAGCCATTATTGTTTAATCTAAAATTATAAAATTATGGACAAGATGGAATTAAAAGGACACTGGAATGAATGGAAGGGCAAGCTGAAAAAAGAGTATGGCAACCTGACCGATGATGATCTGAAATATGAAGAGGGAAAGGATGAAGAATTTTGGGGACGGATACAAAAGAAAACAGGAAAAGCGAAGGACGACCTGGTAAAATGGCTGAAAGACCTGGGTTAAGGCAGATTCATCTTTAAGTTGTTATTTTGCAGCTCTATGGCAAAACTGGACATTGAAATACCGCATCAATTGCCCCGGCAGGAAGCATTAGACAGGATCCAGGGCATGCTTCGGAAATTACAGGAAGAACAAAAAGACACGATTCGTAATGTTTCCGAAAAATGGGAGGGCAATGAAGGTGAGTTCAGTTTTTCCGCAAAAGGATTCGACCTATCAGGTAAAATAAGGGTGGAAGAAAACTCCGTCAGTATAAATGGCGAGTTACCTTTCGCCCTTTCTTTTTTTAAAAGCCAGATCAGCCGCGTGATCCAGGATAAGGCAGGCGCACTGCTTTCCTCTTAAGCTATCCTGCTACATAAACCCAGCAGGATTTTCCCGATAAAAGTATTGCACTGATCTTTTGTAACCATCGGGCTCATATTCGTCCGTTCGAATTATTTCCTCCTCGCTCAACTCAAAGAGGGTACCTGTTATACCTTCTTCATCATTTTCTGCTTTTATTGCAAGCCGGTGAAACTTCTCATCATTACCCCGCTGCTCATCATAATTTTTATTTTCAACCAAATGGATAGTATACCCGGGCAGAGTATCTTTTTCCCCTTTTAGTAATCGCCCATATAATTTCAGTTGGATGCTTTCGTCCTGCAATGTCCCGTATGAAAACAGGTATTCCATTTTACTCAACCAGGTTAAAAGAATAATGTACTGTTGAAGATGTGCAGCCGATCACAATGTTAGCGATTGCTGGGTGAAATACAATAACTTTATTGCTATGCTCGACATTGTTATTGAAGCACGCACCGCGGCGCTTAGTACCGGACTAAATGTAAGAAGGATATTACCATTCCGTTTAAGAAGGATGGTGGGGCCCTTTATTTTTATGGATCATGCAGGTCCTGTGGAACAACAACCCGCAACTGCCAGCGCGATGGATGTACTTCCTCACCCGCATATCGGTTTATCAACGGTAAGCTATTTATTTGGCGGACAGGTTACCCATCGTGACAGCCTGGGTGTTGAACAGGTGATCCTGCCGGGTGAGGTTAACTGGATGACTGCAGGAAGAGGCATTGCCCATTCGGAAAGATTTGAAGAACCCGGAGCACTTGCTGGTGGCGCTTTGGAAATGATACAAACCTGGGTAGCATTGCCGGTGGAAGACGAGGAGTCAATGCCTTCATTTGAAAATTACAAACCGCATGATCTGCCCATTTTTACTGATAAAGGAATTTGGATGCGCCTTATTGCCGGAAATGCATTCGGACTTCGCAACGATGTAAAAACAAATTCGCCCCTGCACTACCTGCATGTGGTGCTGGATGCAGGCACACGGATCAATTTACCAAAAGAACATAGTGAACGCGGAATATATATTGTAAAAGGAAGTATTGAAACAGGGGGCCACACTTACCAGGCTGGGCAGATGCTCGTTTTTACAAAGGGAGCGGATCCAATCATTATGGCAAAAGAAAATACTACTCTCATGATGCTGGGTGGCGAGCCCGTAGGCGATCGATTTATCTGGTGGAATTTTGTCTCTTCAAGAAAGGAAAGAATTGAACAGGCAAAAGCCGATTGGAAGGAGGGACGAATCATTTTACCGCCATCCGACAACAAAGAATTTATTCCACTGCCTGCCGACAAAACCCGACCCGCCGGCGGCCCTCCAGCCCCCGAACCATTGAGTTAGGCCACGAATGAGCCACAGATTGCATGAATGAGCCACAGATTGCACGGATTACACAGATAGTTTCACTATGATCTAAGCAGATGCAGCCACGAATGTCACTAATCTCACGAAATATGTACATGTTATTACCTTCGTAACATTCTACGCCTCATGATTTTATTCGTGCAATTAGTGTGATTAGTGGCCCACATACACTTTTACCTCGTGGTCGTTGCCGTCGTTTTGAAGGGTGATGAAGTTTTCACCGGTATCCTGGCCGTCAACATTCATACGTATACCGGAAGCCGCTTGCTCCTGGATCATTTCAATATTATAATACGTCTGCTCAAAACGGTATCTGACTCTGACGGAAGGCCAGTCGGGTGGGAGACAGGGTAAGAAACTAAGCTTGTTTCCCTTTCGCTTCAAACCAATAAAGAATTCGAGGATGAGCTGGTACATCCAGCCGGCAGATCCTGTATACCAGGTCCAACCTCCGCGGCCTCGATATCCTTCCACACGATACACATCAGCGGCGATCACATAGGGTTCCACCTTGTATTGTTCAATTCCATCAGGACTGTTACCATGGTTGACCGGGTTGATCATTTGCAGCAGTTCCCATGTTTTCTGTTTATCACCCATCGCTGCATAAGCCATCACGAGCCAGATAGCCGCATGTGTGTACTGCCCGCCATTTTCCCGCACGCCAGGTACATAACCTTTGATATACCCGGGATTCAAGGCAGATTTATCAAACGGCGGATTAAAAAGCTGGATGATCTGGTCTTCTTTGTTGATCAAATGTTGCGATGCGGAATTCATGGCCATCATCGAACGTTCCCCATCACTGGCCTTTGACAACACCGACCAGCTTTGTGCAATCGAGTCTATTTTGCATTCATCATTTTCCTGCGAGCCGAGAGGTGTCCCATCATCAAAATAAGCCCGGCGCCACCATTTACCATCCCAGGCATGCGCGTGAATATTGTTTCTTAATAGCTCTGCCTGTTGCCGGCATTTTTCGGCGAATGCATCGTCACCCTTAAGTGTTGCCACTTCTACAAACCGATTTAAAATATCATAAAGGAAAAATCCCAGCCATACACTTTCACCTCTGCCATGCTGACCAACTTTATCCATACCATCATTCCAGTCACCCGAACCGATCAGCGGCAGGCCATTTACACCAAAACGCAAACCGTTTTCAATCGCTTTCACACAATGCTCATACAGGGTGGCGGACTGATCTGAACGGATCGGCAGATCATAGTAGGATTCCTCTTCGGCCACTAGCAGCCGGCCTTCGATAAAGGGTGCCACTTCATCCAGCACCGAAGTGTCGGCACTGGTTTCAAGATAACGGCAGGTTACATAAGGCAGCCATAAATAGTCGTCGGAACAGGTGGTGCGAACACCGCGACCTGCAGGCGGGTGCCACCAGTGTTGCACGTCTCCTTCCCTGAATTGCCGCGATGCGGAAAGTAATAATTGTTGTCGCGCGATATCAGGTTTTGTATGCAACAGCGATAAAACATCCTGCAGCTGGTCACGGAATCCAAAAGCTCCGCCTGACTGGTAAAAACCGCTTCGGGCCCACATACGGCAAGCCAGTGTCTGGTAATTCAGCCAGCCGTTAGCCAACACGTTGGTAGCCGCATCAGGTGTTTCAACCTGTACAGCCTGCAGGGCTTCATTCCAGTATTGGTGTATTCTTTCCAGCGAAGCTTTTACCGCATCACTCCGATCAAATTTCTTAATGGTAGATACTGCTTCATGCATGCTTTTTCCCGCTCCGAGCCGAAACACAACCTGCCTCTCTTCATCCTCCGCAAGGTCGAAGTTTACCTGTATTGCTGCGCAGGGGTCGAGTGCAGCACCATTTTTATTAGAGAGCCTTGTGCGATTCATAGCCTCCGGATTGTGCAGTGTGCCGTTTCTTCCAATAAATTCTGACCGGTCGGTTGTGTAGGTCTTATTTGGATCATCGACATCAAAAAATGCTACACGATTCTCGAACTCCGTGTTATAGGAATTGCGTGCGAGTATGGCACCGGTTTGCAGATCGGTTTCGGTTACCACGTGCATCAAAGATCTTGAACGAAGATCCCCCAATACCCATTCTACATATCCCGTTACAGAAAATTTGCGATGACGTTCGGATTTATTGCGCAACTTGATAACTATAAACTTTATCGGGTCTTCGATATCTGTATACACCCATACCTCGGAAAAGATACCATCTTCGAGGTGTTCAAAAACACTGTACCCAAATCCATGACGGGTGATATAAGGCGAAATACCGGTTGCCGGCAGCGGCATGGGCGACCAGAACCTGCCGCTCTCCTCATCACGCAGGTAAAATGTTTCGCCCTTCAGATCGGTGACCGGGTCATTACTCCAGGGCGTAAGCCGGAATTCATGCGCGTTTTCAATCCAGGTGTACATCTGTCCGCTTTCCGTGACTATACTTCCGAATTCATTGTTGGCAAGCACATTGATCCAGGGTGCCGGCGTGAATTTTCCCTTACTGGTGGTGATCACGTATTCCTTTCCATCCTCGGTAAAACCACCATGGCCATTATAGAATATCAGGTCGGTTCTTGGAGCGATGGATGATTTGGTGGAAGAAGGGAACTTGCTGGGACTGAAATAAGGAATGTTTGTTTTTAATTTCGTCCGCCCGCTGATCTGTTCTTCCAGTGTTCCCAACCTGTCGGATATTACCACATGGGCTACGGACTGAAACAGGATCCTGTCTTCATTGGAAATCTGGTCGGCGGAACGGATAAAGATTCCGCCCAACTGATCCTTGGCATCAATGGTGATTCCAGGTGACACAAGACCCTGTATCTGGTTATGCAATAGTTGACGGTAACCACCATGATCTTCGTTCCAGATCACCAGGTCTACCAGCAATCCTTTCAGCCGCCAGTAGGCATGCGCCTGGATCAACTGCTTGACTAATTCAATATTCGCTGAATCTTCAATGCGCAACAATACAATGGGCAGATCGCCTGAGATGGAATAACCCCATAGGCCAGATTGACCCCGATGATTTTTCATGATCATCGAAGGACTGGTTCGCAATGATGGGTTTGCATAAATTATCGAACTGGCCAGTCGTGAATAGAGCTGCGCATCGGATTCAACCGCGTTGATCTGTCTTAATATAACCTGTGCATGTGTCCAGGCCAGTTCCAGCACACGGTTGATCAGGTGTCGATCCTGGTATTTTTCAACCAGGAAATTGCAGGTTTCCCTGGTCTCGGCGATCCCGAAGATCATATCGATAGTGGCCGACTCATATGGTTGCAATATAAATCGGTACTGGATGGAAACAACCGGATCGAGTACCGATCCGCTGCTATTTGAAAGCGGCGAGGAACGATTGATCACCTGCGGCTCATGTATAGTGTGTCCCCGCCCTATAAATTTATCACGGTCTGTCTCGTACGACACATGCTGTATCTCCGCGTCGTGCACTTTCATCAGGTGAAACATCCAGGGATTATTCTCGTGTACCGATCTGGGTCTTCGTGTGCATATGATTGCGTTGCGTTGCTCATTGAGTTCGGTTTGTACAAAAAGATTGCTGAAAGCGGGGTGTAGTTCGTCGGCGATGGGAGAGGTCAGCACTACTTCTGCATAACTGGTGACTTCGATCGTCCGCTTTTTACGTGATCGATTCACAATATGAACGCGGCGCAATTCAATATCATCTTCGGGTGATACAACGATCTCTGTATGTGTTTCAAGATAAAATTCCCGGCGACGAAATTCCGCGCGGCCCTGCGAGAATACAGCCTCGTAACTGTCACCTTCTTTAAGCGTTGGTTGAAATGCTGATGACCATGAACTGTTGTTGTCAAGATCCCTGATATAACAAAACGTGCCCCAATTATCGCGGGTGCAGTCTTCACGCCAGCGATTGATCGCAAGATTTTTCCAACGGCTGTATCCACCACCGGCATTGGTGACCATAACATGATAGCGGCCGTTCGATAAAAGTTGTACTTCGGGAATGGTAGTATTGGGCGTATTGAGCACGCGAATAAAACCTTCACCGCCAGGAGTAATGCTGGTATCGGCTTCATGCACACTGGGCGAATAAAACGTAGTTACCCTCGGAATTCTTTCCTGTAGTAAAAGCAGGGCCGACTTCACTTCGATATCCGATTCAAATCGCTGATGCATCGGCTGCTGGTGTAATAATTGACTGATCGCCAGGAAACTCATCCCCTGGTGATGCGCCATAAATGATTTCACGATTGCATAATTCTGTTTTCGCGAAAGCCGGGAAGGTGTATAGTCAACAGCTTCGTAGAATCCAAACCTTCCTTCAAAACCTTCTTCTCTCATCACCTGGAGATTCTCATACGCTTCTTTTGGATAAACCATCAGGCTAAGTATGGTGGAGTAGGGGGAGATGACCAGGTCTTCACCCAGGCCGCGTTTAAAACCTAATCCCGGTACACCGAACGGATGATACTGGTAGTTAAGGTTTGCGTCTACCATATTATAACCCGATTCTGAAATACCCCAGGGTACGCCCCGCTTTTTCCCATATTCCATTTGTTTTTGTACCACCGCCTTGCTGGTTTGATCCAGCAGGGTGTTGCGATAAGTAGGCATCACCAGCAAGGGCATCAGGTATTCAAACATAGAACCACTCCATGACAGCAGGATAGGTGTCGCACCGATATTGGTAAGTTGCCGGCCCAGGGCAAACCATGATTGTTGCGGTAATCGTCCCTGTGCGATCGCGACGAATGTTGTCAGCCTGGCCTCAGAAGCGAGGAGATCGTAATAGCTATTGTCACGGCGATGTTCCTCTGCGTTATAGCCAATGGTAAGCAGGTGCTGTGAACGATCATACAGGAATTCAAAATCAACATGGGATAGTTGTGTGCATTTCTGTACGATCTGTTCAATTGTCAGGATCATGGCTTTGGCACGACGACCCGATTCGGTTATACCTGTGCGGTATTGTGTGAGCCAGTCATTTTCCTCTTCGGTATTATCGGGAGAATAGAGTTCGCTGATCTTACTGAGCAGGCTTCTTTCAATTCTTGACAACTGCCTGTAACTTGGAATGCCTGGCAGGGAAGGCACCAATTCTTTGAAACGCCCGGGTGGTTCATCCATCAATATCCAGGGCAGGTACACACCGATATCATTTTTGATATTCCTTATATGTGTAAATATTTTTTGAATCCACCAATCGGCATCGGTTTGCGGATCGATATCGAGGTTGACCAGGATCTGGGTCAGTTGCTGCTCCAAACCGTCGAGATAGGATTTGATTTTATCAGTCGAACCTGCATGCTCGCGATAGCTGGAAACCAGTTGTTGTTGAAATTTCTTTAACGCAGGAATTTTTAGCTTTTCCTGCAGTATCCGGGTTTCATCGATCAGACCTTCAAACATTCTCTCAGAGATGATCCTGTCATCAGGTACAGAGATCAATCCCTGTTTTAAAGCCACCAGGTGACCGATAAAATTTCCATTGTCGACCGTCGAGATATATTTTGGCTTGAGCGGCGTGAGTGATTGCGTGTCGTACCAGTTATACAGATGCCCGCGGTATTTTTCCATCCTCTCAACCGTACTGAGTGTATTGGTGGTGAGTTCTACTAGCTCCCCCGCGGTAATGTACCCGAAATCATAAGCCGTTAAATTCGACAACAGCGAAAGTCCGATATTGGTCGGGGATGTGCGATGAGCGATACGTTCAACAGGATCTTCCTGGTAATTGTCTGGTGGCAACCAGTTGTCTTC
>JAEYOL010000072.1 GCA_023411775.1 Bacteroidota bacterium | reverse complement strand
GGTCTACTGCCACAACGATACAATGATTGTCATGACTACCCAGCGAATCGAGGTATTCATCAATACCCCATTCACCACTATAAGATGTTGCATTGTCAAAAAGGTTTTGACCATCATGCATATAAATTACCGGGAAACGCTTGTTGCAGGAATCATAGCAGGCAGGTAAATAGACCCAAACTCTCCGGGTTCTTTGTAATGATGGTATCAGGAATGCGGTGTCGATCACTTTGACATTCCTGCTCGCCGTGCTTTTTGGCGGCGCGGCAGGAAAGCGATCCGACCACTCTTCTACTACCAATTCAATGTCATTATCCGCTTCGACCTTCAACACACGGTTTGTAGTTGAAGCACCATCTTTTTTAGACTCGGCCTTGTCCCATCCACCGCGGGTAAGCTTATATTCATAGGAACCATCTGCGAGTTGAAGTTCTATGAAATGAGTGCCGGCTGAATCCCTGCGAAACATAAAATTCTTATCCTGCGGATTCCAGCCGTTAAAGGATCCCGCCAGGTAAATATTACTTCCTGAAGGATGAAATGCCGGCAGGTTTTTGATACGCAGGGTTGTCTTGTGTTGGGCCATGGCCGTTATGATGCAGAAGGAAAACAGAATGGTAAGCCGAAGTTTTTGCATTCGGGATTTGCTTTAAGGTTGCTTTTAGTCTGCAATAATCACAGGTCATCCTCCTTCATCAGTTCCCTGATCTTTGCCTGCAATGCCGGACTAACCGGCCAAACGGGCTGGCGGAATGTATTCCGGCAAAGACCCATCTCTGATAGATAAGCCTTTATTCCACTTGGACTACCTTCCGCAAAAAGTGAATTGATGATATCTGTATAACGGTAATGAATTCGGGCAGCTTCTTTGAAATTACCTTCCAGGCAAAGACGGGTCATTTGGGCAAAGCCTTTAGGATAGGCATTTGCAACCACCGAAGTCACACCTTCTGCGCCCAGGGCGATCATAGGCAGGGTAATCGCATCATCACCACTGATAACCATGAAATCGTCCGGCTTGTATTTGATGATCTGCATTACCTGGTCCAAATTGCCACTGGCCTCTTTGGTAGCAAACACCTTTTTACATTCCCTGGCGATACGAAGCTGGGTCTCCGCGGTCATGTTTTGTCCCGTACGCGTTGGTACATTATACATCATGACCGGCAGTGGTGAAGCTTCATCAATCTTTTTATAATGTTGGAAAAGCCCTTCCTGGTTGGGCCTGCTATAATAGGGCGAAACCGATAGTATCGCGTCATATCCTGAAAGGTCAAAGGTCCTGAAACCCTCCAGCACTTCTTCCGTATCATAGCCACCTATACCGGCAACAAGGGGCAGACGTCCGGCTACTTCTTCGGCGACGAAAGTGAAAACATCCTGTTTATCTTTTCCCTTTACGGTAGCGCTTTCCCCTGTCGTACCCAATACGACAAGATACTCTACCTGTCCTTCAATCCAGAATTCAATAAGTTTTTTGAAACTATCCCAATCAATACTTCCGTCGGCATGAAAAGGAGTGACAATAGCGATCCCTGTTCCTTTGAATTTTTTCCTCAATGACATCTAAAAATATTTGTAGAAATGATTTAACACCGTCGATTGGCCACTTAAGCCACGCTTTAAGACAACTCGTCCCAAAAACCCATTTTGCTAAACTTCTCGATGCGCATATTGACGCGTTCTTCGGGAGAGTATTGTTTGAGTTGCTGTATCACCGACACCAGGTGATCGCGCAGGATCGAGGCCGCCTGGTCATAATCCCAATGTGCACCACCAACAGGCTCGGGTATAATGCCATCGATAAGTCCAAAGCCCAGCATTTTGTCGGCCGTAAGTCGAAGTTGTTCTGCGGCCACCTCTTTGTTTTCCCAACTACGCCAGAGTATCGAAGAACAGCTTTCGGGACTGATCACCGTGTACCAGGTATTTTCCATCATATATACACGGTCACCAACACCGATGCCGAGGGCACCACCACTGGCGCCTTCACCAATGATAACACATACTACGGGCACCTTGAGCCTGATCATCTCGTATATATTGCGGGCAATCGCTTCACCCTGGCCCCTCTCTTCGGCTTCAAGACCGGGAAATGCTCCGGGTGTATCAATCAGGGTAATAACGGGTTTGTTGAACTTCTCAGCAAGCTTCATCAAGCGAAGCGCCTTTCTATATCCTTCAGGATTGGGCATTCCAAAATTCCTCATCTGCCTCATCTTGGTATTGATACCTTTTTGCTGGCCGATCATCATCACCGTTTCACCATTCAGGGTCGCAAAACCACCTACCATTGCTTTATCATCTTTTACGTTGCGGTCACCGAAAAGCTCTACAAAATTCTCTGTCATCTTTTCGATATACTTCATCGTATAGGGCCGGTCGGGGTGGCGGCTAAGCTGTACTCTTTGCCAGCTGGTAAGACTTTCTGTGATAGCCTTCCGCTTTTCCAGGATATTTTGATCAAGGCGCTGGATCAAATCGCTCATATCGATCTTGGTCTTTTCCTGGCGATGTTTCGCATTCTCGATCTCCTCGATGAGGTCTTTCACAGGCTTCTCAAAATCTAAAAACTGTCTGTTCGCGTTGCTTGGCATAATGGATAAATGTGCGGCTAAATTAAGGATAATATAAAATTACCACCCTGGGAGGTCAATAAAGATAAAATACCGGCTGGAATCAGCCGGTACAGTAATATTTTAGGTGGACAGAAATTTATAAGTATTACTTCTCCCACCTATAAATCGTGACAGGAAGATTAAATCATGGAACGGTCGCGAAGCAAAGCCGACTTAGAAATATAAGTCTGACCCGGCACATGAATATAGAGACATGTACCGTCCTTCAGCGTGTTTATGATGCCTTTCGCTTCACGGGCCGGAACAGCAGGACATCCCTGGCTGCGGCCAAGATAGCCTTGCCGATTGATAAATGATTCACTCACATAGGGCGCACCATGCATCACGATCGCCCGCTTCATGGCTTTATCGTTAATACCTTTTTCCATACCCGCCAGCCGCAGTGAATAACCGTTGCTGCCCTGGTAGGTCTGCCCGGTTACATAAAACCCGGGGCTGCTTTGATACGAGGAAACTTTATTGGAGAAACGCGTCGCCCATTCCCGGCCCGAATTGCGGCCATGCGCGACAAGTGTATTGAACAGCATTTTATAATTTTCCATGTCCAGGACATACAGACGTTTCCTGCTGCTCGACTGGCTGAAGTCGACAATGGCTAGAACGGACTCGTTGCCGAGTTTACCTTCACTTTTTAATTTCTCCCAACCCTTGACCGCGAGATCAAAAGCCTCCCGCTTCAGACCGGCCATATCAAGTTCGAGACTATCGTAAACGGCCGCGGATTTGAGAGAGCGACCCGGATCAAGTTCAGCTTTAATTACAGAGGCCACCGTGTGTCCACTGATCGGGGCGGATTTTTCAAATCCGAAACCCATACAAATCACACCAGCGAAAATAGGAGCTGCTATCAGAAAAAGGTTTTTCAATGGAGTTTTCATAGGCTGCAAAGTTGAAACAAAATCCCTTTCGATGCTTAATCAGA
>JAEYOL010000045.1 GCA_023411775.1 Bacteroidota bacterium | reverse complement strand
GGCAGGGGGGGTAATGATTTCAATCAAATAATTTAGATATAGCCACATGACTGGGTTATTTTACAATATGAAAACGTTGAGCCATAATAGTAAGGAACGGCTTATCGGTGTGCTGATCCTCCCGCCGGTGGCTATTATCATCAATTACTTCATTTTCGGGTCGGTTTACTTCGAGAAATGGCGGAACTTCTTTTTACCCACTATTATTACCATAACGCTGGTACTCATCGTATACATCCTCTGCAGTATGGTAGCAACCATTTTATTGAACCGCTACCCCGAGTACAGCCAGACCTTTAAACGCATTGGTCTAGAACTACTTGGATTTATCGCGATCACGGTAGCCGCGATCACCATCTTATTCTTTGGTTTCGATTACATCGGCTTCCGGGGTATGCCCGTGATCATGAATAATTATCCCTGGGTGCTGGTGGTGGGTGTCGTATGCAACCTGCTGGCTACCAGTTTCAACGAGGGCGCCGCCTTTTATGAAAAATGGCGGGAAGTGGTGGACGAAACTGATAATCTT
Source organism: Bacteroidota bacterium (assembly GCA_023411775.1). Taxonomy (GTDB): domain Bacteria; phylum Bacteroidota; class Bacteroidia; order Chitinophagales; family Chitinophagaceae; genus Terrimonas_B. The sequence goes on along the minus strand of JAEYOL010000045.1, from coordinate 10,966 downwards.
AAAAGAGAAAATCTTCAAAGCCAGCTCGAAGGGCTTAAGGGGCAGGTAAACCCGCACTTTCTTTTCAACAGCCTCAACTCGCTCTCTTCCCTGATCAGTGTGGATGCTGAGAAGGCTGAGAAATTCCTTGACGAGATGAGTAAGGTATACCGTTATCTCCTACGGACCAACGAAGAAGGACTTACCACCCTCGAATCGGAGATGCAATTCATTCACTCTTATTTTCACTTACTTAAAACCAGGTACGGCGACGGACTGGAAATGGAAACCCGGATCAACGAACGATATAATGAATACCAGATCCCCCCGCTTACCCTGCAGATGCTGGTTGAAAACGCGGTGAAACACAATATGATCCTGAAAGACAGCCCGCTTCATATCCTGATCATGACAACGAATAGCGGCAAACTGGTGGTGACCAATAACCTGCAGCGTAAGGACAGGATGGTATCATCCAATAAGGTGGGGCTGACCAATATCGTCAAGAAATACCGCCTGATGAAAAAGGAGGAGATCAGCGTGCGGGACGATGGAAAGGAGTTCGCGGTGGTGGTGCCACTGATCCAGCCTTAGCCTGTAAATCCTTTACAATTTATACCTGAAAACAGCAGTTCATCACCTGATTTTACCCAAACAGGCGTTTCGCACTTTCAGAGTACCGCAACCTGCTGTATCTTGCCCTCACACACCAAAAACGAAAACCATGAAGGTCTTAATCATCGAAGATGAAGAACTGGCAGTAAAAAAGCTCAGGAAAACGTTGGAATCAGTCGACAGCAGCGCGGAAGTGGTTGGCGTGGCCGATAGCATCCGCTCGTCAGTCAACTGGCTGGAATCAAATCCCGCTCCCGACCTGATCCTGATGGATATTGAACTGGCCGATGGTCAAAGCTTTGAAATTTTCGACAAAGTGGAAGTGAAAAGCACGGTTATCTTCACCACTTCTTACGATGAATATGCCTTAAAGGCGTTCAAGGTTAATAGCGTCGATTATCTCCTCAAGCCGGTCCAGAAAGAAGACCTCGAAGCAGCCCTGAATAAATTAAAGAACCTGCAGGTGATGTATAGCGCCAGCAGCAACGGCAGCTCAGATCCGTTGAACGTAGACAACCTGGTAAAAGAGCTCAAACAAAAACTCCAGCCCAAAGAATTCAGGAAGCGATTCCTGGTAAAACATGCACAGAAGCTGATCAGCATTGAAGTGCAGGATATCGCTTATTTCTACAGTGATGGCAGGCTGAACTTCTTTAAGACCAACGACAACAAAAAATACGTGGTCGATTACACCATGGATGAATTGGAAGAGATGCTCGATCCTGATAAATACTTCCGCATCAGCCGCTCCTTCTACGTATCCATTGCCAGCATCGACCAGATACACGATTATTTTGGCAACCGCCTTTTGCTTACCCTCAAACCTTCAGTAGATAAAGAATCACTGGTGAGCCGTGAAAAGGTAGCCGACTTTAAAAAATGGATGGGCAAATAAGGATGTTGCAGTATTGAAATGTCAATGGATTTTAGTATCCAGCATTTCAGTTAGTTAAACATTCATCTCCAGTTTGACAATACTTCCTGTATTCACATTTGATTCGATATAGAATGAGGCGTCAATAGCAGAGGCGCGGCGACGCATATCGCTGATACCGCGTCCCAGCAGACCGGTTTCCAGGTCAAAACCTTTACCGTCGTCTTCCACCAGCATGATCAGTTTCGAATTGCGCAGCCGCAGGCTAAGCTGCACATGCCGGGCGTTAGCATGTCGCGCCACATTCGTCACGGCTTCCTTGAAAATAGATAGGATCTCGTACCTGTATTCCATATCCAGTTTCAACTTCATCACCCTTGGGTCAATGTCAAACACGATCACCAGGTCAAAAGTATTCTCGATCTCGATGGCGAATTCTCTCATTCTGGCGATCGTATCCGGCAGGGTATCATTGCCCGGATTGATACTCCACACCATGTCATACATCGACTGAACCATCCTGTTACTGGCATCGCTGATCTGGGCGATATATTCCTTGGTACGGCCAGTATCTGTATCAATTTTATTTTTGGCCAGTTCGCTGGAGATATTGATGCTGGCTAGCGAATTGCTCATGTCTTCGGTAAGACTGGTGGCGATACGGGTGCGTATGCTTTCCGTCGCACGGATCTTTTGTGTTCTTTGCTTGTCGATCCAGTACACCAGTCCCACTGTCGCAAAGATCGCCAGGCCAAGGAACCACCAGGTTTTCCAGAATGGAGGCTTAACCCGGATAAAGAGTTTGGTAATATTTTTTGAAGGATTGCCATCGGCATCTTCACTTTTCATCAGGAAAGTATAGTCGCCTGTTGGCATATAGGAATACACGGCCTGGTTGCTTTTGTCGGCCAGCACCCAGTCTTTATCAAGTCCCTCGAGTTTATATTTGATTACGTAAGCCCGGCCATAGCCCAACCCCGAAAATTCAATGGCGATCGTATTGTCTTCTGCTCCCAGTTCGATACGCTCATGACTCAGCAGTGAATCCACCAGCAGGGGTTGGTTCCTGAGTTTGAAACCGCTTACCACTACATCCGGTGCCGGATCGTTGAGCATGACACGCAAAGGATCAAAAAGTATCAGCTGGTTGTCGCAGCCAAAGATCAGCCTGCCATTTGGCAAACGATAGGAAGCGGCTTCTACAAAATGATCATTCATGATCCCGTCAATGCGATCGAAATGGATAAATATCTCATTGCGCAGATTCACCCGGTAGAGTCCATCCGAGAGGGATAGCCAGATGTAACCATTGTCATCTTTTTCCATCGACGCCAGGTTACCGGTAACCGACTCGGGCATGGTGATCGACCTCACCATTTTCCCCGTTTTTGTATTGAAGACGTGAAGTCCCCGGGCCGCTATTACCATTGTTGTGTCATCATATTGGATCACCGATACCGCGTTATCGCTCAATAGTCTTCTTTCCGGTGGTTCGGTGGTACCGAAATGATAAACGATTTTGTCGGTGGCAGGATCGATTGCATACAAGCCAAGATCGGAGGTGCCTACCCACACGTATCCCTTTTTGCATATATAAATTTTCAGGATTTGCCCCGAGGATAGCGCCGGGAACTGCTTTAATCCATCATCGAATTTTTTTCTTCCCTTTTCAGCCGTCCATTTAAAAATGCCGAGGCTCTGCGTGCCGATCCAGAGATTACCGAGCCGGTCCATGCCTACCTGCCTGATCGTTCTGTCTTTTAATATAGCGGGCTGATGAAATTTAGCTACCTGCGTACGCTGGTCCAGCTCGTAGATCCCAGGTTGCGCCCCCATCCAAATGGTATTGCTATCAGGCGACATACACATACTCCAGACCCAGGGCGATGATTTTTCGTTGATCCCGCGAATACCCAGTGGAACCATTCTGTAATTACTATCGTAGCGGTAAAGACCTTCACCCCAGGCTCCGGCGAGTAGCGTGCCCTGCCGGGTAAGCATAAAAGAAAGCATACCGCCTTTTCCCGGGAGATGACTATTGCGGTCGATATGCCTGATATTGGTAAAGAATTGCTCAGAGGGGTTGAAAAAATAGAGCCCATTATTGTTTGTCGACACCCACACATTCTCGTCCCGGTCTTCGTAGAGATGGTTTACCCGGTCAAATTCTATACTCTGCTCGTTTTGATATCCATTATAAACCGCCTGGAACCTTTTTTCCTTTTCCAGGTATTGCGCAAAGACATTAAGACCCTTTACCCAGATTGTACCATCCTTTCTTTCGAGAAATCCTTTGGTTTCGTGATATCCTTCAATTACGGATAAAAGATCATATCGCTCCAGTACGATTTCGTTTTTCTTTAAATCATACGCAAAGATGGTAGGAGCGCCCAGCCAGGTATCAAACCATACACGGCCCTGCTGGTCAAAATGAAAATAGTTCGGCACCGGCACTTTGCCCCATGTGTCGATGATCGGTTCTTTCTCCACATTATTGCCCCAGTAACTCATGTTGCCGGTTTCGTGGTTATAGATCACCAGTCCGTCGCGGCGCCCGATCCAGTATTTTTTGGTACCGGGTTGTTGTTTAATGTCTACGGCAGGCCAGTCTGCTGGTATCGGGATAAAATTATAAGCGGCGGAAAATTCCTTGGTTCCCGGGTTCCAGGTCACGATTTCATGGTTGTGAAATACGATCATCAAGTTACCCTGCTCATCCAGGACCAGTTCCCGCTCAATCGTGAGCACCTTGGGATTTTTGACGACAACCGGTATCTCCCGGTACTCGAACCATTTTGTATCAAATACGCCCACCTTACCATCACCGGTCAGGATCCAAAGGTTGTTTTTATTGTCGAAGAGGAGCTGTAAGATATAGTTGTGGGGAATTGAGCGGGGATCGTCTTTACTATGTACAAAGTTCAGGTAGCGGTGCCCGTCGAAACGTTGCAATCCACGGTTGGTGCCGATCCAGATAAATCCCTGCTCATCCTGTATACTGCAGGTGGTTTCATTGGAGAGAAGTCCCGTTGCAGTGCCATAATGGGTAAAGGAATATTGCCTGGCCTGTTGCGCAGCCAGGTGGAAGGATGATATTAAAAAAATAAAGATATAGAGCCCGGTTATTTTCACCTACGCCACAAATTTTAGGTAATATCAAATATAACCAATGATGATACAAATTGAGTATTTGTAGTCATGAAGTGGCAGCCTATCGGGATGCAATGATAAAAACCGGGCATGAACTGCATCGGAAATTACCGGGCCATCGCAATTGGTGCAAGTATCAAAACAACTCATCCATTCCGCTCTTCCTTTACGCAAAGGTTTGTGTGCATATTTACAGTCTATTCGAAACATTAACCATTAAACCTTTTTTAATCATGAACCGTGACAACGTGGAAGCGCTAATCGGTAAACGAATACTGTTTGCCAGCATGCCCGCAGAAGGACATGTGAATCCATTGACGGGTCTTGCCAAACACCTGCAGCAAAATGGATGCGATGTAAGATGGTACACCGGGATGAGCTATTCCGAAAAGATCGCAAAACTCGGCATTCCGTTCTATCCCTATGTAAAAGCCATGGATTTTACCGGCGACAACCTCGCTGAACTTATTCCCGAAAGAGAAAAGATCAATAATAAGATCAAAAAACTCGTTTTTGACCTCATTCATGTTTTTGTCAAACAGGCGCCAAAGTTTGTCGCCGATATGAAAGAGATCAGGAAAGAGTTTCCCTTCGACCTCGTCATAGCTGAATGTACGTTTACTGCCATTCCCCTGGTAAAAAAAGTATTTGGTGTTCCGGTGGTAGGTGTCGGTATTGCGCCACTCATGGAAAATTCCCGCGACCTGCCACCCACCGGGCTTGGTTTGACGCCATCTTACACCGTTTTTGGAAAGCTTCGCCAGGCTTTTCTCAGGTATATCACAAACAGGGTCCTGTTTCGCAGGGCCAATAAGGTGACATATGAAATGCTGGGCGAATTTGGAGTGGACTATGGTCACACATTCATTTTCGATATCTCAGTAAAAGCTTCTGACCTGTACCTGCAGAGCGGTACACCAGGATTTGAATACCATCGTAGTGATATGAGCAGGAATGTGAGATTCATTGGGTCCCTGTTACCTTATTCTTCCAAAAAATCAGCCAGCTGGTATGATCCGCGCCTGTCGCAATTCAACAACGTGATCCTGGTTACACAGGGCACGGTGGAAGGTGATGTAGAAAAATTACTGGTTCCTACGCTGGAAGCTTTCAAAGGAACGGATACATTGGTCGTATGCACCACGGGTGGGTCCATGACAGAAGAACTGAGACAAAGATTCCCGCAACGTAATATCATCATCGAGGATTTTATTCCCTTTGACCAGGTGATGCCCTACGCCAACGCGTATATCACCAATGGTGGTTATGGTGGTGTGATGCTCGGCATTCAGAATGCCCTGCCCATGGTAGTAGCGGGTGTTCACGAGGGTAAGAACGAGATCTGCGCACGGATTGGTTATTTCAAACTGGGAATCAACCTGCGCACAGAAAAGCCAAAGCCTGCCCAGATACGTAAAGCGACTCAACAGATATTATCTGATACCACATACAGAACGAATGCGGAAAAGATGAGCCAGGAGTTTAGCAGGTATAATCCCGGTGAACTCTGCGCACGATATGTATCGGCTTTACTCACCAAACCGGTAAATAGCAAACCGTCTGTCATTGTAAGTGATGCGGCGGCATAAAGGAAAGTAAAATTATTGTTAATCAAAGTTGCGTTCAGCAACGTAAATATTTAAACCGATGTCACGATATAATATTTTCAACCAGGTGCACAAGGCGCTGAGGGCAATGTTGTATGATACTTCACTGACCCTCCAGCAAACCTCGTTTACAGATTCGAATGAAGCCGCAGCGGCTTTGGCGAAAGTGAGACTTGTCGCCGAGGTGTTTGACGGACACGCGAAACACGAAGATGAATTTGTATTACCGGCTATCCAGCAGTATGAACCTTCACTGGTGGATGCGTTCGAACAGGAGCATGAAAAAGACCATCAGTTGTCTGAGAACCTGCGAGGTTTACTGATGGTATACCAACATGCCATTAAAGCTGGTGTAAAGATCGAAACAGGCCAGGCGATCAATAAGGCCTTTACCAGTTTTATGATCTTTAACCTGGAGCACATGGCCAGGGAAGAAGCGGTTTTGAACAAAGTGTTATGGCGCTATTATACCGATGCTGAGCTGATCGCGCTCAATCAGCGGATCGTAGCGTCTATCGACCCGAAAGAAATGGAACTGTTCAGCGCCTGGATGATGCGCGGGCTGAGCAACGCTGAAATATGCCATTGGTTAAAAGCGACGGAGAAAAACGCGCCGCAGCCTGTTTTTAATTTCCTGGTAGGCGTCGCGGAAAAAGAACTTTCTCCCGAGCGATTCCGCCTCGTGCAGGAGAACCTGTCGGAAGGGATGATGGTGGCTTAGATGATTGTATTAAATAAAGTATGAAGCCCTTAAATTCTAAAATCATGCAGACAAAAAAAATATTCCTGGTAGTAGCGATGCTGGTATCGGTTGTGATCGCAAATGCGCGATGGGCGGATACCACCAAAGCAGTTCAATCCTATGACAAAATTCCGGCCGCACTGGTGGGTAAATGGCTGAATGGCTCGTTTTCGATGAGCAACTGGTGGAGTTATGACGGGAAAAAATATATCGGTAATCCTTATACCCGGTCCGTTGCTTTCAATTTCACAGAAAACGGGGAGGCTGAATTTTTCCTGGTGATCAAAACGCATACAGGCTATTGCAGTACTGAAGCGTTTACCTATCAAAAAGGGAAAATACGTGTGAATGAATTGGATCAGTCATTTACCATTTACCCCGATAAAGGCAACTATCGTGGATTTTATTCCTGTGCTAAAAGCAGCAATTTCGATCGCCCTGCGAAAAAAGAAGAACTGAAACCTACGACCTATTACTGGTCGTTTGAGAAGACAGAAGATGGGCAGCAATGGTTGGTCATCAGGTTTAGCCAGGATAAGTCTGCTGCTGGCAGCTATTTCAAAACTTCAAACTGGTAATTATTAAATAAAGTAATCATGAAAAGTATAGTACACTTTTTCGAGATCGCCGCATTTGCCATCAGGTTATCTGTGATGGGCAAGGGGGCAGCAAAGATCTTATTCAGCGACATACGACCGGTATTGTAAGCTGTTTAAGCAATGGTAGGTTTAAAGTGATGGCCTGGCGGTTCTCAGCGGTGCTGCCAGTAGCTGTCACTTTTTTTTTATTATTTTTCAGGATGGTAAGGATTTTGCATCTGCAAATAAACTCCCAAAATGAAACTCCATGAATATTCATGAGGTGCAACTCCTGTGTGCAGATATCAGCCAGACACGGCATTTCTACCACCACAACCTCGGCATGGATATACTGTATGAAGATAATCACACGCTGAAATTATCCGCCGGACTTTCTACCCTTGTTTTTAAAAAAGATAATTCGGCCGGAGGCGTATATCATTTTGCATTTAATATTCCTTCAAATCAATTTTCACAGGCACATAGCTGGGCCGGCGCAAACCTGTCATTGATACCGGTGAAAGACGATGATACTGTCGCCAATTTTGTCAACTGGAATGCGAAAGCATTATATTTTTTCGACAACAATGGAAATATCGTGGAGTTTATCGCTCGGTTCGAACTCGATAATCATTCCGACAAGCCTTTTGATGGCTCATCAGTATGCTCGATCAGCGAGCTGGGTATCGTAGTCCCGGAGGCCCGTCCCTATGCGGAACATTTGATCAAAGAATATAGCCTCAATTATTTTCACCGCCAACCCCCGGGCGATGGATTCATTGCCCTGGGCGATGATGATGGTCTTTTTATTATCGTAAACGAACATCGTCACTGGTACCCAACTGACCGACCGGGAGGGAGGTATTGGTTTAAGGCCCGGTTTACCCAGGGCGATAAATCAGCGACTATTATCATGCAAGACGAATAAGAGTTGAATGGAAGCAAAAAAAACCTGCAAACTTTCGCTTGCAGGATGGTTTATTCTGAGGGGTTATGTTTTATTTGACGCTCTTTACCGCGAAGTTGCATTCCCTGCACTGGTCATGGTGACGGCCAGCTCTCACGGCAAGACTGATCACAATAATGCAAATCAAAATAAATGCGCTGATCTCTATCTTCTTTTTCATGATAAGGTCTATTAAGTTTTTAATGATCAGAGTTCATCCCACTTTTTCCAGCCTGGTACACGGTTCTCAACGGGTTTGGTTGTTTTCAGAAAAGCAAAGATTGCCTTCAGGTCCGTGTCGTCGAGGTTGCGGTATTGTTCCCAGGGCATCGGAGGCATCAGCGGACGGCTTTCCACCAGCCCTTTTGATTTTCCTTCACGGATAGCCCTCATGAACTGCTCCTCGGTCCAGTTACCAATACCGGTACCGTCTGAGCTGATATTCGCAGCGAAGCTCACACCCCAGGGGCCAAACGTTGCAGTAAGATCAGGTGCAAACATGATCCATCCTTTTTTGGAAACATTGGTATCAATTTTTGGCAATATGCCATTTGCCTGGAATCCTGAGAATCGCAGTTCCTGGATGATCTCCGGTCCATGCGGTCCAAACTTTTTAGGTGAATGACAATCGTCACAGCCGATCGCGTTGACCAGGTAACTACCTCTTTTTACAAGGCTGTCATGTGAGATTTGTATTTCTCCTGTGGCAGCTCCTGGTCCGCTATTACAGGAAATGATGGCTGTTGCTACAGTAGCAACAGCAAGCGTCATGGTTAATGCAAATTTTTTCATGGTATAATGTTTAATGATTGTTTACGCAGGCAGTCAAACGCCAAATACCCAGCCTGCAACCAGGCTTACAAAACCTGTCAGGTTGATGACCTGGCGTATATGGTAGAGTCTGAACCATTTCAACTGGTATTTTTTCCAGTTGGAAGGATATTCAGCCGTGGTCCAGTTGCTGATCATTTCATTGAGCGGGATATTCCCTTTTACAGCCAGCAGGGCGTCAGCGAGCAGGGCTGCCAGGGCAATAAGAGAGGATATAAATAGTACACCTGTAGGGTTGACTACGCAGAAGGCTGCGAGCAGAACAGTGGCGGCCATCGCGATATAATAAACGCATTGCAGGGGTACAGCCAGTGCCCGCGTCAACAGGTTCCTGGTTTCGATATAGGTTGGCGCCTGCATTTTTTTCATCGTGCGGGTCATGGCCAGGAAGTAAAAAAGACTTTGGCTGATCACAAGGGCATAAATCATCAGGGTGATGAAAAGCGTGATTTTGATTCCCATCGTTTAAGGTTTAATGACTGCCAAGGTATGCCTGGCGCAGAGCCGGTACAAGTATGAATTGTCTGGATTGTTTCTAATAAGGGATGAACTGCGACAGTTCGTAAATGATCAGGTTTGTATCGCGTTTGTTGTTAATTTCAGGCAAATAATAAGTCATCGTAGCATCAGCGTAATATTTTATGAAGAATAGAAATCACCTTAGAAGGATAAAGCCAGCTGTATTTATATTATTAATGACGACTTTATATGGCATGTCGACCGGCTGCCGGCAGTCGCCTGTCGATACCCGTATCAAACAGCTGGATCCTGTCAGGGCGGCACGCATGGCAGCATCTGTCGATTCCGTTTTTAAAGCCGGGTTACCTGACAGTAATCTTACCCTGAACCTATGGGGTGTCGATTCGCTGGTGATATCACCCATCGCTATCGACATTGATGATGATGGGAACCTTTACTATGTAACCACCAACCGGCAAAAGAACTCCGAGTTTGATATCCGTGGTCACCAGGACTGGGAGATCCCTTCCATACAATTGCAGAGTATAGAAGACAAGCGGGCCTTTTTGCGTAGCACCCTTTCACCTGAAAACAGTAAAAACAATACCTGGCTGAAAGACCTGAATGGCGATGGCTCGCACGACTGGCGCGACATGACCATCGAAAAGGAAAATGTATACCGGTTAAAGGATACTGACGGGGATGGCGTGGCCGACCAGTCACAATTGGTTGTTGATGATTTTCATGATGAAGTGACCGACGTGGCAGGCGGCCTTCTCAAGACCAAAGAAGATCTGTTTGTAGCAGTTGGTCCTGACCTGTGGAGAATGAAAGATAAAAACGGAGATGGTATTGCTGATGATAAAACTTCTATTTCGCATGGCTATGGCATACACATCGGATTTAGCGGTCACGGCATGTCGGGTGTGGAAATGGGTCCTGATGGCAGAATTTACTGGCAGATCGGTGATATCGGTTTTAATGGTGTGGATCAAACCGGGAAAAAATGGGAATACCCCAATTGTGGCGTCATTGCCCGCAGCAATCCTGATGGAAGCGATTTTGAAATATTTGCTTCTGGTTTGCGCAATACGCATGAATTTGTTTTTGATGAATACGGCAATCTCATCAGCGAGGATAACGATGGAGATCATGCGGGCGAAAAAGAGAGGCTGGTTTATATTG
>JAEYOL010000008.1 GCA_023411775.1 Bacteroidota bacterium | reverse complement strand
ATTGAATATGAACTGGCAAAAATGACGGTTAGTCCTGTGTACCGTGGTCGCGGCATCAGCAAGCAATTGATTGAAGCATGCCTGGCTAAAGCGAAGGAATTAGGTGCGGATAAGATCAGCCTGTTTTCGAATCACCAGCTGGTAACAGCTATAAAACTTTATGAAAAGTACGGCTTCCAGCATGTAGAGGTCAAAGATTCACCATTCGAAACCGCCGATGTGAGAATGGAACTGGTGTTGTAGTGTAGTGTGTTCTGCATATCTGTATAATCCTTTTTACATAAATTGCTTCCCATGGGACAAAACACGATCATCTCGGTAAAAGATCTCGTAAAGAATTATGGAAATTTCCAGGCCGTGAAGGGTATTTCTTTCGATGTGCACGAAGGTGAGATATTTGGTTTATTAGGGCCAAATGGCGCCGGGAAATCCACCACCCTGGAGATCATAGAAACCCTGCGCAGCAAAACAAGCGGTAAAGTGATTGTGGATGGCCTTGACCTGGATACGGATCCAGGCGAGATAAAAAAGATCATTGGTGTGCAGTTGCAAACCAGCGGATATTATCCCGGGTTAAACCTCCTGCAACTGATCGAACTTTTTTCAGGCCTTTACAACCGCGATGTTGCACCGATGGAACTGCTCGAATCTGTAAACCTGAAAGAGAAAGCTAAATCTCAGTTTAAGGATCTGAGCGGGGGGCAGAAGCAAAGATTTTCAGTGGCCACAACCCTGATCAACCAGCCCCGTATTATTTTCCTCGATGAACCTACTACCGGACTTGATCCGCAGGCACGCAGAAGTCTATGGGAACTTATCAAAGATATCAGGAACCGTGGCACCACGGTGATCATAACAACCCACTACATGGATGAGGCGGAATATCTTTGTGATCGCATTGCCATTATCGATGCGGGTAAGATCGTCGCACTCGACTCACCCGATGCCATGATCGATAAACTGGTTGCAGAAGGATTTGAAAGACCCAGGGAGGTGAAGAGGGCTAATATGGAAGACGTGTTTATACATTTAACGGGGCACGCTTTGAGAGAAGAGTAGTAGGGCAGCCGGGAGTTGGGAGGGGATAGTTCGTAGTTAGTAGTTCGTAGTTAGTAGTGGCTTGTCCTGATGAAAAAGTTTTTTATAGATGTTGATTATGAGTATTCAAAATAAACTAAAAGAATTTATGAACAACAAGATTGATGCGCAGAAAAAAGCCGGTGAGGCTTTTATGCAAACCAATAAGGAAAAACCCGGTGTGATCACCCTTACAGAAGGGATACAATATGAAGTGATCCGTGAGGGTACGGGTTCGAAGCCTTCGATCACTGATTCCATAAAGGCGCACTATAAGGGAGCCTTGCTTGATGGAAAAGAATTTGACAGTTCATTTAAACGAAATCAGCCTTTTTCAGCACCGCTGCGTTCCCTGATCAAGGGCTGGCAGATCGCCATCCCCCTGATGCAGGAAGGAAGCCACTGGCGTTTGTGGATTCCCTCAGACCTGGCTTACGGCGATCGTGGTGCAGGCGGAGATATACCAGGTGGTGCTACCCTGATGTTTGAAGTTGAATTACTGGAGATTTTAAAATAGACTATATGCCAACGCTTGTTGACCCCCGTTACCCCATCGGTAAGTATGAAGCGCAGCCTTTTTCTATTGAAAAAAAAGTGGAATGGCTGGCCGACTTAAAATTTCTGCCACTGGCGCTGGAGAACGCGATCCTCAATCTTGATGAGCAGCAATTACAAACGCCTTATCGTGAGGGTGGCTGGACGGTCCACCAACTGGTCCACCATGTCGCCGATAGCCATATCAACGCCTATTGTCGCTTTAAACTGGCTCTTACAGAAAATAACCCCAGTATTAAGCCTTATGAAGAAAAGCTCTGGGCAGAAATGAACGATGTACAAAAACTTCCTGTCAATATTTCCATCACACTCTTGCATGCCCTGCATGCGCGCTGGTATGAATCTTTGAAATATGTCAGGGACGATGACTGGAATAACCGGACAGTATTTCACCCGGAGCATAAAAAAACCTTACGGCTGTGGTACCTGCTGGGCATGTATGCCTGGCATGGGAAACATCATGTGGCGCATATTACGACGCTCAGAGAAAGGATGAAATGGTGACCAGTTACTGGTTACAGGTAACAGGTTACAGGTTACAGGTTACTGGTTACCAGATGCTGGATGGTCAGGAACCCTATTTTGTAGCAAAATATCAAGTATCAAGTATCTAATATCCAGTATCCAGTATCCGGAACTCGCTTAACTTGGATGAATGACATGGAAAATACTATCCTCCGAATATCTCTTCAACGACCTTTGGTTTAAGGTGAGAAAAGACCGCTGTGAAACGCCACAGGGCAAAATTGTTGATCCCTATTACGTTTATGAATTCCCGACCTGGGTGACGGCGGTCGCACTTACAGAGGATGGAAAGATCATCCTGGAACGTCAATACCGGCATGCGCTTGGTGAAACCTGTATTGAAATCCCGGGTGGTTGCGTTGATGATACGGATGCGACGCTTGAGGATGCTATCAAAAGAGAACTACTGGAAGAAACCGGCTATAGCTTTTCTTCATTTGAATATCTTGGAAAAATTTCGGCCAACCCGTCAACCAACAGCAACCTGATGCATATGTTCCTGGCAAAGGGTGGCAGGAAAATCGCAGCACAGGAACTGGATCACAATGAAGAAATCGAAATTGACCTGGTTACTATTGATGAATTAAAGCAATTGATCAGCGAAAACAAAATATTGCAGGCAATGCATGTGACTTGTATGTTGTATGCGCTGCAAAAACTGGAGGGTGGTTATTTTTAATTGGGACCCGAAAGCAATTGGGTTTGAAATTAAGGCTTAAGAATTAGTTTTTGAACTCCATCAGAATTTATTACCGATCCACCTCCGCCACCAGGAATATACTTCCACAAATGATGACCAAATCATTGCTAGCCGCCCTTGACAAGGCATCTTTCAAAGCAATATTAACATCGGGATAAATTTTTCCCTGCAAGCCGAATCCTGAAGCTTTCTGCGATAAGTTTTTAGTCGGGAGAGCACGGGGGATCTGAGCCTGGGTAAAATAATAAGTTGCAGAGGGAGGCAGGACGCTTAGGACTTTATCAATTTCCTTATCATTCACCATCCCAAGAATAATATGAAGATGATGGTGATCTGTTAACTCCACTTGTTTCAATACCTGTTTTATTCCATCTTCATTATGCGCAACATCCAGGACCACCAGTGGGTGTTCATGAACAATATCCCAACGGCCGTGCAGCCTGGTAATTTTTTTTACCTCTTTTAAGGCAACGTGTATGTTCTCATCTGATATATTCCATCCCTTTTGCTTCAGAACCGAGCAGGCTTCCAGCACAGTCAAAAGGTTTTTTGACTGGTAAATACCAGTAAGATCAAGTCGGAAAACAAGGTGGTCGGTTTTATGTTCCTCGGCTACTTCCACGACCAGTTCATGCTTTGACCAATACCATTCCATTACCTGTCTTTTTTTAGACGCGATGATTAATGGTGCCTTTTTCGAAGCAGCGATATTTTCAAATACAGGCAGGGTCTCGTCCAGTGTTTCTCCGACGACTACAGGCACATTTTCCTTTATGATCCCGGCTTTTTCAGCTGCAATTTTGTCCAGGCTATCACCCAACAGGTTCATATGATCCCATCCAATATTGGTAATAATGGATACTTCGGGTGTGATGATATTGGTGCTATCTAGTCTTCCGCCCAAACCGGTTTCTACAATCGCAATGTCCACTTTTTGTTGGGCAAAATAGTCAAAGGCCATGGCTACAGTGATCTCGAAAAAACTGGGCTCCAGTTTATCAATCATTGGCCGGATACGTTCTGTGAATTCGATAACATAGGCTTCGTCCACCATTTCACCACTCACCTTTATACGTTCCCTGAAATCGTTTAAGTGCGGTGAAGTGTACAATCCGGTTTTGTATCCTGCTTTCTGAAATATGGCAGCCAGCATATGACTCACGGAACCTTTACCATTGGTGCCTGCAATATGCACAGACCGGAGTTTCTTATGGGGATCACCGAGCGATTTACAAAGTGCAATGGTATTGTTCAAATCGGCTTTGTAAGCTGCGGCGCCAACCCTGCTGAATACAGGCAAACGGGTAAAAAGAAATTCGAGAGTCTGCTGGTAGTTCATCATGTGATTTATATTACTGTGCGCCCTTTAGAAAGTCATCGTCGTCTTTGATCATTGAACACATTTTCGCAATGCTCCATTCCTAGCCAGTATTTGTAATACTTTCCAGGAGGTCCTGGTAAATCGAAAAATTTTCCTCGTCAAAGCAAACAAAATACACTCTATCTATGCTGTGCCCGGTCTGGAGAAAATCAAATACCGTCTCAATAGCGACCCTGGCTGCGTGCTTTTTGGGATAACCATAAATACCGGTACTGATATTTGGAAATGCGAGACTTTGGAGCTGATGATCAATGGCCAGTTGCAGGCTATTGCGGTAACAACTGGATAACAGTGCTGGCTCATTGCGGTGTCCACTATGCCATATCGGACCTACTGTATGTATCACATATTTAGCAGGAAGTTTACCAGCTGTAGTTATTACCGCTTCACCGGTAGGGCAGTTTCCCTGGCTGGCTACGATTTTCCTGCATGCAGCTAGTATATCAGGGCCACCTGCTCGGTGAATGGCGCCATCAACGCCACCGCCACCCATGAGGGAAGAATTGGCCGCATTTACGATGGCATCCACTTTTATTTTGGTAATATCACCCTGTTCCAGAAAAATCCTCTCGAGCATTGCCGCCAAATTTACAGAAAGCAGCAAACAAATACCCTGGTTAGTTAATCGCAGTCTGACGACACAGGTATCAATCAGTAATTTCTTAACCGCTTACACGGAAATTGAACTGAACCGTTACTGTAGACTCGTGATCTGATTTGTTGAATTTAATATTCCGCAGGTATTGAATTATGGCATTGCGATAAGCTGAACTTGTAGACGACGAGCCGCGTGCAAAATTCTGAAATGTTCCTTGTCCGTCGGGCGAGACTTTGATGTCGGCATAAATTGTAGCTTTTGCAAGGTCACCTTCAAAAGAATAGGAGGAAACGATTCTCCGGTCACCACGTGTTACCCTGGGCCCAACTCCTGATCCGGTTCCCGAGCCGTGTCCGCCACCGGTACCTGTGCCGCTTCCACCACCACTTCCACTGCCATTACCCACACCACTTCCGGTGCCGCTTCCGCCAGCCCGGTCGTAATCTTCCGCAGCACCACCACCTGTTTTAGTTCCTGTGGTTGTTCTCCCCAATTGTGCTTTTGGCTTTTGCGGAGCAGGAGGCAGTGGATCAGGTTTAGGTTCAGTTTTTACGATAGATTTATTTTCATTGATCGTCTTTGCATCCGGTTTTGGAATATCAGGCTTTAGTATGGGTGGCGACTCTTTCTCTTCCGGATCCTCAGCCACGTCTTTTGCATCATCAAGTGTTCCGGGCTGTGGCGGCGCCGAAGCCGTACCTTTTTCACCAATAGCCTGTACCGGGTTTCCACCACCACCGCCACCACCAGCCTGTTTGATCTCGATGGGGGGTTCTTCTGGCAAATTCAATTCAACGAATATTCCTTCATCCGGTGGGGGAGGAATGATCACGGGAATGGTCCAGGTCCAGAAAAACATGAGTAGGAACAACAAGCCTGCAAAGCCGATCGTTATCATCGTTGCCTGTGTATTTTTCTTTGACTCAAAGGATGCAGTCATGGCATAAGTGTTGTTCATACAAATCTACGTTTTGAATAATACCTTCTCTAGCGCTACTTTTTCACACCTGTGTATTAACGATGCAAAGTTTGCACAACTTGCATAAGCAGGGCCATCAGAAATGTTAATTTTTTGTTGTGGGAAACCTTAAAAAAACTTTTACCAGGGGAATTTTACGGGTGTAGCACATTTGCTACAAAATTTCCGCATTTTTTTACCGCACAGACCGATATATATATGCTTTTAATTGTCACCTGGTGTAAACCTGCGGTTCAGATATAGGGTTGAATCACTGTAGTTCAGTCTCTCTGGGAATCATGATGAAAAGTCGCTACGATAAGTTCTTAACAATAGAAATGTCTGGTAGCGTTTTTGGACTTAAGAGCATTATTCACTAAAATATTATGTATGAAAAAAACAGTATTGAGCAGAAATTTATTTCGTTCTGCAATCGCGTTTGCTGGGATAGCCGGGGTGTTGACACTTGCAGCATGTGATAAGGATGACGACAATATGCCAAACTCGAAATACAAACTTTCCGGTGATGCATCCGGAGCACAGGAAGTACCAGCGGTAAATACACCAGGTACTGGTACGCTCACAGGTTCTTATGATACCACATCCAAATCCCTGATCTATACGATCAATTGGACCGGCATATCCGGAGAAGCTACAGTAGCCCATTTTCATGGACCTGCAGCACCTGGCGAAAGTGCACCTCCCATGCAGGACATCCAGATCACAACCAATGGTACAGCAGGCACTGCAGCTGATACAATAACCGCTTCCGCGGAATTACATACAGCCCTAATCGCGGGTAATGTTTATTACAATATTCATACGGCAGATTATCCCGCCGGTGAGATCCGCGGCCAGGTAAAATTGTCACAGTAAAGCGGTGAGAATTCTTTGACGTACAATACCGGGTTCGACCCGGTATTGTTGCTTTAGGGTCTAACCTGTTTGTTATTTCTTTTTGTCATCCTTAGAAAACGACTGATCAGAAAAATAGACGCCAGGGTAAGACCTGTTATCAAACCCAGCCAAATACCTGAAGCTCCCAGGCCGAGAGGAAATGCGAGGATATAACCCAGCGGAAGTCCAACTACCCAGTACGCAATCCCGATCAAAAGCGTGGGAAATTTTACATCCTTAATTCCACGAAGCAAACCCGCGCCAATAGCCTGTGTGCTATCGGATATCTGGAATACAGCGGCATACAATAATAATAATGCCGCCATATTCAACACAGCCGTATTGTCATTGAAAAATTTTGGTAGCTGGAATCGAAAAACAAAAAAGCTTATCGCGCAAAACATACCGTACAGGAGTGCCACGCCCAGTGTACTTTTGCCAATGACCGATATCTTCGGCCAGTCCTTTCTTCCAAACGCATTGCTGACACGAATGGAACCTGCCTGTGCCAAACCCATCGACACCATAAAAGTAAAAGAAGCGCAGCTCAGGGCAATCTGGTGGGACGCCTGCGCAACGGCACTGATAGTCCCGATAATTATTCCTGATACCGCAAAAGCTCCTGCTTCCATTCCAATCTGAAGACTGCTTGGAACACCGATATGCAGCAACTCGAACAATGTTTTCTTTCGAAGCTTCCATTGCCTGCTGCTTACGGCCACATATTTTTTAAACCTTCGGTGTTTCAATATTACAAGACCCAAAACAATAAACATGAGCGAACGGGTGATAAGTGTGGCCCATCCGGCGCCGTTGAGCTCAAGTCTTGGGAAACCCAGGTTGCCATAGATCAAAAACCAGTTGAGCAGTATATTCACGGGCATTCCAAGCAGCGAAATGATCATAGCCGTTTTGGTGTACTCCAGTCCGTCGGCAAATTGCTTTAATGTCATGAACAAAAGCATAGGGATGATCGACAGGCCCATCAGTTTCATAAACGGTAATGCCAGCGCAACCACTTCAGTATCCTGGCCAAGTTGTGTAAGAATGCCCCTGCCAAATACAAGACATAGTGAAATGAGCACAGCGGTTACGGCACAAAGGATAAATCCATTGTAGAAATAATGAGATACTAATTGTCCATCCCTGCGACCGTGTGCCATCGATACCATCTGTGAAACGGAGATGGTCATCCCAATACCCAGTACGAAAGGAATATTCATAGCATTGATGACAAGCGCAGCCGCGGCCAGTTGTTTATAGCTGATCGATCCCACCATCGCCGCATCGATGATATGCAGCGCCATCTGTGCCAATTCACCGATGATGATCGGCAAAGCCAAATTTATCGTCCTGGAAGCTTCTTTTCGCATACTCGTTTACGCCGGGAAAAAGTACGCGAAGTTAGGATGATCCCGGAAAAATGAAAAAGCCCGAATCCCGAGCATACCGTAAGTAAAGCTATCGGAGTTTTAAAAATTGAAATTTTCTGTAAAGTTCACTACTAACAACAACGGTGCGCTAAACATTTAGTGGGCAAAATCCATTTCGAAGCGGCCTTTGATACGTTCTATGGGAGGGTTGAAATACCCGTATTTCAGATCAGGGAACTCTTCTTTGATCAGTTCCTGTAATTGTTTTACACCCATGCATTCACCTGTATCCGTAACGCCGATCTTGCCCAGATACCAGTCAGGATCGATATTAAAATTCCTCCATTGTATCATTTTCAAACCTGTTTCTATGATCAGGCGCCGGAGTGCCTCATATTCTTCTACACTATCCGTCATGCCGGGGAAAACAAAGTAATTGATCGAGGTCCAGCCACCGTAGCCATTTACGATCTTCAGGCTTTCGATGATATCCGAAAAATCATAATTGTTGGGCCGGTAATATGGCAAATAAACTTCCCGGCGTGCCGAATTGGTACTAACGCGGATGGAGTCTAGTCCGGCTTCACATAATATTTTAACTGCATCGGGTCTTGAACCGTTTGTGTTGATATTGATACTGCCCTTTTTGGTGTGTTTGCGAATTTCGATGATCGCATCCCGGATAGTTTCCCACATCAGGAGTGGTTCGCCTTCGCAACCCTGGCCAAAACTTACGATAGGATAAGGTGCTGTTTCCAGGTGCGGCACGGTATATTCCACGATCTCTTCCGGACTGGGTTTGAATCGTAACCGGTCCTGGGTAGATACAATGGTCTCTTCATCCGGCTGAAGTGAGATACAACCCACGCAGTTGGCATTGCAGGCAGGTGAGGCCGGTATTGGGCATTCCCAGCGTCCGAGAAAATAATTACGGGCGGCGGGGCAGTGATAAGTAAGTGCACAATTTTTCGCAAGGTGTTCCACCAGCCTGTTGTGCGGATATGCTTCTAATAATTTTTGAACACCAAGCTCTACTTTTTGCTGATCGTATCCCGCGCAGTCCTGTCGTATGTCAGGTTCTATTCGGGTAGCGGGAACGTAAAATTTATCATTGTACCATCCTGTCGCGGTGTAACAAAACAAAGGCAGGGTGGGCGCGCCGGGTTCAGCTTCATATGCAGCAAGGAAATAGCCGGTATGTGCGGGAGGAATAAACGCCGCCACCGCCCAACCTTTTTCACATAGACGCATTTCACCTGTAACAACATCAATACCGATGCCTTTTCGCCCAGGCAATTCATAAAGAGAACCACCTTCCGGCAACTCGATCCATTCATCCGCAGGAACAGGCAATGCATCCCATCCACTACGCCCGGTCACATATAGCGAAGTGTCTTCAAAAATATTGCCCTTCCCGTCGGAATACAGTATATATGGTGATTGCGTCAGCGACATGTCATTTAATAAAAATCAAAACAATAAACCAAATATCAAGTATCCAGCATCCAGCATCTGGTATCTAGTATCCGGCAAGCTTCTCTCTGCAAAACTCGTTAAATTCCCTCTCATCCACGTCTGTTTTATTATTCTCACTGTTTACCATCACCTGCGCGATCCTGTTATTCTTAAAGTCCAATGTAAGCAGGCCGTCTTTTAATACCAGGTTGTTCAGTTCATCCCACTCAATTTTTCTTTTGGGAAAATTGGGATAAAGGATGTTGGCGGGACTTACTTTTACTACCAGGGGTCTGATCGACACCAGGTGGAGCAGGGCCATCAGTATAACAATACCCAGGGCTGCCCAATAACCCGCTTCAACATAAAAATTCGCGATTAGCAACATCGCAATGAGACTGCCGAAGTTTTTCTTCATCAGATGGAAGATGATCAAAGCGGCGACAACCAGTATGCACGTCAGGATCGCTGATACCCGGAGTGAGGGGTCTGTAATTCCCAGCCAAACCACGAAAACAATGTTTATGAAAATGACAAAAAGCGTAAGGGTCTTATAATGTCTCAGCTTTTCATTTTTCAGTACAAACTCAAATTTCTGCATCTCCACTACATTATTTATTCTAACTATTACTGGCTACCATCAGGTTGCAGAGCTTAAACAGCACCCGTGCACCCACATTGGCATTCCAGTCATTATCGCTAATTCCCACTTCCACCAGGTCGAAGCCGATGAGTTTGCGGCCACTTTCAATCACCTTGCGGAAAAGATAAAAGACTTCTTCCGTTTCAAATCCACCGGGAACTGGCGTGCCGGTATGGGGGCAGAGCTTACGGTCCAGCCCGTCAATATCAAAGCTTATATATACATGATGTGGCAATTTGCTAACGATCTCTTCAGCCACCTGTTTCCAGGTTTGACCTTCAAACTGGCGGGTTTTTATTTCTTTGTCGAAATATGTAACCACCCTGTGGTTGGAGTTCCTGATATAATCCCATTCGTCGCTGCCATAGTCCCTGATCCCAACCTGCACCAGTCGTGATAATTGAGGTACTTCCTCCAGCGCGTTGTACATGATACTGGCGTGCGAGTAATTAAATCCCTCGTACGCTTCACGCAGGTCGCAATGCGCATCAATCTGAAGAATGCCAAAGTCCGGATACTTTTCAGCGATCGCTTTATAAAATCCAAGTGGCGTACTGTGATCACCGCCAAGCAGGCAAACCAGTTTGTCCTTTGCTAATAAGGCTTTGGTCTGGTCATACACCCAGGTGTTCAGAAACTGGCTCCCTTCATTTACGTCCTTAAGGGTTCGCGTCATGAACTGGTTGGCATTAACGTCGTCGCCTTTGGAAATATAGTCAATGTATAATTCGGCTTCTTTTCGCAGGTAATCACTTTTCATCAGGATCTTACGATCGATAGGACGCATATAAAAGCCCTGTTTCCAGCCATCAGGCACTTCGGGGTCAAAGAGGTCAACCTGGAAACTGGCCTTTGATATCGCTTCCGGTGCCCTTGCCGTGCCAGCCCCATAACTTACGGTTACTTCCCAGGGTACAGGCAGAATGATGAGGTTTGAATTTTCTTCGGTGGTAGGGAGACCAAAAATATTGTTGTTGGGATTTCCGACGCTGTTGGGGTCGAAATTGGAAACATCTAGCATTTAATATGAGATTGTAAAACGGTGCAAGTTAGTGATTCCTGAACAACGGGAAATAGGATGTATTTGAATAATCCGCGCCTTAAATTGTTTACCGTTTACAAATGTTGTCTGCAGAGGAATAACACTCCACTTAAATTATCGATAAAGTTTACAATTAACTAATAATCAATAAACTCGAAAATTTAATGAAAAGAGGTTTGGTAATGCAACCAATCAAGAATGCTATCCGACCAGTAAATTATATTCCCGGGACGTTAATGCGCGTGTGCATGCTGCCGACCTTTGCCCATTTGCTTCAGGAATGCAATATGGGAAGCCACGGCTGTACGCACCTTCTTATACTCGATATATTCGACACCGTGTTCCTGGCAGGCTTTCTTGATGATCCTGCTGATGGCGGGATAATGAATATGCGAGATTTTGGGGAATAAATGATGCTCTACCTGGAAATTGAGACCGCCTACCAACCAGCTGACAACCTTATTTTTTGTAGCGAAATTGGCCGTTGTTTTCAATTGGTGTAAAGCCCACTCATCTTCCATTTTACCGGTTGCCTCGTTGGGCAGTGGGAAATGAGTATGCTCAACGGTATGGGCGAGCTGGAATACGATACTCAAAACAAATCCGGCTACTAGTCCCATACTGAGGAAACCAACCAGCCAGGGCAGAAATCCAACCATATAGATCGGGAGAATTACAAAGATGAAAGCGTGTGAAAACTTATAAAACCAGAAAAAGAAATGTTCTGAGAAACTTAATTTCCTGATCGGCGTATTGCCGATACGCAGGGTGAAATATTTCTTATAATCAGTTACAAAAACCCAGTACAGATAAAGCAGGGAGTAAGCTGCCCAGAAATAAAAATGCTGGTATTTATGGATCTTGTAGTATTCCTGCTCATCACAAAGACGCAATAGCGGACGGGCTTCAATATCATCATCCACACCATGAATATTTGTATAAGTATGGTGTATCACATTGTGCTTCGTTTTCCACATTAGCTGGCTGGCGCCCAGGAAACTTGCGGCATTCGAAGCGATGCCGTTGATCCATTTGTATTTGCTGAAACTGCCGTGGGCACCATCATGCATAACATTAAATCCGATCGCTGCAATAAGACATCCCATCAAAACGCATTCGGCGATAGCCCAGGCGACCGGCGGTGTGAAGAACACAAGATGAGTGTAAACACCTATAAAACCAACCACAAGTACGATTGCTTTAAAGTATAATTTGAAGTTGCCAGTTGTAGCTTTTCCAGCTTGCTTGAAATAGTCGGCAATCCGTTTTTTTAATTCACCATGAAAAGAAACGGGTATTTTGGGAAACTTGGGGTTGGACATGCGTAGTATTAAATTTTTTAAATGCAGTTGCAAAAGTAACTTAAGATACGTATATAACGTCCATAAGGCCCCGGATTGTTCACAGCTGTGTGTAAATTATAACATTTTAAGTGTAAATGTTGCTCTAAATGCCGCTTTTTCGGGGATTAGGTTTCGTTTTGTATCAAAGCATCGAGGTTTTTTAGTCCAATCTTTTTTTCTGTGATAAAACCTTCGGCATATTTCACGCCAATTCGTTTTCCCAGCATTCGTGCACGGGCGATCACACTATCCAAAAAATCGGGGGTCGAGATATAAGTCTGTGGGCCTTCTTCGCTGTGCTGCCCGGTATGAAATTGCGTGCCATAAGCCTGGATGGCTTTCATGCGTTGTTCAAATACATCACTGATATCAATAAGCAGATCAGGTTCATGATACCAGTCCTGCATATACTGAAGAAAATACCGCGGTCTCCATTTCTCCTGCGGCTGTCCGTCCTCGCTCTTTGTTTCAATTTTCATGAGTCCAGAAAGAAAACAACTATCGCTGATCAGGTGCCCGGCCCGTCCATGATCGGGGTGACGATCGTCGAGAATATTCCCGATCACGATCTGTGGCTGATATTTCCGGATCGTCTGTATCAGTTTCAACTGGTGCTCTTCATCATTCTTAAAAAAGCCATCGCGCATTTTTAGGTTTTCCCTGACCGATGCACCGATGACCCTTGCTGCTTCTGCTGCTTCTTCATATCGTGTTTCGATAGTTCCACGGGTCCCAAGTTCGCCCTGCGTAAGATCGACAATGCCAACTTTCTTTCCATTCTTTATTTCATTGATCAAAGTTCCGGAGCATCCCAATTCCACATCATCGGGGTGCACGCCAATCGCGAGTATATCCAGTTTCATATAAGTAATTTACGAAAGTTAGGAGTTCCAAATATATGGCAGGATGCAAGTGATGTAGATTCTTTTCTAACCGATTTTTCTAATAAAACCAAACCATACTCAGGAAATGCCTGCAATTGTATTCACAGACCCGTCAAAATAACAGCCGGCTCAAATGGAAGTTCATGCCGCCTCAAAATTATTTTCTGTATGGATTGCCGTACCAGGCGCCATCGATCTCATTGACGAAACTCTCGATCTGGCGATCCGTTTTATCAGAAAGGTCCCATTGTTGCCGTAGGTTGCTCCCAAAGAAAAATGCAACCGTCTGGTACAGCCGGGCATTCATTCCACCTTTGTATTCTTTGATGATCTCGTAACAATTATTGCCGGTCTGGCGGTTAATAAGTTTCATCAGCACCTTGCCCTGGTAAACGGAAAGGTTGGATAACGGCTCTGCGAATGATTTGCGCAACTCCTTTTCCCTTGACTTGATATACTCCTTACGCTTTTTCTTCGACTGCACATTGGCAAGTTTGGCATTGATATCATTTATAGTATAGCCGGCAACCCGGGCGTAAGGATAAGTAACGTATACGGCATTGCGTAAGCGTGTCCATTCCGCCATGTATTTCTTTAGTTTGGCGGATGAAAGTTTAGATACCCATACCATTTGTTCCTCCTTATATGACTGCATCTCGCGATTGTACCAGATCGCGTCTACGATAATGGTATCGTTGGGTCCCCAATTTTTTGAACGCTCTTCATATGATGGCATAGGAGGGATGGTGTCTGCAGGGTCGGGTTGGGGATATTCCTGGGCCCGGGCAGCTAAAACGCTAAACAACAGGAGCAAACATACCCCTGCTGTCAATAATTTTTTATGTATGAACCTCCCTGGCATCTGCTCTAAATGTATAAAAACTCTTAAAGCTAAACAAGACATCAAATCCGATAAAGTCGCTGTACTGAATCTGTGAAATTTTTAACGTTCTGCCCTCAGGCGATTCAACTGGATGCGCCGTACGATACTGATCAGGATGCCCACGGCGGTAATAATGATCCCAAACCACAGTACGTTGATAAAGGGGAATTTATATGCTTTTAGCGTCACATATTCCAATATGGCGCTGGATTCTTTTACCCCGATATCAGCCCCGGTGCCATCGTCGTCAACCTTATTAATACGAAGGATCAGGCTTTCAGACATAACGGTATCGGGTAATGCCAGCAGATTACCACGCTGGTTGATCAGCAATGGCTCCGAAGTATAACTGGTCTTATTAAAAGAATACACTTTGATGCTGGCGACCGTGGCTTTGTCACCCGGCTGAAAACCTTTGAATGGCATGCTGTCACGCGTAGCCAGTCTTTCGAGGATCATATATCCCTTAGAGTAATAAATACTGTCGCCAACCTTAACCGGGTTGCTTTTGAAACTGGCAGTATCCTTGTTCTTTTCAGGATTTGGCAGGGCAGAGATATAGGTAAAAACATCGTGATCCCAATAGTGACGCGAATCAGGATTTGCCATCAAACCTTCATTCCCCTTGTAATTCACAAATGCGTTTGGCCTCAATGTAAATTCCTCATCATCGATCCGGCTTTTAAAGTGAATCGAATAATACCATTGTTGCTTTTTGGGATGCGCCGAGTCACCAATATAAGTGACATCATATTTACCCATCTTCATCGGCATCCCTTTTACCAGGGTCAGGTTCTCACCTGTTTTTTCATTGCTTTCAGATCCGAAATCAATCGCGATACCGCTGGTATTTAACGACAGGATTTCTTTTTTTGATGAGGAAATTAGAACGCCGAGTAATACAAGACCGAAACCAACGTGGGAGATAGATCCACCTGAAAGTTTTAGACTTCCTTTCAAGCCAAGCCAAATGTATGCGGCATTGGCCACTACAGCGTATACTGCGCATGCAATAGCCAGCCAGATGGCGCCAAGATAACCCGGTCCGTGTTTATCATAGTTAACATTACCAAAAGCCAGGATAAGCGTTGCCAATACCGCGGAAACAACGGTTGGGATCCAAATCTTTTTCCAAAAAGCTTTTAGCGCTGTATTCTTATACTTTAAATATTGTGTAACCGCTGTAAGAAGCCCGATAATGATTGCCACAAATATCTGGATCTGGTTATAAGCCATCTCTTCATCTTCGGGTGCAGCCATTTCAAGACCAAACACTTTATTGATCACCGGCAAGGAAGTTTTGCTGATGATGACGATCGCCGATAAAAAGAAAACAAGTGAACCGATAAACATCCAGAACTCTCGGGAATTGCCACTTTCTTCTTTGGCAACACCGGGTATCTGTTTTTGCATTTGAAAAATCACAAACCCAAGCCCGGCCAGGATGGTAAGAAAAGCGATTGCCGGTATGCCCAGGAAATAAGATGCCGCCAGCATCACTACACCGGAGGCAGCCGTGATGGTTCGCTGATTGGCTGTTGTCGCCACCAGGAAAGCGGGTAACCACGTAAAAACATAAAGCAAAAGGTACAACTGGCCATTCATACCCAGGTCGGTAAAAGCGTGTACCGAGGCTTCGCCCAGGATACCACTACGTGTGAGGAAAGTGGAATAAAGAATAAATATGAATGTAAGGAACAGGAACAAGTATGTAGACCTGAGTGAATGTCCGCTATGTTTATAAATAAGCAGGGTATGAATACCTGCCACCAATATCAACCATGGCACCAGCGACGCGTTTTCAACCGGATCCCATGCCCAGTAACCGCCAAATGTAAGTGATTCGTATGCCCAGGCAGCTCCCATCATGATACCCACACCCAGGGCGGCAAGTGAAAACAAAGCCCAGGGCAAAGCCGGTCTCAACACTTCGCCAAATTTCTTTGTCCAAAGTCCTGCAATCATATACGCAAAAGGAATTAGGGTGGATGCAAAGCCCAGGAATAAGACCGGCGGGTGAATAACCATCCAATAGTTTTGCAGCAGTGGGTTGAGGTCGTTGCCGTCTTTTATCGAAGAGAGATAATCTTCCCTTATTGGTTCGTTGAGGTCAAAATTTATATGGAGTGCGGGTGCATTGTCCAGCACGCCCGATTCACGCAATAGTATAAAAGGGTTAGATCCTATCTTTTCCCCAAAAATATAGATACCGATGACCATGGTTGCAAGCAGGAACTGTGTAAAGCTTACCACGGTCATCACCGGCGCTTCCCATTGCTTGCTTGTCCTGATCAGAACCAGCCCAAGCACACAATGCCCGATGCTCCAAAGCAGGAAGCTACCTTCCTGGCCCTCCCAGATCGAGGCTAGGAGGTACTTGGGTTCTAATGAGCGGCTGCTGTGCTGCCATGCATACTTGTATTCAAAAAGGTGGTTGGCATTTATATAATATAAGATCGCAATAATGGAAACTACTGAAACAACTTCGATGATAAATGCGGCACGGCCCAGCCTTTTCCAGTAAGCCACATCGACGACCTGTCGGATCACCGTGGCTTTAAAATAGGCAAATGTCGCCACCAGCGAAGCCACCAGGGAAAGTACTAACAAGAAGTGGCCTATTTGACCTGGTAAAAGATGCTCGCCTATGTAATTCATTATAAACTGGGAGTTTTAAATGCCCTGGGAATTTAGAGGATGATTTTTGGGTCAATATTTAATACTGTTCACCTGCCGCCTGGATATTTTTACCTGCAGCGCTCATATCGTCTTTATACTTGGAGGGACACTTGGTTTGTATACTCTGACAATCGAAATGGTCGCCCATATATTTTCCTTTTAGTACCAGTCGCTCGCTAATTTCGAAATTCTCCGGCTTCGGATTGTGATATATAACCCTTACAGATTTACCTAATGTATCAACGGCAGTAAACTCCAGGTAATTGGGATTTTTCAAGGCATCATATTCTACGGGCTGCGACTTATCAAGCCTTGCCATCA
Organism: Bacteroidota bacterium; assembly: GCA_023411775.1. Lineage (GTDB taxonomy): Bacteria > Bacteroidota > Bacteroidia > Chitinophagales > Chitinophagaceae > Terrimonas_B. The sequence continues at coordinate 1,512 of JAEYOL010000008.1, read as the reverse complement.
GGTGCACATATTTACCAGGTTTGGAAATGGCGGTATCTACGGTATCGTAGGTGGTAGCCGTTTGCAGAAAACTGATCAGCACGGCAATGGCTCCGGCAACTAGTACAAGAAGAATGATGTGGATTTTTTTCATGTTTGGTTTATTGTGGCCAGGGGATGTTCGGTTCTGCCAGGTCTTCAAATGCGCTGCGAAATTACACCAAAATAACTTCCTTACAGCGGGTTTCTGTATTAACGAAACGATAACAGATTTGTTCAAAACCTCCAGGAAATTTTGTAAGCTGTTCAATAAGTCCGGCCTGCCCGGTCCAATTATCTGCAATTCTCTCCCTTATCTTTGCCGGATATAAAGTATTAAAGCCATATGATGTTTGAACTTTCAGAAGAACAGTTAATGATCCAGAAGGCGGCCCGTGATTTTGCTAAAAACGAATGTCTCCCCGGCGTAATAGAACGCGATGAAAAGCAGCAGTTTCCCCGTGAACAGATCCTTAAACTTGCCGACCTCGGTTTTTTAGGGATGATGGTCGACCCGAAGTATGGGGGAGCAGGTATGGATACCGTTAGTTATGTACTTGCCATGGAGGAGATCAGCAAAATAGATGCAAGTGTTAGTGTCGTGATGAGTGTAAACAACAGCCTTGTATGTTACGGTCTGCAGGAATTTGGAACAGAAGAACAAAAAAATAAATACCTGGCACCCCTGGCGCAGGGGAAGAAAGATGGCGAACTGTATATCGGTGCTTTTATGCTTAGCGAACCCGAAGCCGGGAGTGACGCGACATCCCAGCGCACGACCGCTGAAGATAGAGGTGACCATTATATATTAAATGGTACCAAGAACTGGATCACCAATGGTGGAACAGCCAGCGTTTACCTGGTGATGGCGCAAACCGACCCATCCAAGGGCTCGAAGGGAATTAATACCCTGATCGTTGAAAAAAACTGGCCGGGAGTAACCGTTGCCGCCAAAGAAAATAAACTCGGAATCCGGGGAAGTGATACGCACACGGTGATGTTTAATGATGTAAAGGTGCCTAAGGAAAACAGGGTAGGAGCCGACGGTTTCGGATTCACCTTTGCGATGAAAACCCTGGCTGGCGGACGCATCGGCATTGCCTCGCAGGCACTGGGAATTGCCAGCGGCGCTTTTGAACTGGCAAGAGACTACTCAAGGACAAGAAAAGCATTTGGAACCGAGATTAAAAACCACCAGGCGATTGCTTTCAAACTCGCAGATATGGCTACCAAAATCGAAGCAGCGAGATTGCTTTGTTTAAAGGCGGCCTGGGAAAAAGACAATCGCCGGGATTATACCCTGAGCAGTTCCATGGCAAAAGTATATTCATCTGAAACGGCGATGTGGGCAGCCATCGAAGCTGTACAAATCCACGGCGGCTATGGTTTTGTAAAAGAATACCATGTCGAAAGGCTGATGAGGGATGCCAAGATCACACAAATTTATGAGGGCACCAGTGAAGTGCAACGTATTGTGATCAGCAGGAGTATTCT
>JAEYOL010000323.1 GCA_023411775.1 Bacteroidota bacterium | reverse complement strand
AGGGGAGGGTGATAGCCCGCGTATTAAATTGTGTACCGTATTTACTGGTTGGGAGAAATCGATCTTACAGGTGTCTGTAAATATCTTTGGCGCGTGTTTAAGGGTTAGTTGAAGATCTGCCTGTTTCGTGTTTGGCGATCTGTTTATGATTGATGTCTGCGAAGTTTCATGGATGGTTCCTTCTACCAGTCCCCTCACGGTTTTCACCAGTAGTTGCGCACCGATATCTTTCATTCTATCATGCACCTCCCCGGCTGTTTCGTTTTCACCTATCGGGAAACTTTCCTGCATTAAAATATCACCCGTATCAATTTCATGTTTGAGTTTGAATGTCGTCACACCAGTTTCTGTTTCGCCATTGATCACCGCCCAGTTGATTGGCGCAGCGCCACGGTATTGTGGCAAAAGAGATCCATGTACATTGATAGTACCCATGCGAGGCATATTCCATACCACTTCGGGAAGCATCCTGAATGCGACAACCACCTGCAGGTCGGCATGTAATGATTTGAGCTCGTCCAGGAACTGAGGATCTTTCAGTTTCACCGGTTGTAATACCTTCAGATTATTCTCCAACGCATATTTTTTTACGGGACTTTCGGTAAGTTTCATACCCCGACCGACCGGTTTATCAGGTGCCGTAACCACACCTGCAATATGGTAACCCGCTTTAACTAACGCGTCAAGAGAGGCGACAGCAAACTCCGGCGTTCCCATAAAGACGATCCGTAATGAATGCAGCGCCAGGTTAAAAGTAGTTGGACCTGTATCCTTTTGTTTGATTTGAAACTCCAGCATTATTCAAAGTCTTCGTAAAGCAGGTATTTCTTGCGGGTTTTTTTGAATTCACTCAATTTGGGTTCCCAGGTTTTCCTGATCTCCTCCTCGCTTTTTCCCGCTTTGATCTGTTGCCAAAGGTCATTGTTGCCGGCAAGTTTGGTGAAAAATGATTCTTCCATTTTGCCCGATTTGGGGATAAGGAAAAACTTATCTTTTTCGGGGAATAACTGATAAGCCTGAATCAGCCATTTCAATTGAACCCGATTGTCGACGAGCTTCAGAACTTCTTCCGGTGTGCCGGACAGATCCCATCCATAACACAACTGACCATAAAGCTTTGAATTTTTGGCACCATCATTTGGATTAGGAGTAAAAGAATACAGGTTTTTCGGTAAAGAAGGATGACCAAATACCTGGAATTGTTTATTGGTACCTCTTCCTTCACTCAACACAGTACCTTCAAAAAAGCAGGTAAAGGGATATAGGTAGATGGATTGAATATTGGGAAGATTGGGCGAAGGTTTGACCGGCAATACATATTTGCTTTTATGTGTGTAGTTGGCATTTTTTATTACCTGGAAATGAAAGGGTGTATCCACAGAATTTTGGCCGTGATTGGCATAATAGTCATAGCGGGCGTTGGCTTTCTCGCTAAGCCATTTTTCACCGGCAATCATCCTCGCATACTCGGCGATCGTCATTCCATAGACGATGGGCACGGGTTGCATACCGACAAATGATCTGAATTTTTTATCGAGGACAGGTCCGTCGACATAATGGCCATTTGGATTTGGGCGGTCGAGTATCATCAATGGCTTGCCGAGGTCGAATGCCGCTTCCATAAATTCTTCCAGTGATGAAATATAAGTGTAGAAACGTACCCCGACATCCTGGATATCGAAGAGCAAAATATCGACATTCTTCACATCTTCGGCCGAAGGTCTTCTCTTAGCGCCATAGAGCGACACTACAGGAATACCTGTTTCGGAGTCTGTATAGTTTCCAACTTTTTCCCCTGCATCAGCCGTACCCCGAAAACCATGTTCGGGACCAAAGATCACTTTGATATCAACGCCCAGTTTCCGTAGCGTATCAACCAGGTGTGTATTGCCAACCATGGATGTCTGGTTGGCAAAGATCCCAAGCCGCTTACCACGGATGAGGGGCAGGTAAACATCTATTCGCTCCGCGCCGGGAATGATACGATCGTTGGAAATTTCATTTGCTGACCCGGATGGCATAGATTGCTGGCCTGTTTTTTGTCCATTACAAGACGAAAGCAATAACACACTCAAAGCCAATATTAAAAAGTTCTTCATTGTTTATATTTTTAATCAAGCCCGGCAAAAATATCATTTTTTTTCACGGTCAGGCATTACAAAACATTTAAGAGGTGGCATGGGTCAAATTGGCTACCTTGCACCTCATTTTATATATTAAAACACAAGAAATGCAACAGGTAAAAAACGGAGATAAGATAAAAGTTCACTACCATGGAAAATTGACCAATGGGGAAACTTTTGATAAGTCAGAAGGCAGGGCACCCCTGGAATTCGAGGTGGGTAGCGGTATGGTGATCAAAGGCTTTGATGAAGGGGTAAAAGGCATGGCTGTGGGTGATAAAAAGACCATTCTTATCCCATTCCAGGAAGCTTACGGACCAAAAAGTGAGGAAATGATATTTGAAATGCCGAAAGACCGTTTTCCCCAGGATATGGAAGTTGAGACAGGAATGGTACTGGCCATGAGTGATGGGCAGGGTCAGCAATTACCCGTAACAGTTGTCGAAATAAGAGAAGATGCGGTGATCCTGGATGCTAATCACAAACTGGCTGGCGAAGACCTTGTATTCGACCTCGAGCTTGTGGAAATCATCGGAGGTAGCCCGCTCATCATAGTGCCCTAACTGGCCTTTGATGAATACTTTATCTAGGAAAGTTTTAAGTTTGCTATAGTAATTTTGTGATGGCAAAGTTTCAAAATACTGAAAATAAATAAGCCTGGCAGAAGCCAGGTTTTTTTGACTGATTCCAAAAGAATAAATTTCCGCAGATGTTTTCTGACTATAAGTTCACCGCCGCCGACAGGTTTTTTCGTTATGTACAAATCGATACCCAAAGCGATCCCCAGTCTTCTACTTTCCCGAGCACCGAGAAGCAGAAGGATCTTTCGCGCCTTCTGGTGGAAGAATTAAAACAAATTGGAATCGCTGACGCGCATCTCGATGAATGGGGTTATGTATTCGCTACGATCCCTTCAAATACAGATAAGAAAGTGCCGGTGATCTGTTTTTGCGCGCATGTCGATACCGCTCCCGATTGCAGCGGCACCAACGTGAAGCCTATCCTGCACAAAAAATACCAGGGTGAGGATATTGTACTTCCCGATGACATGTCGCAGGTTTTACGGATGTCGGATTACCCTTATTTGCAGACCCAGATCGGAAATGATATCATCACCGCGTCGGGCAACACACTGTTAGGTGCCGATGATAAAGCAGGCGTGGCTGAGATCATGGATCTCGCGAATTTTTTGCAAACACATCCCGAAATAAAACATGGTGAAATTAAAATCCTGTTTACGCCCGACGAGGAAGTAGGGCAGGGTGTAGCGCACCTGGATTTAAAAAAGCTGGGCGCCGACTATGGCTATACACTTGATGGCGGTGAAGCCGGAAGCCTGGAGAACGAGACCTTCAGCGCGGATGGTGTAGTTGTCGTGATCCATGGCGTGATAGCACACCCTGGCTATGCCAAGGATAAAATGGTCAATGCGATGAAGATTGCAGGTCGCATCCTGGATGCATTGCCAAAGGACAGGCTTTCGCCGGAAAGTACAGAAGGCAAAAGAGGTTTTATACACCCGGTAAGGGTAGATGGTATCGCGGAAAAATGTACCATTGAATTTATTATCCGGGATTTTGAAACAGCCGGTTTAAAAAAGAAAGAAGATTTCCTGAGGACGCTGGTGGAAGAAGCCGTCAGGGTGTATCCTAATGCAAGCTTTGAATTCATTGTGAAAGAACAATACCGCAATATGAAGGAGATCCTTGATGTACACACACACGTGGTCGATTATGCGAAAGAGGCGATTGGCAGAGCAGGCCTTGAATTGAAGATGGAAAGTATTCGCGGTGGCACGGATGGAAGCCGGCTCTCGTTTATGGGATTACCCTGTCCCAACCTGTTTGCCGGGGAGCAGGCTATACATTCCAAACTTGAGTTTGTGAGCGTACAGGATATGAACAAAGCCGTGGAAACCATGGTTCATCTTGTGCAGATTTGGGAAGAAAAGAGTCATTAATGTTGGGTCAGCTTCATAGCTTTGTGCCGACACCATGATATTCTACCAGGATGAAGCGATATGCGTTATTCTTTTTTTTATTGGCTCCCGCGACTGGCCTGGCACAGGAACTCCTTTTAAACGGCGGTTTCGAAGAAGAAAATATATGCCTCGAATATAAAGTCAATTGTGCACCTGAAGCCTGGCTTAGCAATGCCATTGATGTCTTCAATAATTATTACAAAGAACCTGAACGTTGTTATGAAGGTACACACTGCATGTCTGTACAGGCAGGTTATGCCAGGGGTGGCTTCAAGCGTACTTTTATACGAACCCGGTTGCTTTGCGGGCTGAGAAAAGGAAACCGATACCGGCTTGAATTATTTGTGAAATCCCCTCATAAGATACTGGACAGTGTAGGTGTTTATTTTTCCTCCACAGATCTTCTCTATGATAAACGTGCGGTTCATACTATCATACCATCCTTATACCTGGCAGATAGCAAGCAGGAATTTAAGGAAGATAGCAGCTGGCAGCAGGTTGTGTTAGAATACACTGCTAAAGGGGATGAATCCTTTTTAGCCATTGCTAATTTCTCAAAACGCGATATTACCGGGGCTACCGGACTTCCGTTAGAAAATAACTTTTTCGTGTATTTTGATAATATCTCATTAAAGCCTGTAAATCCCAACGAAAAATTATGCGATGACTACCGGACGGCTATGGGAGAGATCTATGAACAGGACGAGCGACATGAATTTCTTGCCCGCAATATCAGGAACCGAAAGGCTTATCAGCCCGTGCCGGTGGTACTTCAACCCAACGCCATCATTCGGGTAGATACAATGATATTGCAGGAGATACTATTTGCAACCGGAAAAGCTGATCTCGAAAAAAACGCTTTCCCATTACTGGAAGAGTTTTGTAAAAATGTTGCCGGCAGAAATGTTGACTCGGTGGTGGTGGAAGGACATACCGACAACCAGGGTTCCGACGAATTAAACAACCGGCTTTCTTCAGCACGTGTTCAAACGGTTCTGAATTTTTTTGCAGGTCGGGCTTTTGTAAAGCCGGGCAGGATCGTGGCCCGGGCATGGGGTGAATCCCGGCCGGTGGCCGATAACAGTACAGCCGCGGGTCGTCAGCGTAACCGACGGGTAGAGGTGCTGGTCTATATACGTGAATAGCCCCGCTCGCGACAAAATCCCCTTCATCACCCGATTCCAGTTTCCGAAGCATTATCTTTATTCAAAAACAAACTACCATGGAAATCTCAAACTTTCTTCTTTCCTATGGCTGGCTGATCGTGCTGGCGATTATCATACTCAGTTCATTTTTCACCATCAACCAGGGATATATCGGCGTCATTACCATGTTTGGCCGCTACCGGCGTATTGTAAGACCTGGTTTACGTATGAAGATCCCGGTGATAGAACAGGTTCATAAAAAAATATCAATTCAGAATCGTTCGGTCGAACTCGAGTTCCAGGCTGTAACGCAGGACCAGGCAAATGTTTATTTTAAAAGCATGTTGCTTTATGCCGTGCAGAATGAATTGGAAGAAACCATCAAGAAAGTTGCATTCAAATTTATTAGCGACCGCGATTTGATGCAAGCCCTGATACGCACGATCGAAGGAAATATCCGTTCATTTGTAGCCACGAAAAAACAGGCCGAAGTATTAGGATTACGTCGTGAGATCGTGGAATATGTAAAAGTTGAAATTGACCATACGCTTGAAGACTGGGGATATCATTTGCAGGATCTGCAGATCAATGATATCACATTTGATAAAATGATCCTTGATTCCATGAGCAAAGTTGTGGCCAGTAATAACCTGAAAGCGGCTGCCGAAAATGAAGGCCAGGCGATGCTGATCACAAAGACAAAATCAGCTGAAGCGGAAGGTAATGCTATCAAGATCTCCGCCGAGGCAGAGAAGGAAGCTGCAAGACTCCGTGGACAAGGTGTTGCTTTATTCCGCAAGGAAGTAGCGGCAGGTATGACGGAAGCAGCTGAACAAATGAAGCAGGCTAACCTTGATACCAACGTTATCCTTTTTAGTATGTGGACCGAAGCCATAAAGAATTTTGCAGAATACGGTAAAGGAAATGTCATCTTCCTCGATGGTAGTGCCGAAGGCATGGAAGCCACGATGAAGCAGATCCAGGCATTGATGGTAAAGCAGGCCGGGACTTTGTGAGTCGGGAGTCTTTAGTCGGTAGCGGGGAGTCGAGATCGTTGGTTCGTAGTTCGAAGTTAGTAGTCGTGAGTCGTGAGTCGTGAGTTGGGGGGTGTTGTTAAAGA
>JAEYOL010000315.1 GCA_023411775.1 Bacteroidota bacterium | reverse complement strand
CCAATTTTTCAAACGGTACCAGGGTCCAGGAATTTTCACCTGTGTCTTCTTTTGGTGAGGACGCATTATTACAGGCTGCCAGGAGCAGGCAGACCATAAGGATTTTCAGTAAATGCATAAGCTATTTTTAAAGGCCTTCGAATTCGTATAGCGGGTCAATATTGTTGCTGCCTGCCTTTACTTCCATCACTGGTTTAATAATACCATCATGCAGGTCATATACCCATCCATGCAGGTGTGGCCGGTTCTCATTGAGCCACGCTCTTTGGATAATAGACGTTTTGGAAAGGTTGTAGATCTGTTCTATTACATTCAGTTCTACCATGCGGTTCAACCGGCTTTCTTCGTCGGGAATGGCTTCTACCTCTGCTCGGTGCAGGCGATAGATGTCTTTAATATGCCTTAACCACATGTTCAGCACCTGGTTGAAATGCTTTTTAGTCATCGCAGCCTTTACACCACCGCAGCCATAATGTCCGCAAACGATCACGTGTTTTATTTTCAGGTGATTAACCGCGTAATCCAGGACACTTAACAGGTTGACATCGGTATTTACCACCAGGTTAGCTACGTTCCGATGAACAAATATTTCACCTGGCTGTGTACCCGTGATCTGGTTGGCAGGCACGCGGCTATCACTACACCCGATCCAGAGAAATTCGGGCGTTTGAAGATGTACCAGGCGTTCAAAAAACTGCGGATCTTCGGCAAGTCTTTCAGCAGCCCAAAGCTTATTATCTTTTAATAGTTCCTCGTATCGCTCCATAGTTGGCTGGTTGTTAGTCAAAATTAGCTGTTTAATTCATCCAATGATCGAGACAGATACCATGCAAGCCGGGTAATACCCAGATTTTTCCCCGATCAGAACTTTTTCACAAATCTGCTGTTACAACTTCCTGCACAGCCGATGGCTATGCAAAAACAACCGTTAGTCCCTAAGAAGGATCTATGAACGGTTTGGATTGGAAAAATGAAATGTTTAATTTCGCCAGACTGAATGAAAACCAACCGCGTGCCATATAGTCCCATACAAATGGTATCTGCCCTGTGCATGGTACTGGCTTTGCTTTGGCTTACGATCAGTGCGCCGTTTGTAGTTGCCGGTCAGAAGTTGATGGCGCAGTATGAGAAGACCTGTACCCATGATTTTGGTACGGCGGATGATAATGAAGGTGTCGCCAATCCTTTCGGTAATAATACGGAAGAAAAATCTCCAAGTTCGAGCTCCTTCTCAGAAGAGTATTTGCACGATCACCATAAACCTGATCATATATTTTCGATCATTTCTCCCTATCACAATAGCATGAATGCTGACACCTATGTCGCGTTTCATGGCGAACTCCTCGTGCCCCCACCCAACCGGGCGTAGTTCATCCCAATCTACTATTTCAATCTTTTGCTAAGGCCTGGCACAGGTCCGGGCGTATCTATTTTTAATCAAAAATGCTGTCATACTTTATGCATGGCAGTGGAATAAACTATTAACAATGAGGAAACACTCAAAGGAGTTTCTGCAAAACCTCACGCCCTGCCAGGGTTTTGAGTTGCTGCAGGAAGGAAACAAGCGATTTATCAGCAACCTGAATAATGACCATGATCATCTTGAGATGATCAATGAAACACGCGAAGGACAGTATCCCTTTGCCGTAATACTGAGTTGTATGGATTCACGCACCTCGGTAGAATTAATATTCGACCAGGGACTTGGTGACCTGTTCAGTATCCGTGTTGCAGGCAATATTGTCAACAATGATATACTGGCGAGTATCGAATACGCTGTTAAATACGTAGGCTCAAAAGTGCTTATGGTCCTGGGCCACACTGAATGTGGGGCTATCAAGAGCGCCAAACAAGGCGTACGTGATGGGCATATCACTGATTTGCTCAAGCGCATACAGCCTTCTATCAGCAAGGCCCTGCTCAGGGATGACCAGGACCATTTATTTAGCGATAAGGTAGCCTATGCCAACGTTGAAAATAGCCTGGAAGAAATTCTCACACGCAGCGAGATCGTCCAGGACATGTTTGCAAAAGGCGAAATAGGTCTCGTTGGCGGCGTGTACAACGTGGAGAACGGACAGGTTGATTTCTTTAAAAATCTCACAAAAAAAAGCAGGAAAGAAAAGCCTGCACAATTAGTATCTACCCAATAAAACCCCGGAAAGATTGCAGGAGCCTTGAGCTCCTGCAATTGAAAACCGGATCAAAATTTTATTTAGTATGAAGCTTAATACAAAACACTTCAAAACGGATGCGTTGTCGGGGATGGTCGTTTTCCTCGTCGCACTCCCGCTTTGCCTGGGAATCGCAGTAGCAAGCGGCGCTCCACCTTTTGCCGGTATCATTACCGGTATTGTCGGAGGCCTGGTAGTCGGTTTTTTAAGCAGTTCCAATGTAAGTGTATCGGGACCCGCGGCGGGACTACTGGCAATTGTGCTTGTAGCCATCACCGACCTGGGATTTGAAACTTTCCTGGTTGCCGTGATAATAGCAGGCATGATACAGATGACGCTCGGTATTTTGAAAGCGGGCAGTATCTCAAGTTATTTTCCAACCAGTGTGATAGAAGGCATGCTTGCCGCAATCGGTATCATCATTATAATGAAAGAAATTCCCCATGCTATTGGCTATGATAAAGCCCACGAGGGTGATTTTTTCAACTTTGAGAAAGGCGCTGAAGCCAGCTACCTTTCAGAGATCACCAGTGCGATCAATTACGCTCACCTCGGTGCTATCATCGTTGCATTGGTCTCATTCGCCATACTTATCGCTTTCAATAAAGTACCGGCACTGAAAAAGATCAAGATCATACCCGGAGCCCTGGTTGCAGTTGTCGCTGGTATTATCATTAATGAGTTGTTTAAGTCGACCGGGTCTCCACTTGTAATTTCTCAGGAGCATCTGGTGACAATACCCAGTGCATCTTCCGTCACTGAATTTTTTGGACAGTTTACAACACCTAATTTTTCAGGTTTTAGTAATCCTGATGTGTGGGTCGTGGGTGCAACGATCGCTATTGTTGCCAGTATTGAGTCGTTGCTATGTCTGGAAGCCGGTGATAAAATGGACCCGATGAAAAGATTGTCGAGTGCCAACACAGAGTTGCGGGCGCAGGGAGTCGGTAATATGCTGGCCGGCCTGATCGGCGGTTTGCCGATGACATCGGTGATCGTAAGAACATCAGCAAATGTCAACGCTGGCGCTAAAACAAAGTTGTCGACAATTATGCACGGAACTTACCTGTTGCTGGCAGTGATCACTATCCCCACCCTGTTAAACAAAATACCGATGGCCTGCCTGGCAGCGATACTGATTATGATCGGTATCAAACTGGCGAGCCCCAAAGTTTTCCGCCATATGTGGCATACGGGTAAGCACCAATTCATTCCTTTTCTGGCAACAGTGATTGCCGTCGTTTTGACTGATCTGCTTAAAGGAGTGGCTATCGGACTTGTTGTAAGTATAGTTTTTATTCTGCGCGGAAATATGAAGCTGGCTTATTTCTTCAGGAAGGAAAAACACCAGGAAGGTGAGTCTATACTGATCAATCTTGCGCAGGAAGTATCATTTTTAAATAAGGCCGCCATAAAGCAAACCCTTGCTCATTTGCCTGCAAATAGCAAAGTGATCATCGATGCGGCCAACACCGTGTACATAGATTATGATGTACTTGAGTTAATACGCGACTTTTTAAATTATGGTTCAAAAGACAAGAATATAAAAGTGACGCTCAGGAATTTTAAGAAAGAATATAATATGGAAGATTCCGTTCGTGTGCATTCGGAGAAAGAAGCACCGGTGTTTGTGTACGCGGAGCCAGAGGAAGCAGTACTTCAAACAAAATAAGCCAACATGCAAACCAACGTAAACACAACTGCTGTAACCACAACAACCGTCACAGTTGGCGAAAAGCCACATGTGCATCCGGTTTTTGATGAGAACCATGTGTTGCATGAGCTGAAACATTTTCTGCCCTCGCAGCAGGCATTGAAGGATTTTATCCATCATAATTCCCTGCATACGTTTCAGCACATGAAGTTTTACGATGCCATCTTCAAGGCCTCGAAAATTTTTGGTTACCAGGTGCATTTGCAGTTGGACGAATACAGGAAGCTGTATAAAAGCGGACGTATCCGGGATGAAGTGCTGGAGATGGTTATCGCGAATAAAAAAGGGAGCTCAGGCGGGTGGAAAGAAAAACTGTTAAACAAGGAATATGATACGATCAATCGCCCACGTATAGGAAGATTCAGGCGGCTATGGAAAGAAGCCTATCATCTTGACCTTGACAACAGGATCCACCCGCTTTTATTTCGCATACTTTGCTCATTCCTGGACCAGGGGGTAGCTATTGAAAATTATCCGGTGGCCGGCAAAAGTTTTATTGAAAGTGTAAAAAAACTTGAGCAACGCAGCCTGGTCAGCTTCTTCAGGACAAAAGAGATCAGGCAAATGTTTTTGTCGGGTCAGTACACTATTAACGGCCTGTTAAAGGCGATAGTAGGCAACCCTGCTTATTTTGAGCAGTACCTGTTTGATCAGCAGTTTGCACACCATGGATGGAGCGGCTTTGTGAGCGCAGTCGAGGATAATCCCCAAACTTTATTGGACAGTAAAAACATATCACTCCGGCAACTGGTGGAATTTGAACTGCTCATGGAGTTGGACACGCTTAATGCCGTGTTGAAGAATAAATGGCGACCGCTGGCAAACCATGCAACAGAACCACCTGTGCACCTAATCGCCGAAGTGGAAAAGACAGAGCTGGCGGAGGCAATTGAATTGTGGCAGGACGCATTTGAATGGAGTTACTACGATTCAGTCCTGAGAGGAATTCAATTAGCGGCGCCGCGCTCTTCCATGACAAACCATGTTGCATCGGTCAATGGAAACGGTGTTTTATCCCTAAATAAAGGGACTTCCTTCCAGGCCATATTTTGTATAGATGAAAGAGAAGATTCTTTACGCCGGCATATTGAAGCCGTAGATAAAAAGTGCCAAACATTCGGCGCTCCGGGATTTTTTGGTGTTGAGTTTTACTTTCAGCAACAGGGAAGCAAGTTTTATGACAAGCTTTGTCCCGCGCCTGTGACACCAAAATATCTTATCAAAGAATTAAAAGCAAAAACTCCCCGGAAAGAAGAACTCCTTTATACAAGGCATACGTATGGTTTTCTAACCGGGTTTGCCCTGAGTATTTCATTTGGTTTCCTGGCATTTGTACAAACGGTTCTAAACCTTTTCAGGCCAAAAATGAGTCCAGCCATTTCCAATGCCTTCGGTCATATGGACAGGGAATCGGTGCTCACGATTGAAAACAAAGACCCGGATGATATTGAAAATGGTTTGCAGGTCGGTTACACGCTGAATGAAATGGCAATAAGGGCTGAAGGGTTTTTGCGCGGTATCGGGCTGGTAAAGAATTTCGATCCCATTATATACCTCGTCGCGCATGGCAGCAGCAGTGCCAATAATCCGCATCATGGTGCGCACGATTGCGGTGCCTGCAGCGGAAGACCAGGTGCTACCAATGCGAGGGTGATGTCTTTTATTTTGAATCATAAGGGTGTGCGGGAGATATTGCATGCGAAAGGGATCGCTATACCGTTTACTACCCAGTTTGTTGGATGCATGCACGATACCGCCGCTGATGTGATGGGATATTATGATGAGCATTTACTGCATGAAGAGAATGCAAAGGAACATCAGGTAAATAAACAGAATTTTGAAACGGCACTTAATCTCAACGCAAAAGAAAGAAGCAGGCGTTTTGCATCGATCAATACGCGGCGTGAATGCGAACATGTGCGGAAAGCCATTCTTAACAGGTCTGTTTCACTTTTTGAGCCACGACCTGAACTTGGTCATGGTACCAACACCCTTGCCATCATCGGGCGCAGATCAGTAACCAAAAGCCTATTCCTCGACAGGCGTGCGTTTATGAATAGTTATGATCCCACAACAGATCCTGATGGCACCATCCTTTCAGGCGTGATGCGACCCATCGGTCTTGTATGCGGGGGCATCAACCTCGAATATTATTTTTCAAGGGTCGATAATATCAAACTGGGTGCTGGAACCAAACTGCCACATAATGTGATGGGACTTTTCGGTGTTGCCAACAGCAGCGACGGTGATCTCCGCCCGGGACTACCCTGGCAAATGATCGAGGTACACGACCCGGTCAGATTGCTGGTCATCGTAGAACACAAACCCGAGATCGTTTTGAAAGCGATACAGTCTTCTCCTGAAGTGTTTGAGTGGTATAAGAACGAGTGGGTGCATATCATAGCCCTGCACCCGGAAGAAAAACAATTCTATTATTTCCGCGATGGAGCTTTTGTGCTCTATGAACCCATCACTGGCGCCGAACAGATCCAGACCATTAAGAATATGGAAGAATTTATTGAAGGAGCCAAAGAGATGGAGACCAATAGCATCATACATGCTACAGAAGAAAACCTGGCGGTGTACTTATTAGAGACAACAAATTCCTGAAACTGAAAAGTAATTTGATAAACGTTTACCTGGATGGATCAACTTAATAATATACTCAACCAGTCGATAGGTTTGTTTGTATTCATTCCCATGGTTGCTTTCCTGGCATCGCTAATCTGGAAGAATAAGCAGGAGAAACCCATCGCAGGTATCGTTCAGTTTACAAAGGCCTTTTATATTGGAGCGGCCGTGCTGTATGCTATATTGTGGATTGCGGGCGGCCATACGCCTATAAGCTATTCTCTGGTCACTTTGTATGAGGCGGAGAATTTTGTTTTCGCCATCCATTTTTATTACGACCATATTACGGCTGTATTCAGTATCGTAGGCGCTGTCTTGTTTTTCCTGGTTGCCACTTTCAGTCGTTATTACATGCACCGTGATGAGGGATATAAACGATTTTTCAACACCATCCTCTTCTTTGCCCTGGGGTATAACCTCATTATTTTTTCCGGCAATTTTGAAACGATGTTTATCGGCTGGGAGATTATCGGTATCGCATCATTTTTACTGATCGCGTTTTACAGGGGCCGGTATTTGCCTGTAAAGAATGCATTCAAGACGCTTTCGAACTATCGTCTTAGTGATGTGGCGTTGATACTGGTGATGTGGATGATGCATCATCTCACACACCAGAACATTTTATTTACTCAGCTGACCGATGCAAAGACAACTGCAATTGAACATGGTCAGCAGGGAATGGCCATATTCATCGTAGCTATGATCGTTTTGGCCGCCATGATCAAGTCGGCACAACTGCCATTTACTACCTGGCTTCCACGTGCGATGGAGGGGCCCACATCTTCTTCCGCCATTTTTTATGGATCGCTAAGCGTGCATATCGGTGTATTCTTATTGTTGCGTACCTGGCCGTTCTGGCAGGATATGATAGGAGTTAAGGTCGCCGTGATCGTTATAGGGGCATTAACCGGTATTGTCGCGACGATTATTGCCAGGGTACAGCCCACAGTAAAAACACAGATAGCCTATGCCTCTGCCGCGCAGATCGGGATCATATTTATTGAAATAGCATTGGGCTTGCATATCCTGGCTTTGATACATTTCGCGGGAAATGCTTTTTTAAGGACCTACCAGCTGCTGGTGTCGCCTTCCGTTTTGAACTACCTTGTCCATCATCAATATTTTCATTATCATCCTCCGCAGGAGAAGCCTTTATCCCGGGTAAGAGCTACGCTGTACACGCTTGGCGTCAAAGAGTGGAACCTGGATAGCCTGATGTTCCAGTATTTATGGAATCCGTTTAAGTGGATAGGCCGGCAGTTTCAATTCCTGGGATCCCGGAACACAGCCCTGGTTGTATCGTTGCTTGCAGTAGGGGCCATGTTAGCTTCTCTATATAAGCCTGCATTTTTGGCTTCGCCAAATGAAGGAATAGCTACTGCTCTGTTGATCGTATCGCTGGGCATAGTTCTTTTCGCATTTTCTCACCGGGGATCGGCACTGATCACCTGGGGGTATTTATTAGTGGCGCACCTCGTTATCATCGCCGCTATCGGCATGAACACCGCGCATGTAAACGCGATAGAGATCATTTATTATACGAGCGGGATTGCGGGGGCGTTCTTACTCGGTTATTATTGCCTGCAAAAGATAAAAGCCATAGATCAGGATATTAGTCTGAATAATTATCACGGGTATGTTTATGAGGAGAGACCAACGGCGCTTTTATTTATGCTCGCCGCCATCGGTATGCTGGGTTTCCCGGTTACGGCGGCTTTTATCGGAATTGATGTAATATTCACTTACGTCGGTAGCAACCAATATGGTCTGATCTCGCTGATGGCGTTGTGTTTTATTTTTATCGAACTAGCCGCTATCAGAATTTACCTACGCATCTTCCTCGGACCGCATAAAAAATTGAATCACCCGGTAGCATTTAGATCGTCCTGATGTTAATTAATATTTTCCGGCGCAAGACATGGGGACGGGGATTATTATGATGGTCATGATTGATTAAGATAAGATCATAACAGATCATAATAATCATGACAGTCCGCGTTCTGAATTTCCAGGAATAGAAGACGCTCCTTGTTTTCGTAAAGTCATCTGGCGCAGGACCGGGGCACGCGGATTATTATGATGGTTATGATTGATTAAGATAAGATCATAACAGATCATAATAATCATGAAAATCCGCGTTCCCTATTTCTAGTGTATAGGAACTTTAAAAAAAATGGGTGGTTATTACAATTGCCCCGAATCCTCCGGCAGGTGATCGTATTCACCTTTAAGTGCATACCAGCCAAAGATCATCAGGCCAACGGCAATGGGTGTGAAAATGGCAATGATGATGATCCAGATCACAGGGTTATTGATATCCTTCGTTCCCGAAGGATCGATATAGCTGATGGCACCGCTGACCAGAAAATAAATAACCACCGGCGCCAGGAGCAGCCAGACAATTCCCAATATTTTTTTTATCGCGTTCATACTTAAAATAATTTCAGGTTTAATGATAGATTTTCAAATTGACCCTTAATCGTTTACTTCCCTGTCTATTTTATTGCTCAGGTAAATGCTGCCTATCGCCAGGCAAAGCGCTGCCACACCGATGGGGTACCAGAGGCCAACTAGTGGATCTTTGGTATATGTAGTGGTCAACAGCAGGCCAATAAAAGGCACCAGTCCGCCAAACACACCATTACCGATATGATAGGGAAGGCTCATGGACGTATAGCGGATCTTTGTCGGGAACAACTCTACCAGGAAAGCCGCGATGGGTCCATAGACCATCGTAACATATAAGATCAGCAGGAACACCAGGCCCACAAACTTCCAGTAAGTGCCGCCTGGCAAATGTTTGTCGGTATATTGAATACTGCCTGCTTGCGGATTGTTTTCAATAGTAGAAGTTGTTATCACTGTCTTAACAGCCGTGGCTGCTGCGCCATTTTCAAATTGTAACCTGGATAAGGTAACCGTTGTAGAGTCATTTGGATTTTTTGTCTCCAGGATTTGATGGTCAGCGGCAGGCAGAGCGGCACCAGCAATCGCAGTCTCTATCTTTGAATCTTCTAAAAAGGTATTGAAGATAGGCCGGTAGGTAAGTATGCCCAAAAGCATTCCCGCCATCATGATCCATTTTCTGCCGATCTTATCGCTTAGCCATCCAAATAAAAGGAAGAACGGCGTTGCGAAGGCAATAGCCCAGAGCATGATCGTACGACTTTGTTCAAATTCAATCTTACAAACTGTTTCCAGGAAGCTCTGCGCATAGAACTGGCCCGTGTACCAAATCACGCCCTGTCCCATCACGGCGCCAAAAAGCGCCAGCAATACCATTTTAAAATTCGATTTATGCCTGAAACTTTCTTTCAGGGGGTTGGTGGAAGTTTTGCCTTCTGTTTTCAGTTTTGAAAACAATGGCGATTCCGACATTTTTAACCTGATGTAAACGGATACAGCCACCAGCACGATCGAGATCCAGAAAGGATAGCGCCAGCCGCCCCAGTGTGCATTGAATTGTTCATCGCTCATATTCATCTTTACCAGCATGATCACGCCTAGCGCTACAAATAAACCCAGCGTGGCCGTGGTCTGGATCCAGCTGGTGTAAAAGCCGCGTTTCTCCACGGGTGCATGTTCGGCTACATAAGTAGCGGCGCCACCGTATTCACCACCGAGGGCAAGTCCCTGGAGTAGCCGCAATACCAGAACCAATATCGGTGCTGCAATGCCGATAGAAGCGTATGATGGCACCAGCCCGATGAGAAAAGTGGAGCCACCCATCAACACCAGGGTGAGCAGGAAAGTGTATTTACGACCAACAAGGTCACCAAGCCTGCCGAAAACCAGTGCACCAAAGGGCCGCACGATAAAGCCGGCGGCAAAAATTGCCAGCGTACTTAATAGAGCGGCAGTTGCATTGCCTTCGGGAAAAAACTGTGTGGAGATGGTTTTGGCCAACATACCGAAAATGTAGAAGTCGTACCATTCGATCATGGTGCCGACGGAAGAAGCGGAAATAATTTTCCAGATACCGGTAGGCCTTGACGTGTTAGTTGGTTTCATGCGTTTAAAATACGAAGAGATAATGACTATTGTGCCTAAAAAGAAATTAATGGTAAATCCTTATTGTTTCATTTAAATATATGCGCGAACTTGTTGCAGGGGTTAACCACTATCCGGAAGACTCTTTCAAAATAGATTTTAACTTGTACTATAAATTGTTGCACTATGAGAATACTTCTTTTTACCCTTGCCATACTAAGCTGCTTTTGCTTTGCCGACTGAAAAAAAATAAAAAAATAAAAAAATAAAAACACTCCACCCCCCGATAACCCTTACAGCCTGCCCAATGCCACCCAGGAAGGGAAAAATATTTTTTGCCTGTAGGGTGAATGGGGAAAACTGGGTTGTAAAGAACAGTATTTATACACTAGGAGGGGGGCTAAAGAATGATACTTTATCGGTCTCAGGATCGTCAGGGGGGATAATTATTTTCATCATTTAACTCTGTATATCGCAGAGGCTATTGAGCCTCGTAATATTTATATCCTTAACAACTTTAACAGTATTCTTCTAAGTGCTAATTGGACCCCATGTCAAGGCCCTATGGGTAGTAACGTTATACATCAATATGCAACCTCTGGGCGATATTCGTTATTATTAATCGCTGAACAAACCGCTATGAGAAAAATTTCTACGCAACTAATAGTTTGCTTTTTTGCCTGCAAAAAAAATAATAGGGAAAGAGATTGTACGCAGCTTGCTATAGTTCCTTACCAGCCATTTAAAGATCCGGTATGGCATCCCAACGGGCAATTACTGGGTTTTAATCACACGCCTCAAACAGGAATTTTTCCCATGGACACCCCCCCCTGTGAGTGGTATATGAATGCTGTAAACCGCGATTCCACAGGGTTCTATTTGATGAATAAGGATGGTACCGGTTTTAAAAGAGTAACAAATTATTACCTGTATTATCCTTCCTGGTCGCCGGATGGTAACTGGCTGGCATTTTGCGCTCCGCCGCATATTTATAAAATGCGGTTTGACGGGGTAAATTTTGACACTGCATACCGGGCTATATAGCTCGCAAGTAAATTGCAATGCCAAAGAATTCAAGCTATCGAGTTATGTGTTATAAAGCACCTTCCGGCAATTTTTTCAGACAAAAATGATGTGATTTTTCAAAAAATTTTAGGGTAAACCCTTATTGTTTAACTGAAATATATGGCCGAACTTGTTGAAAGAGCCTGATCATTATTCTCGAAATGGTTACCGTTAAAGGCGGGGGACTAGCGATACTTCACCAGGATCTGAACGTTATAAGCAACCCTTTATGAGCACTCTGATAATCGAAAATATTACTGATATGATTACATATAAATATTTTACAGTTAGAATTCATGACCCGCCATGCAATGTTCGGATTAATTTTATTGTCATATTAAATAAAATGCGATGAAACACTATTTAATAATCTTCCTTTTTCTACTCCTTGCTTGTAATAAAGAAAAAATAAAGTATGATTTACCATGCACTAATCCAACTAATGAATTACTTGCAACTAGTGCATTAATAATTGGAAAGTGGGAGTGGGTTTCCGAATTATACCGT
Source organism: Bacteroidota bacterium (assembly GCA_023411775.1). Lineage (GTDB taxonomy): Bacteria > Bacteroidota > Bacteroidia > Chitinophagales > Chitinophagaceae > Terrimonas_B. The sequence goes on along the minus strand of JAEYOL010000315.1, from coordinate 2,239 downwards.
GTTCCATTTACTAACGAATATATTCTAAAAACACCTCAAACGGAAGGATATACAAGGCAATTAAACGTTATTAATGACAAGCTCACATTTTATAAAAGCCATGTGTTTGACCAAAGCTATCGGTACAACTTTGTTGTTGAAAGTTCACTTACAAATTATCCACTTGATAGCTTGAATGTACTTGTTTTTAATGACCTCAATACTGGAATCAGAACAAACTATACTCACTATAAGATTTGCAATGATACTTTGATATTGAACTTTCAGGTGCGTTCGGAAACCAAAGGTATAGAAAGATGGGCCAAAGTAAAATAACAGTGAAACAACTCTTATTTTTCGTAATAATCCTGACATCTTTAGGTAAAAGTTATAGTCAAATCGTATGTGGCTCAGAGTTAAATCTGCCGCTAATTCAACAGAATAATCCTGCGCGTTATAGTCGAATTTTGGCGTTGGAGCAACACACGCAGAATTATATTAATTCCGTAAGTAATGACAACAATGCGGCAAGGTTAATAAACGCTAATGCCACTATCATTATTCCTGTAGTTGTACATGTGTTGCATCGCGGCGAAGCAATTGGAGTAGGGCGAAATATTAGCGATCTTCAAATTGAATCACAAATTGATGTTTTAAATGAGGATTTCAGAAGGTTAAATGCTGATGCGGTCAATACACCTGTTGCCTTTCAAGGGGTAGCTGCAGACGCTAATTTTGAATTTAGACTTGCTTGTATTGACCCTAATGGCAACCCCACCAATGGTATTACAAGATCTTTTGCAGGGGATGATCAATTTAATCCGTTGGGAAATATAAATCCACTTGATGGCTCATTCAATGAACAGGCAATAGGAATAAAATTTACCAACTCAGGAGGCATTGATGCTTGGCCAACAAGCAGATATTTAAATATTTGGGTTTGTGACATGTCTGGCGGACTAATTGGTTATGGACAATTTCCTGATGAGTATTCTGTAAAACCAAATACCGATGGTGTTGTTATGCTATTTAATGCGTTTGGCAGAGTTGGCAATCTACTACCGGGTTTAAATCAAGGGCGTGTTTGTGTTCATGAAATTGGACATTGGCTCAATCTTCGCCATATATGGGGTGATGCTAATTGTGGAAATGATTTTGTAGATGATACTCCCACACAAGGGTTTCCTAATGGCGGATGCCCTGTTTTTCCACATGTAACATGCAACAACGGACCGAGTGGGGATATGTTCATGAATTATATGGATTATACCGATAATGGGTGTATGAACATTTATACGACCGGACAAAGCCTAAGAATGAGGGCAGTGTTTGCCCAAGGAGGGCCAAGAGCAGATTTTATTGATAATTATTTTGGGATTAATACACCAAATGATCCTATTTGCACTTCGGGTACAATAACAGCCAATAATCCAAATTGCTTACCTGTTACCTGGGAAGTTGTTTCCGGTCCTGCCACTATCACTAATGGACAAGGAACAAGTACAGTTACGATAGAGAGAAGCGGAAATCCATTTGGAAACATTTTATTAAAAGCTACAGCCGGAGGTTATACTGACGAAAAAAATTTTATAGTCGGCTTTCCTCCATTTATCGGCCCTACCGGTGCAGACACAGCCTGGCCTAATAGCAACTATTACTATTATGCTCACCTGCCGCTTGGCTACCCACCGGTTTCTGATTACTATTGGGAAGTGCCTTCGGGCTGGACCATCTTATCAGGACAGGGCACCAACACTTTATATGTGCGTACCGGTACTGCCGGTGGCGCAGTAGAAGTGGATGTAACCGCCTGCGGCATTACAAGACCTGTTTATAAATATGTGGAAATTGGCAGCGGCTCATGGTGGCCCGACGGCGGAGGCGGTGATGTGTATATGCGGCAAAGCACAAGACTTTCTCCTAACCCCGCAGATAATTTCGTAACCATTTCAATGGGGAACCATAACAGTATAAAAACAGGTAAAGAAGCTAATACATTTTTTAGCGCAGTTACAATCTATGATATAACAGGTGCGGTAAAGAAACGCCTGCGATACCCGGCAGGTACACGACAGACGCGGTTAAATACAAGCGACCTGGGCACGGGCACCTATATTGTAGAAATTACGGATGGCAGGCAAGTGGAGCGGCAGCAGTTGGTAATACAACGATAAATTTGCAAATTACATCTACCACTACAGCCCGGCAGGTTTTAAAAAATCTCCCGGGCTTTTTCCTTCGCTTAACTATCATTGCTGCA
>JAEYOL010000214.1 GCA_023411775.1 Bacteroidota bacterium | reverse complement strand
GGCCGGTATATCCGTAGTGAATCCTGATTCGGTAACATAATTTGGAACGATCGTAGCCTTTGAATTGGAAGGAGGTTTTGTCAGGCGATAACTTATAAACCGGCCGTCCGGGCTTATGGATAAAGATTGTAATGTCTTATCCTCGATACTGATACTGCGCAATTCCTTTGGTCTTGCAGCCTTGGTATAGGCATCACCCTTATCTTTTTTCTCTTTTCTTAACCGAAGGACTTCGAAATATTGCAATTGATCTTTCTTCAGCCATTCTTCCTGTGGTGAGCCTCCGGTTGCCGCCCTGGGCGCAGCACCTCTTGCGGTTCTTGCACCACCGGCATGTCCTGGAGAAGCGGATTCACCTGTTTTAAGGTTAGTTAGTTGTTGCGTTTCACCAGTAGCAATATTCCAGGCATAAAGGTTTTGGCTACGGCTGTAAACGATCTTTGTTTCATTGAATGAAAACTGCGGGTTTGATTCAAACTCTGTCGTTTCTGTTACCCGGCGGGTTTTCCCGGTTTTAATATCCCTGTAGAATACGTCACCATCCTTGCTGTACACGTATGCTGACTGGGCCTTATTATACCTGGCGGAATTGCTCGTGACCAGCGCCTGTTGTTGCGCCAGGGTGGCTTTTGCCGGTGTTTGATTATCGAGCGTGATATAATATAGTGAGTCTGCTAATGCCCGGTCGGGATTCCAATTGAAAAAAAGCATTTTGCCATCTACGCTCCATTGTGGTGAGGAAGGAGAACTGCCCATCCATTTAGGGTCTCTCATAATCTTTTCAACTGTGAGTTTGTCGAGCGTGGTCTGTCCCCACGAAATGCTGCAGCATAAGACGAAAAAGGCAAAGCATATTTTTTTATTCATTCCTTTATTTTTTGCCTAAATATATTGAGAAACCTAAAGCGGAATGAAGTTTTTTCTCTACAATGAAATAACAACGATATATTAATTATTCGAAGCGCCGTTGTCGATCCAACAGATGATATTGTTTCTTTGCGTGGAGCTCAGGGTCGCGTCCTGCGGCATAAAGCCCGACCTGATGGCTTCCCTGATAACAGTTCTGGCATTAAATACCTGGGTATAGTTGGTTAAAGGTCCAGGCCCATTCACGCTTCCACTCGCATGGCAGGAAGCCTGGTTACAATAAGTTTGAATGATAGGGCTTACATCTGCTGACCAGGTTTTGGCCGGTCCTTCACAGGGATCAGGGTTATCCGTACTGGATTTACTACAGGACGCAAAAAGGAGTGTAATAATAAGTATTGGCCAGCCAGGTAGCTTCATACGATATTTAATTGCTTCACCAGGATAAACGAAAAATTATCCCTAATCATTGCCCGGGACTGGCCCGTTAAAGTATATCCGCAACAGTACGTTGTATATTTTCTGCGAGTTTATCCGATGGCACATCGTTTGGATCACCGCCAAAAGGATCTTCGATTTCCTCGGCAATGATTTCCAGGCTGGCCAACACATATAAAACAAACGCCACTACAGGTATCACATAATACCCGAGGGAAAACACATATCCAAACGGCAGGGTCATCACGTATATAAAAATGAATTTTTTTATAAACACACTGTATGAATATGGGATCGGTGTATTCTTGATACGCTCACAGGCGCCACAGATATCGGTAAATGCCTGGAGTTCGCTATTCATAACGATCAACTGATCACCTGTGATCTTTTTGTCCTGGTAAAGTTGTTGCACATGCTGGAACATCAGTCTTGCCACCTGGTTGGGCAGGTGTTTGGAGTCGTCAAGCGTTTTAAAAACCTCCCTGTGTTCATCTTCGGCAAAAAGTTCTATCCTCACTTTTTCAGATTTCAAATGGTTGTGTAGCGTAAAGGCGTAGGCTGGAATGATCTTGCGAAAAAAAGATCGCTGTGCCTTTTCCTGATGTGGAATAAATGCAGCCAGTTTCAACGCCAGGTTGCGGCTGTTGTTGACGAGTTGCCCCCACAACTTCCGACCTTCCCACCAGCGATCATAGGCGGTATTGGTACGAAATACAAGCAGCATTGAAATGGCAAAGCCGAGCAACCCGTGCATGAGCGGGATGTTTTTTACATAGCTGGAAGACGCAAGCCTCCAGTATTCCAGCTCGAGATAAGCGATGATCCCAGAATAAATGGAGACGCCGATCATCAAAGGCGCCAGTTTACGGAATGTGTCTGCTTTATGAAATCGGAAAATATAGGTAAACCAGTCTTTCGGGTTGTAGAAGATCATGTAAATATTTTATCAAAAATAAAGGTTGAGCAATATACTGAGTCAAAAGCTTCAGGAGATGGAAGACCGGGTCGCACGGTTCATCAATTTATCGATGCCAACAAATAATGCTCCACCTGCTATGAACACGACAAGCAGTGACGCGGCGTTTGTCATCACTTTTCCATAACCCAATTCTGTAACATTGATAAAAGGGTAGGGGTAAAAACCTTCAAGACTGCCACGTATCAACGCATAGACAAGGTAAAGAGCAGGATAAAGCAACCAGACGATCACATGCCGCCATCTCAGGGAGCCTTTTGAAACAAATATGAGCCAATAACAAACATAAAGAACCGGGATGACGACATGTAACAATTCATCCGCCCATTTTTGAAGCCCCGCAGGTTGCCAGAGTGATCGGAGAATAGCGTTGTAAACGATTCCTACGATCAAAATATATAGTGAGATCGCGGCAAGAGTTGCGGGTTTTGAAAAAAAGCGACCCAGCCGGCTATTTGGATTGATTAAAATACAGGTGAGGCCGATAGCAACCAGCATATTGGTAAGGATGGTGAAAAAAGCCAGGAATCGCCCAACAGCACCGAGACGTGTCATTCCGGATTGCTTCACATTACTGACCAGGAGATATAACTGCAGACCGAGGGCAAACCATGCCGTCAATGCAATGATCAGCATAATTAACCTGGCCACCGGAGCAAATCGCAAAACCATGCATAAAATTTTACACAATTTATGGTTTGTGCCGGGATCAGTAAATTTGCATAACAGGCCACCGGAGAGCGATTAAAAATAACCTAATGAATATTTACACACAGGTTTGGAACAAGTATTTGCCTGTTATCAGGATCTTATTGAAAAGATCAGCATCAACAGAACAAAGCCTGGGATTAAACCGCATTGATTTTGAAAAAGGGAGCCGGAGTCGTAAACCCGCCTGCTCTTTCAATATTGAATTGGTAGAAGGCCGTTTCAAAACAGTCAGCCAGTCTGCGCCGGCAAAAGAACTTGTTGCCGCGCTGATGGAAGACGAAGTTTCGAAGACGTTACTCAGGCAAAACAACTATGTGATCAGTCTCAATTCAGACTTCCAGTTAAAGATCAGGAACAATACCTCCAATACAAAACCATCCGACAACGGTAAGAATGGAGCCGATCCTTCCGGTGAGAGCAATTAAGAATGCGTGATTGTCATTGGGGAATAGGGGCTTACTTTGATTTCTGATAAAAATCACCCAATTTTGTATAACTGATTATGACTTATTCGATTAATCTGTATAAGTCTTTAATTCAGTCTGATAGACTTTTATCCTTTTAAATACCATCCGCATTATGAGAATACTAATTTTGGGAGCATTGGTAATTTTTTATTCCAGTGTTCGGGCCCAGCAGCTCACCAGCTTCTCCGGCAAAGTCTCCGATACACATGATCTCCCAATTGCCGGGGCTACTGTCTACCTTCTCAATACAAATCGCGGTGTTGCAACTGACGTCAAAGGAAATTTCAATATAAATAATATACCGGCAGGAAAATACACAACGCAAATCTCAGCCGTTGGCTACGCCACGCTCAATTTGGAGGTCGTATTACCAGGGTCAGGCACCACAGAAATTGTGCTTGAGGATGAATCGCAACAGTTGGATGCAGTACTGGTCAGCGCCCAAAAAATAGAAGAATCTCTACATGATATTCCTTTCAGCATTTCTGCGCTTTCAGCCCGGCAGGTGCAGCAATACAGGTTATGGAATACACGTGAGCTTACTGCCATTATTCCAAATATGTATTCCGCCAGCTCAGGTGATGAGAGAAATGTCACATCCATTCGCGGTATTGCCACCACTTCTTATGACCAGGCCGTTGCAACTTATATTGATGGCGTGAACCAGTTTAATCTCGATACTTATATTCCCCAGTTGTTTGATGTAGAACGTATCGAAGTGTTGCGTGGCCCGCAGGGAACACTGTATGGTCGAAATGCCATGGGAGGTGTGATCAATATCATCACCAGGCAACCTACAAACAAAACATGTGGATTTGCAGAGGTTTCCATAGGGAACTTTAACCAGCAGCGGTTTATTGCCGGGTTGCGAACACCGGTTATTGCAAATAAATTATATGCCGGCGCTTCCATCATGTATAATAGCCGGGATGGATTTTATAAAAACGAATTCAATAATTCATCTTACGATAAACAAAACAGTATAACGGGTAACTACTACCTCAAATATATTATCAGCGAAAAATGGTCACTTGGGCTAAATGCCAAGCATAATGACAACAGGAACAATGGTCCGTTTCCGCTTGCATTTCCCACAGGTAGCTTTGAAGAGTTCCTGAAAGCAGGTCATGTGCTGACCCAGAATGCGACATCCAAAATGATCGATAATACATTTAATGGTTCATTTACGGCAAACTATGCAGGACCCAGCTTTAATTTTAGTTCGCAGACGGCCTACCAGTCTAATCATCGATACTATACGCTGCCGCTGGATGGTGATTTTTCACCCATTGACGGGGTCACGGTTATCAACAATTATGGTGATGACTGGAACAAGGTAACCGCATGGACACAAGAATTCAAATTATCATCACCCGCCATGAACACCAGTTCACTGAAATGGACCGCGGGTGCTTATTTATTTACACAACACAACCCGGTAAAACAGGCTACTCATTTTGGTATGGATGCCGGCATGATGGGTGCACCTGATACAGATTTTTCATCTATCACTTCGTCTACAGGAAAGAACAGTGGTGGAGCTGTTTTTGGACAGGTGGTTTATGCCATAAATGAAAAGATCGATATCATCGGCGGTCTGCGTTTCGACTATGAAAAGAAAAAGTTCCATGTGCTGGGCGAGTACCAGAAGTCTTCGAACCCGCCCATGGTGACCCGTCCCGATACTAGCGCTACCACCAGTTTCAATGCGATTTCTCCCAAACTTGGAATCATGTATAAACTGGCCGCCAGTAGTAACCTGTTTGCGACATATAGCCGGGGTTTCAGAACCGGTGGGCTTACACAATTGTCGGCCACTGATCCATCCCAGCCTCCATTATACCCTTACAAACCTGAGTACAGTAATAACCTGGAGATTGGTATCAAAAACAATTTCTTCGATAATCGTCTACGGTTGAATATGGCATTTTTCCTGACACAGGTCACAGATGTGCAGGTGCCTACTTTGATATTACCTGATGCGATCACGATTACCCGCAATGCAGGCAAATTGAACAGTAAGGGCGCGGAATTGGAACTCGCTACTACACCTCTAAAAGGACTGGAGATTGAATACAATTTTGGATTTACGGATGCTACGTATAAGACTTTAAAATTGTCGCAAAATGGTGCGTCCGTTGATCTGGCGGGTAAAAAGCAGGTGTTTACACCCGATATCACTTCTATGTTAGCCGCCCAGTATAGTCTTAACCTCAGTACACGCAAACAGTTGAAACTGGTGGTAAGGGGTGAGTGGATGCACCTGGGTGAGCAATATTTCGATCTTTCCAACAACATCTCACAAGATGCTTACAGCTTGCTAAATGCGAGGGTCGGAATTAGTGCGCGTTATGGAGAGTTAATGTTTTGGGGCAGAAACCTGGCCAATACCAGGTACATTGCCTACGCGTATGATTTTGGTGCCATCCATATTGGAAATCCCGAAACTTATGGCGTTACTCTAAGGGTCAGGTTTTGAAATTAGGTTTTACTGTTTCAACGGGGTCAACAGGGAGTAGATATTACTGTCAAGGAATTTACCATTGTAGAAATAGTTTTCCCTGAACCTGCCCTCGAGTATAAAATTGTTTCGTTCGAGCAGCCTGATAGAAGCTTCATTGGCAGGGTTGACATTTGCTTCAACCGAATGCAGGTTCATGTCTTTAAACCCATAATCCAAAACTGCAGACAGGGCTTCATGCATTATTCCCTGGTGCTGGTATTCTGTACGCAGCATGTAACCAATTTCCGCCCGGTAGTGCTCAGGGGTGATCTTCCAGAAACCAATTGTTCCTGCCAGGTCTGTTTGACCGGTAACGGTAATAGCCCAGGTGATACCCTCATTCTTTGCCAGTGATTCCAGGATGGAGTTCACCAGTTTAGCCGCCTCTTCGGTTGACTGTGCCCTTGGCCGGTCAATATAACGCATCATTTCTTCACTGCTTCGCATCGCAAAAATTGAAGGAATATCCCCTTCGCTGATCTTTCGCAGTGTTAGCCTATTGGTTAGCAGTACTGGAAATGGACTGAATTGCAGCTCAAGCATAGATGGTTTTTAAACGATGAATGTAACGATAAACAGTAAAAAAAGCCATTAGGCGCAATTATGACTAAAATCACGTCAATATTGGATTTTTTGTGATAAAAAAAACCTGTTTTTACGGGAAAGAAGTTTTAAATTACATACACCATCCAAAACCCCAGGGAAAAAGTTTGAGTAAACAAGATTATTCACTTTTTAAATTAAAATCCCATGGTTCAGGTAGAAACTTCACAGCTCACAGGAGAGTGTAATTCCTGGAGAGAAAAGCTTCGTCAGTACCGCGACGAATTTTCGAAAGACAAGGTCAAACTCCAGGACACCGCCAGCCGCTCACTCTCCAGGGATCAACTTCAGCAGGTAGAACACCTCCACAACCAGTTCCACATTCAGCTCATCAACATTCATGATCTAAAGCATGCTGTAAAATCGCATGAGCAAAAGATGCATTATGAAATGAATGCCAATAATAAGCTGAATCATGAAACAATGGCGGAGCATGAAAACCTGCTAGATCAGTATCAGAGACTAGAATCCACACTTCAGGACCTCAGAGAAGAATTCGAGGAATATTTAAGCCGAACGTCATAGGGAAAATTTAGTTTACAAGTTTTGAGATTCACAGGTTGCAGGCAATGTGAACAACACCCGGTAGATCCTACACGATACAGGACATGGTATGCAGATAATTGTATTGAACTTGTAAACGGTACGCGGGATTACGATTTACATTTTCAACTTTTAAAATTATTTATCATGCCAGAATTTGATACCTCACATGTCAAAAATATTGTCTTGCTGGGCCATGCCGGCTCAGGCAAGACCAGTTTAGCGGAGTGCATGCTTTACGAAGCAGGCCTCATCACACGCCGGGGCAATATAGCCGATAAAAATACTACAGGAGATTACCACGAACTGGAACAGGAACGTGGGAATTCTATTTTCAGCAAACTCCTCCACGCAAAATGGCGGGGCTATAAAATAAATATTCTCGATACACCAGGCTACGACGACTTTGTGGGTGAAGTGATCTCCGCTTTGCGGGTTGCAGACACCGGTGTGATGCTACTCAACGCAGTTATGGGTGTGGAAGTAGGAACGGATATCATTTGGGAGTACACGGAGAAATTTCGAACACCGATGATCTTTGCCGTCAACAAGCTGGATGATGATGATGCCGATTTTGAAAAAACGGTACGCGAAGCGAAATCTCATTTTGGTAACAAAGTAGTCGTGGTTCAATATCCGCGACAAACAGGCTCAGGTTTTCATGAGATCATCGATGTACTGCGAATGACCATGTACAAATTCAAAGACGCGGGTGGTAAGCCTGAGAAATTGCCAATACCAGATGAGGAGAAACAAAGAGCTGACGACCTTCATAAAGAACTGATCGAAGCTATTGCCAGTAATGATGAAACATTAATGGAAAAATACTTTGACAAAGGTGAACTGGATGAAGATGAGATGAAAATAGGACTGAAAAAAGCCATGATCAGCCACGACATCTTCCCCTTGTTTTGCTTGGCTGCAGAACGAAACATGGGAAGCGGCCGCCTGATGGGCTTTATCGATAATGTATGCCCCAGTGCAAATGAAATGCCGCCGCAGGTTACCAGGAAAGGTGAAAAGCTTGCCTGTGATGCCAATGGTCCGGCCTGCATATTTATTTACAAAACAGTGTCTGAGCCTCATGTAGGTGAATTGTCTTTCTTTAAAGTGTATTCGGGCACTATCAAAACCGGGATGGAACTGGAAAATGAATCAACGGGTGTGACGGAGAAGATATCCCAGTTGTTCCTGGTTGAAGGTAACAAGCGTACGAATGTAAATGAATTGGTGGCTGGTGATATTGGCGCCACTTTAAAATTGAAGAACACCCATGTAAACAATACACTTCATGCTCGCGGTAAGAACTACGAATTGCCTTCGATCGAATTCCCGCCACCCAACATGACGGTGGCTATTGAAACGATAAAAAAAGGGGAGGAGGAAAAGCTGTCGCAGGCGATGCACCAGCTACGTGAAGAAGATCCCACTTTGCTTGTAGAAGTCTCACCTGAGTTGAAACAAACCCTGATCCATTGCCAGGGAGATATGCACCTCGCGGTGGCGAAATGGAAGATCGAACACAATCACAAACTGGAAGTGAAATTTGTGAAACCAAAGATTGCTTACCGCGAAACGATCCGCAAGATGGCCGACGCCAGTTACCGCCACAAAAAGCAAAGCGGAGGCGCCGGTCAGTTTGGTGAAGTATTTATGCGAATCGAACCCTGGCATGAGGGCATGGATGAACCAAGAGACCTTACGGTGAGGGGCAGGGATGTTTATGACCTCGACTGGGGTGGAAAGCTGGTTTTTTATAATTGTATTGTGGGCGGCGCAATCGATGCGCGATTCCTTCCTTCCATCCTGAAAGGCGTGATGGAGAAAATGCATAATGGTCCTTTGACGGGTTCCTATGCTCGGGATATTCGGGTATGCGTATATGATGGTAAAATGCACCCGGTCGACAGCAATGATATTTCATTTAAGATCGCCGGTCTACAGGCATTTCGCCAGGCTTTCCAACAGGCGGATCCGCAGGTACTCGAGCCGATCTATCGCGTGGAAGTATTATGCCCCGACGACCTGACCGGCGCTGTGATGGGAGACCTGCAAAGCCGGCGCGCAATCGTGGAAGGCATCGACAGCGAGGGACATTTTCAAAAGATCATCGCCAGGGTGCCTCTCGCCGAGATGGATGGGTATTCCTCTTCGCTGCGCTCGATCACTCAGGGCAGGGCAAAGTTTAAAATGAGCTTCCTGGCATATGAGCCTGTGCCCTTTGATCTTCAGAAAAGGCTTATCGAAGAATACAATAAAACAGCAAAAGAAGAACTGGTGTAGAATTTCTTTTTTGAAATATCTCCAAAGAAGCAGGGCGAACCAACCGGTTCGCTCTTTTTTTCCTGAATTACATGAAGAGCAGTATCACTAATTAGTCATGCCTTTTTCCCTGCCTGACCTTGAATACATGAAATACGTAAGGAAACAAGGCATCCATGGATTCTTCAACACCACTGGTTGATCCGGGCAAAGTAATGACAAGCGTGTCCTTTATAAAACCTGCGATACCCCGTGAGAGCATCGCAAATGGACTTCGTTGCTGACCATAGTTCCTGGCTGTTTCCATGATCCCCGGTAATTCCTTATCCAGCAACGGTTGAACAGCTTCAGGTGTGTTATCACGTGGAGAAACACCTGTGCCACCAGTCAACAGGATAAGATCGTAATCCGCATCACATAGGCTTTTCACGTGGGATTGTATTTTATCCTTATCATCTGCAATGATCTCGTAATCCGAAACTGTAATGCTAAACTGTTCAAGCTTGTCTATGATCTTTTGCCCGCTGGTATCCTCGCCTTTGTCTTTTGTGATAGTGTCAGAACAAACGATTACAG
>JAEYOL010000074.1 GCA_023411775.1 Bacteroidota bacterium | reverse complement strand
AAAGGAAAATACCAACCTCGTCGACGCCCTGATCACGTACATGAAATCTAAAGTGACTATTAATAAATAATTAAATAGGGAAGTTTATTTCATTTCACATTTCCACATTTATGAAAAGAGTTTTATTTATCGACCGCGACGGCACCCTGATCAACGAAGCACCGCCTACCTACCAGCTCGATTCCTTCGAGAAGCTGAGTTTTTACCCGGGTATGTTTGAGTACATGGGAAAGATCGCGAGAGAACTGGACTACGAACTCGTGATGGTGACAAACCAGGACGGGCTTGGCACAGCTTCCTTCCCCGAGGATACTTTCTGGCCACTGCATAACCTGGTGATGAAATCACTCGAAGGCGAAGGCATACATTTTTCAAATGTGCTGATCGACCGGAGTTTCCCGGCAGACAATGCGCCAACACGTAAACCGGGCATAGGAATGCTAAATGATTATCTCGATCCTTCCAGGTATGATATTCCAAATTCTTTTGTGATCGGTGATCGCATCACTGATATCCAGCTGGCCAGGAACCTGGGTTGCAAAGGGATCTGGCTAAAAAATGATGAATCACTCGGTGGTTCCGAGATCAGTGATAAAGTGGAAGAGTTAAAAAATACAGTAGCGCTCGAGACCACCAGTTGGGCGGATATTTATTCCTTTCTAAAACTCGGTCTGCGCAAGGTCGATCATATTCGTAATACCAACGAAACAAAGATCAGTATCTCATTAAATATGGATGGCAGCGGCAGGGCCGATATTCATACCGGTATGGGCTTTTTTGATCATATGCTCGAGCAGATCGCCCGACATGGTAAAATCGACCTGGCCATTCATTGCCAGGGTGACCTGCACATCGACGAGCATCATAGTATCGAGGACACCGGTATTGCGCTGGGTGAGGCTTTTGCAATGGCGTTGGCTGATAAGAAAGGCATGGAGCGATATGGATTCGCTTTGCCCATGGATGATGCCGAAGCGAAAGTGCTGATCGACTTCGGTGGCAGACCCTGGATCGTTTGGAATGCAGAATTCAACCGCGAAAAGATCGGGGAGATGCCGACAGAAATGTTTTTCCATTTCTTCAAGTCTTTTAGCGATGGTGCAAAATGCAATCTCAATATCGAATGCAGGGGCGATAATGAACATCACAAGATCGAAGCCATTTTTAAAGCATTTGCGAGAGCCGTCCGGATGGCGGTCAGGAAGGACCCGGTTAGTAATTATCTGCCGAGTACAAAGGGGGTACTTTAGCAGTCGGGAGTCGTGAGTCGTGAGTCGGGAGTAGGCATCAATTAATAATTACCATGAATCATGAACATATCAATCATAAAATACAATGCCGGTAATATCCAGGCTGTTTTGTATGCACTGGAAAGAATAGGTGCAGAGGCTGTAGTGACGGATGATCCGGATCAGATAAAACAGGCCGACCGGGTCATATTCCCCGGTGTAGGTGAGGCCAGCACAGCCATGCAATACCTGCGTGAAAGATCTCTTGATACCCTGATCACTCAGCTGAAGCAGCCGGTATTGGGGATCTGCCTTGGCATGCAGCTGATGTGCAGTTCAAGCGAAGAAAATGATACTGAATGCATGGGGATTTTTAATGTTGCGGTAAAAAAGTTTACAACAACCGATCCGACTATAAAAATCCCGCAGATTGGGTGGAACAGTATTTATGGATTAAAAACACCATTATTTGAAGGCGTGCCTGGGGGATCTTTCATTTACCTCGTGCATAGTTATTATGCCGGGCTTTGCGAAGCAACCATTGCTACCTGTGACTATATTCAACCATATAGTGCCGGGTTACATAAAGACAATTTTTATGGTGTCCAGTTTCATCCTGAAAAATCCGCGGCTATAGGTGAGAGGATATTAAAAAACTTTATTGGGTTATGATGACGATCAGGAAAGTACCCCTGGACGAGATATGGAAAATGCGGCAGGCTGTCATGTATCCGACCGAAAACATGGATTTTGTGAAGCTGGATGATGATGCGGGTGGGCTTCATTGGGGACTTTATAATGACGAGGATTTAATTTCGGTGATTTCTGTTTTTGACCGGGGAAACGAGGTACAGTTTAGAAAATTTGCCACGCTTCCTGCTGAACAGGGAAAAGGATATGGTACCAGGCTCCTGCAATTTGTAATGGACTGGTCGGTTGAAAATAAAAAGCGTTCGATTTGGTGTAATGCGAGAACATCGGCAACCGCTCTTTACCGAAAGTTTGGGATGAATTCAACCGGGGAACGCTGGCAGAAGTATGGGATTGAATTTGTAAAAATGAAAAAACAACTACAACGAACGATGCAGATAATTCCTGCTATCGACCTGATTGATGGCAAATGCGTTCGCCTGACACAGGGCGATTACGCGCAGAAAAAAATATACAACGAGCATCCGCTGGAAGTGGCGCGTCAGTTTGAAGATGCGGGACTGGAGCGGCTGCACCTGGTAGATCTCGACGGTGCCAGGCAAAAGGCTGTAAAGAACTGGAAAGTGCTGGAGACAATCGCTTCCAAAACCAAACTGGTTATTGACTTTGGGGGCGGTGTGAGTACCGAACAGGATGTGCAGATCGTGTTTGATTCGGGTGCCGCTTTCGCAACCGTGGGAAGTATCGCGGTGAAGGATGAAACAGAATTTATAAAATGGCTGACAAAGTTTGGCGCGGAAAAATTTATACTGGGTGCCGATGTAAAGGATAAAATGATTGCCATACATGGCTGGCTGGAAACTACGGATAAATCTGTTTTTGATTTTATAGAAAACTATATCAACCGGGGTGTGCAACAGATCTTTTGTACAGATGTGAGCAGGGATGGAAAACTGGAAGGCCCATCCCTCGGGCTTTATAAAGAGATTATCGAAAAATTTCCCAACCTGTTTTTTATCGCCAGTGGTGGCGTTGCAAATATTGACGATTTAAACCAATTACAGGGAATTGGCTGCAGCGGGGTTATTATTGGGAAGGCCATATATGAAAACAGGATCTCTTTACAGGATTTAAAACATTTCGCGTAATGCTTACCAGGAGGATCATACCTTGTCTTGATATTAAAGACGGGCGTACGGTAAAGGGTACCAACTTCGTTGACCTGCGTGACGCAGGTGACCCGGTGGAACTGGGTGCGATGTACGCGGAACAAGGCGCCGATGAACTGGTATTTCTGGATATTACCGCTACCAATGAACGTAGAAAGACTCTTTCACAACTGGTAAACCGTGTAGCACACCATGTGAATATTCCTTTTACGGTGGGTGGAGGCATTAGTTCTATTGAGGATGTAAATATCCTTTTGAATAATGGTGCCGATAAAATCTCTGTCAATACTGCCGCGTTCCGTCGGCCGGCGCTGGTTACCGAATTAGCTAAAGAATTCGGAAGCCAGTGTGTGGTACTTGCCATTGATACCAAACTTGAGGAGGATGGTGAATGGTATGTATATTTAAATGGAGGAAGAACAAAAACTGATATACGCTGTGTAGACTGGGCAAACGAAGGCGTTGATGCTGGTGCCGGTGAAATACTGCTCACTTCCATGAATCATGACGGCACCAAATCCGGTTTTGCTATTGATATTACCAGGAAGCTGGCCACTACGTTGCCCGTGCCGGTGATCGCTAGTGGAGGTGGTGGTACTATGCAGCATTTTGCAGAAGTATTTACAGTAGCCCGGGCAGAGGCAGCCCTGGCGGCCAGCATTTTTCATTTTAAGGAAGTGGATATCCGCGACCTTAAAGATTATTTAAACAAAATGAATATACCGGTGAGATTATAAATAAGACGAACTATGAACATAGATTTTGCAAAATATAGTGACGGACTTGTCCCTGCGATCATCCAGGATGCATCGACAAGTAAAGTGTTGATGCTTGGGTTTATGAACGCCGAAGCACTCGAAAAGACAAAACAAACCGGAAAGGTTACTTTCTTTAGTCGCAGTAAAAACCGGCTATGGACAAAAGGAGAGGAGAGCGGAAATTTCCTGTCCTTAAAAGAGATCACGGCGGATTGTGACAATGATACCCTGCTCATCAAGGCTGATCCCGCAGGGCCGGTTTGCCATACAGGTGCTGATACATGCTTTAATGAAACGAACACCAAAGAATTTTTCCAAACCCTGACGGATACGATTAAGCAGCGGTATGAGAACAGGTCGGGTAAATCCTATACCTCCTCACTGTTCGATAGTGGCATCAACAAAGTTGCGCAGAAACTGGGAGAGGAGGCGGTAGAACTGGTGATCGAAGCCAAAGATGATAATGATGAATTATTTCTAAACGAAGCCGCTGATCTTTTGTTTCATTATATGATATTATTACAGGCAAAAGGTTTTAGCCTGGAAGATGTAAAAAAAGTATTGGAATCCCGTCACCGAAAATAAGTTAGCAGGTCAATTTTGAAATGATCCCCGCAAATTCACGAGCCAGCCTCGTTTTTTCTACCTGGAGAAAAACATTTTAACGCTTCAGAACGCGTTTATCACAGGGACGGTTTTTTTTCGGCAAATACATTTAGTTTTGATCACTCAAACTAAGCTATGACCCGACACAACTGGACAAAGGAAGAAATTTCGGCTATATATCATCGTCCCCTGTTGGAACTTATTTATGAAGCAGCTACCGTTCATCGCAATAATAACGACTATAGTGAAGTACAGATCAGTAGTCTTATTTCAATAAAAACTGGCGGCTGTTCGGAGGATTGCGCGTATTGTCCCCAGGCGGCACGTTATCATACCGGCGTGGATGTTCATGCCCTGATGAAAGTTGAAGAGGTGGTTGAAACGGCGCGTAAAGCAAAATCTGCCGGTGCATCACGGCTTTGTATGGGAGCCGCCTGGCGCGAAGTAAGAAACAATCGCGATTTTGACAGGGTTCTGGAAATGGTGAGAGCAGTTAACGAGATGGATATGGAAGTATGTTGTACACTCGGCATGCTAACTTACGAACAGGCAGAAAAATTAAAGGAAGCAGGTTTGTACGCCTACAACCATAATGTGGATACATCAGAAGAAAACTATAAAAACATCATCACTACAAGAACCTATGACGATCGGCTTCAAACCCTGCACAATGTAAGAAAGGCGAACATCACCGTTTGTTCGGGTGGTATCATAGGGTTAGGTGAAACAGTTGAAGACAGGGTGGGGATGTTGCATACCCTGGCCAACCTGCCACAGCATCCCGAGTCGGTGCCGATCAACGCACTCGTACCGGTGAAGGGGACACCGCTTGAAAACCAGGAGCGGGTTTCGGTCTGGGATATGGTGCGCATGATCGCCACAACCCGAATTGTAATGCCAAAAACTGTCGTACGTCTTTCGGCAGGTCGCCTCGAGATGAGCATGCCGGAGCAGGCGCTTTGTTTTATGGCGGGAGCCAATTCAATATTTGCCGGTGATAAACTGCTCACCACCCCTAATCCATCTTTTAATGATGACATGAAGATGTTTGAAATACTTGGCCTCAAACCAAGAGAAGCTTTTAAAAATGAAAGAAAAACAGTAGACGCCGACTATTAGCCATAACCCCAAACTGCTATTTGTGAGCATCGAGGAAAAGACCATCCAGGATTCATTGAAGGATATTCTTGAAAAAAGAAAGCAGGCATCTCTTTATCGCAGCCTGCAGGTGAATACAGGACTGGTGGATTTTTGTTCGAATGACTATTTGAGTTTTTCCCGGTCGCCCCTTGTCCAGGAAAAATTTAAAGAAATTAGCGCATCCCTACCATTATTATCCGGCGCCACCGGGTCTCGTTCTATTTCAGGTAATACTGCTTTCGCCGAAAAACTGGAACAGGATATTGCGTCGTTTCACCAGGCTGAAGCCGGGCTGATCTTTAATTCAGGTTACGATGCTAATCTGGGTTTGTTTTCCTGTCTTGCACGAAAAGACGACTACCTGATCACAGATGAACTGATACATGCCAGCATCATCGATGGATGCCGGCTAAGCTATGCCAACAGGTTAAGGTTTGCTCACAATGATGCGGCGGATCTCGAAAAAAAATTGCGGAAAGCGCGGGAGAGCATGGCTTCCCATGCGAATATTTTTGTTGCCGTGGAATCTGTCTATTCGATGGATGGCGATATGGCGCCACTTCCGGAATTTGTAA
>JAEYOL010000144.1 GCA_023411775.1 Bacteroidota bacterium | reverse complement strand
TGTTGCTGATAGTAGTTTTCGTAAGCATGCAGGAGATTACGCCTGAAATCATGATGCAGTTTAATTCCTTCCAGTTCGAGTGGCTGTTGCACTTTTAACAGGTGTGAAGTAACAGCGGCCTGCCTTTCTTCAAGGAAATGAGGGTGCGCGGGTCGCTCTTTTACAAACTCTCCTTCTACCAGGTCGAGGTAGGAATACTTTTCAGAATAATTATCATTGATCCGTAATCCAAAAAACACTGGGAGATGCACAGCAAAAAAAAGCGGGAGATTGGCTGTGATAGCATCGTTGGCGGTGTCCAGGTGGAGAAAAGCATCTTCTGCAAAATGAAACAATTCAGCATTGGGCTCAGGTTGTTTGAGGCATTTGGTCAGCAACTCCACCATAAATAAGGCGACCGCGTTCTTTCTTACATCCGATAAGATCTGCTGGTAAATGAAGGCCCATCTGAATTCTTTTATTCGTTGCAATTGTTTCAGTTCGTTGTGATATACTACCATATCTAGTATAGCCGGAGGTTGAAACATGCCTGCCTTACCAGGGGATTTTTTTGAAGACATGCGAACACCGTTGACCAGGTAGGATTGTGTGCCAAACAATTCGGTAAACATCAGCGTGATCACGCTGGTTTCACCGTACTTAATCGATCGCAGTACGATACCTTTTGTATGGAATACTTTGTCCGCCATCGTTGCTTATACGAATTCGCTTTGCTATAGCATCCAAAAATATCGCAATCAGGTGATAACAGTCGTTTTACAAATGGATATCTGGTAACGTTTGTTGGTAAAGCAGATCCTGGCTCTCATTTTTTTCTTTCATTTATATATGAAGATTATCAATGACATCCACCTGATTTTATGTTTCTTTGCATCGCTTTGAAGAATGGCCTGTATCCTTAAAAAACCGCCAGGCCGGCAAAATATTTAACTATGTGGAGAAAAACAGGGCAATTCATCCTGACCTATCGCTGGCTTCTGCTAACTCTTATTCTTGCTGCAACCGGGTTTATGTGCTATCATGCTTCCAAACTGGAATTAAGCTATGAGTTCAGCCGCGCAATACCCGCCAATCACCCGGCCAACAAAACCTACCAGGAATTTAAACAGAAATATGGCCAGGATGGTAACCTGCTGGTAGTCGGCATACAAACCCCCGGTCTTTTCAATGAAAAATTATTTAATCAATACGCGGAGCTTCAGCGAGGACTCAAGAAACTGGATGGTGTGATTGATGTGATCTCGGTGCCTTCGGCGGTAAACCTGGTAAAACAACCCGAAACCGAAAAGCTGAACGCCGTAAATATATTCCCCGACCGAAAGTTGACACAGGCTGAGATCGACAGTAGTGCCGCGGTTTTTTTAAACCTCCCCTTTTATCAAAACCTGCTTTACAATCCTGCCACCAGTGCCTGGATGATGGGCGCAAGCATCGACAAGTCGGTGATCAATTCAAAAAAAAGAAATTCAGTTGTAGCATCAATCCGTAAGCTGACAGAAGAGTTTAGTCAAACCTCCAACGAGAAAGTGTACCTGAGTGGTCTTCCCCTTATTAGAACGGAAATGGCGACACGTATCGCTGACGAGATGAAATGGTTTTTATTTGCCAGCATCGCCCTGTCGGCGCTCATACTGCTTTTGTTCTTCCGTTCTTTCAGCGCTATGATATTATCACTGGGAGTGGTGTTGATGGGCGTGGTATGGAGCATGGGCACCATGCATTTACTGGGATATAAGATCACGCTTCTAACAGCGTTAATTCCACCACTTATCGTTGTGATCGGGATACCCAACTGTATCTACTTCCTTAATAAGTATCACACTTCTTATAACCAGACGGGCAACCGGGAACTTGCCCTGGTGACCATGGTTAGTAAAATGGGGATCGTCACCTTGTTTTGCAACTTAGCCGCGGCGATCGGGTTTGCTGTTTTCGCGCTGACCAAAAGCGAGATCCTGCAGGAGTTTGGTGTCGTAGCCGGCATCAATATCATGGTCTTATTTTTTATTTCACTGGTCCTGATACCGGTGGTGCTTAGCATTTTACCATCTCCCAAAACAAGACATACACGTTACCTGCAAAATCCACGGCTCAACAGGTGGCTCGACCGGCTGGAGCGGTGGTGTCTGAATCATCGCAGGCTGATCTATACTGTAACAGGGATCGTACTGGTTTTCTCAATCATCGGCATCACGCGGTTGAAAAGTGTAGGATATATTGTGGATGATCTCCCCCATACCGACCGGATCTATACGGATCTTAAATTTTTCGAGAAAAATTTCAAAGGCGTTATGCCACTTGAAATTATTGTCGACACCAAAAAGAAATATGGTGTTACACGTAATTTGAAGAACCTGCAACTGATCGATTCATTATCACAATTCCTGTCCTCCATACCAGAAATTGCCCGACCCCTGAGCATAACAGAAGGTTTGAAATTTGCCCGACAGGCTTTTTTTGAAGGTGATAGCATGAATTATGATATGCCCTCGGAATACGATCTGCCGGCACTGGCACAATACCTCAATTTCAGGGGTGAACCAGGGGCAGCTAAAAATTCCTTCAGCAAACTGGTAGCGAGTTTTATGGATAGTGCGAAGCAGGAAGCCCGGATCAGTGTATCGATGGCTGATGTCGGCAATGTAAAGCTGCCCCAGATCCTTGACACCATACAACAACGTGTCGATCATCTTTTCCCCAATGAAAAATATAATGTACAACTTACCGGCACCAGTATCACTTTTTTGGAAGGAAGTAGCTTTATCATTAATGGATTAAAAGAAAGTATTTTCTGGGCCTTTCTTTTGATCGCCTTGTGTATGCTCTACCTGTTTAAATCGGTGCGAATCTTGTTGTGTTCGCTGATACCTAATGTGATCCCTCTTGTGATCACGGCCGGAGTGATGGGATGGGTAGGCGTACCCCTGAAACCATCGACAGTACTTGTGTTCAGCGTTGCACTGGGCATCGCGATAGATATCACCATCCGCTTTCTTGTAAATTATAAGCAGGAACTGGAACCACAACAATATAATATCCGGAACACCGTCATTGAAACCATTCACAGCACGGGTATCAGTATCATCTATACTTCGATGGTGCTCATCGCAGGATTTATCATTTTCAGTTTTAGTGGATTTGGCGGTACACAGGCTCTGGGATGGCTAACATCCCTGACCCTGGTGACAGCTACTTTCACCAACCTGGCCCTGCTACCTGCTTTGCTGATCAACCTGGCAGGGAAACGCAATAAATAATTAATTCAGTAATTCAGCCAGGCGGGTTTCAAGGCTGGGTCCTCTCAAACCTTCGCCGATGATTTTGCCCTGCGGATCTACGAGGACATTGTATGGTATTCCATCAAAACCATACAGACCCACGACAGGACTATTCCAGAATTGAAGATCACTGATATTGGTCCAGGCAAGTTTGTCATCACTGATCGCCTTGAGCCATTTGTCTTTCTGACCAGGCCTGTCGAGCGAAACGCCTAATACCGTAAAGTTTTTATCCTTGAATTTGTGATATGCTTTAACCAGGTTGGGATTTTCCTGCCTGCAGGGTCCGCACCAGCTGGCCCAGAAATCTACCAGTACATATTTACCGCGAAATGAACTCAACTTCACTTCCTTTCCACTAGGATCGGGCATCGAAAAATCAGGTGCTTCTTTGCCAACCCAACTTATCGCACCGGGAGGATTGAGTTGATCGTCGAGTGTAGCTTTTACGGCTGCAATGCCCTGGTGTGATGGGAATTTCGCAGCTGTTTTGTTGATAATATTCATTACCTGGTCATTAGATAGTGGTACGAGTCCAAAGCCACCGCGATTGGCGGTTTCCTGGTAGTATCCCAACTCGAAAATAGTCAGCGCCGGATCGTTGGCATTAAGGATTGCATCCTCAGAATATTTTTTCAGTTTATCAGCAAGAGGCTGTTGCTCGGCGATCAGGGGATAGATAACACTATCGGGTGCACCCAGGCGATGAAGACTGTCGATCTTTCTAGCCTGTGGGAATATCTCCTGCAGGCTTTTATTAAAAGTGTACAGGAAATCTTTCATCTTTTGGCTGGCAGGTGAGCCTTCCACTTCATATTTTTCAGCAAATTCATTATTCTCCGGGCTCAATTGAATATCGAGCCTGATTTTGTCAGCGTCGTTGATGACAGATACCACAGGGAACCTGTTTTGATCGAGCCGGAGGTTATAAATAACGGACTCTCCCCTTTCTCCCTTCAGTGAAAACTTTCCGTCCGCACCAATTTTGGATGAATCAGTAGTCAGGGGTTGCGCACCACCTGCTGGGATCATCTCCAGGTATATCATTTTGGCGGTGTTATTGGAGATCGTCCCATTTATTGAAAATGATTTATCCGATGATGTGCTACCACAAGCCATCAACACACTTGCTGCAAGAGTTGCAAGGATCAGTTTGTTCATAATTTAAAAATTAATAAAGCGAGCTCGTAATAATTCTAAGATCGCATCAATATTTATGATTTAAGTTTTTCAAGTAATAACTCATTCGTTGCCCTCGGGTCTGCCTTACCCTTCGACCGCTTCATCACTTCCCCTACAAACAGCGATAGCAGGCCTTTTTTACCTTTTTTGTATTCTTTTACTTTCTCCGCATGTTTTTCCAGCACTTCATTGATGATCGGTTCAAGGCTGCCGGCATCTGACTGTTGAACGAGGTTTAGTTCCTTTGCTGTCTCCAGTGGATCTTTTCCCGGATCATTCAACAGGTGTGTAAATAATCTTCCCGACGCTATCGTAAAGCTCACCGTACCATCGTCCACCAGTTGTACAAGGCGTGCAATCGTGGCGGGTGATAATGGAAACGCCTGGATGTCTTTATTATTTTCATTCAGCCACGACTTTACAGGCCCGATCATCCAGTTGGAAGCAGCTTTATAATTACTGGTCTTCGCCACCACCTGTTCGTAAAAATCAGCCATTTCTTTTTCTTCGGTCAATACATATGCATCATATTCCGGGAGTTGCCATGCCGATGTATATTTTTTAACTCTTTCCTCCTGTAATGCCGGGATGGTTTCCCGGATCGATTCAATAAAACTATCCTCGAGGTGAAAAGGTGTTAGATCAGGATCGGGGAAATATCGGTAATCATCCGCATCCTCCTTATCGCGAATGGCAAAAGTGGTTCCGTTGTTGGCATCAAAACTTCGGGTTTGCTGGATGATGGTCGTACCATCTTCGGTTAATTTCACCAGTCGTCTTGCTTCAAAGTCGATTGCCCGTTTTACATTCCTGATCGAGTTGAGGTTTTTTACCTCGACGCGGGTACCCAGGCTGGTATCACCTTTCTTTCTGACAGAAATATTGGCATCACAGCGGAAACTCCCCTCTTCCATATTGCCGTCGCACACCTCCAGGTAGCGCACCAGTTTACGCAACTCGGTAAGATAGTTCCAGGCTTCCTCACTGCTTCTGATATCGGGTTCGCTCACGATTTCAAGAAGGGGCGTACCTGCCCTGTTATAATCGATACAGGTGTTGTACTCATCTATATCGTGCAGGCTTTTGCCGGCATCTTCTTCCATGTGAATCCGGTTGAGGCGGATCTGTTTTTCCTTCCCATCCAAACGTATGGTGATATACCCGTTTTTACAAATGGGTGTGGTATGTTGGGATATCTGGTAACCCTTGGGAAGATCGGGATAGAAGTAATTCTTGCGTGCGAAGTAGTTTCGCTTTTCAATTTCACAATGACAGGCCAGCCCCAATTTGATCGCATATTCGATAGCTTTTCGGTTCATCTTTGGCAGGCTGCCTGGATGACCGAGTGTGATCGGGCTTACCTGGGTATTGGGCGGAGAACCATAGGCAATGCTGTCACCGCAAAACAGTTTGCTTTCGGTGAGCAATTGCGCATGCACCTCGAGTCCTACCACTACTTCGTATGAATCAAAAGGTTCAGTCATCAGGAACTGCAAAAGTAAGTCGCAAACCTCTAAAGGGGCTTAGAGATTTCCTAAAAATAAAAGAGGCCGGACCTTTGAGATCCAGCCTCTTAAATATATGGATGACCATTATCGCCTAGAGATCGGCAGTCTTCAGCTTACGGGGGATTTTCACCTCCACTGTTTCAGACTTTCCTTTTCTCAACAGTTTCACTTTTACAGAGGTTTTTTCTTTGTTTTCACGCATCAGTTTTACAATATCATCCGCGCTATTCACTGCCTTACCCTCTACTTCTGTGATTACATCGTCCTCTTTGATGCCAGCTTTAGCGGCATTACCGTCTTCATCCACGTCGATTACGTTTACACCTTTTCCATCTTCAGTGTCCTGCACAGACACGCCTAATTTAGGTCCGCTACCAGACCAGCTCCAGTTTTGGCCTGCACGCGGAATTGCACGGATACTGGGAGCAAGCCGCTCCAGGTTCATGTCAAAATTCTGTCCTGGGGAGAAACTAAAAGCTGATACGCCTTTCCATTTGCCCAGCTCAGCTGTTAATTTCTGCTCTTTTTTGTCACGGAGTATGGTGATTGATACTTTATCTCCGGGTTTATGCTCTTTTATTTCTTTAGAAAGATCGTTGGGAGTTTCAATCTTGCGATCATTAATGGTTTTGATGATATCGCCTTTTTTCAAACCTGCTTTTTCTGCCGCACTTCCTTCAGTTACTGATTCAACCTCAGCACCTTTATCAGCCTGGCTGGTTGTAACGCCGAGCATAGCCCTGTTTTCGCTAACGCTGAATAGATTGTCGTTGAAATTATACATCCTCAACTGGTCGCCAAGACCATTCAATGAACTAACCATACCATCGCCGCCAAAAGCCCAAACGTCCTTTATCTTATGACGACGCACCGTTATATCGCCATCTTTATCTTTTTCATTTATTTCCTTGCCGTTCACAATGACCTTGTCGCCTGTCACTTCGATCACCACCTTTTGGTCTTTTCCGCCCTTACGGGTAATGATGATCTGCTCAGCTTCTTTTTTCTCCTTTGATTCCTTGTCTTTTTCATCCTGCGCCTTCAGCGATACCGGAACCACAAACGCGGTGGCCAGGAGAAGAAAAGTGATTGTTTTAACAAGTTGTTTCATGCTGTTTCTGTTTTATAATTTAACTACGTTGAATTTCGTAGATCAAATATAAGGACAAATCCGAAAATACGAAGCATTTCGGAAATGTTAAATAGTAAATGGTTGATTTTGGGGATGAGCGGGAGGCTAGTCGGGAGATGGGAGCCCGAAGTCTGGAGCCTGCGAGTTGCCTGATGCTGGATTTTGGATACTCGATGCTGGATGGCGCGATATCATTGGTAAAGAAAAATACTTAAATAGTAAATTTACTAAGGGTTTTTCGCTGCTGAAATAGGTGGAAATCTGCAAATAAATCAGCATTTTTGACATCGTCACCAACCGAACTGCTTTTCATTGTATGATGAAAATTCTCTCCATCACCTGCATTGTACTATGTGCAATCGTTATAGTATATGTGGTGGTAATATATATGGAGACCCGTAACTACAAATCGCCCGGAAAGCGTAACAAGACACCCTACTGACCTAATAATTTCTTCACCGTTTCCAGCACCTGTTGCAATCCACCTGCATCCTGACCACCAGCCGTCGCCAGGGTCTTCTGTCCCCCACCGCCGCCTTTGATCAGCGGGGCTACCTGCTCCTTAATTATCTTTCCCGCATCGAGGCTCCTGGCAGCAGCAACGGTTTCTGACATGCCGATGGCCACAAATGGTTTTCCGCCAATATTGGCACCCAGTACCGCAACATAATCGCGAAGGTTGTTTTTCAGGTCAAAACAGATTTTCTTTAATGCGTCAGGGTTGTCGACTTCAATAATATCCCCAACAAAGTTGACACCATTGATGATCTCATCCTTTTGAAGAAGTTCGTTTCGAATGCCCACCAGTTGACGGGCTTCCATTCTTTCAATTTTCTTTTCCAGGGCTGCTTTATCTTCGAGGAGCTTTTCAAGTGCTTTTAAAGGATCTTTGGCTTTTAAGACTTCAGTCACCTGCCTGAACTGCCCGACTTTATCAGCAATATATTGTATGGCTGCAGGCCCGGTCAGGGCTTCTATCCTCCGCACCCCTGCCGCTACCGCCGATTCAGAAACGATAGTAAACAACCCTATCATACCGGTATGGCCCACATGGGTACCCCCGCATAATTCGATGGAATATTCAGGATCGATGATCACTACCCGGACGGTATCTGCATATTTTTCGCCAAACAAGGCCATCGCACCCATCTGCAGGGCTTGCTCTTTGGGCAACTCCTTTGTCACCACCGGTATATTGGCCCTGATCTTTTCATTGACCAGGATTTCAACGCGGCGCAGTTCTTCATCGGTCATTTTGGAGAAATGGGAAAAGTCGAAGCGTAAAATATCGGGCGATACCAGCGATCCCTTTTGAGTAACATGTTTGCCCAGCACTTCCCGTAAAGCTGCATGCAATAAATGCGTAGCAGTGTGATTGTACATCGTGCGCAGGCGTGTGTCAAGATTGACAGAAGCCGTGACAGGCAAACTAATATCAGCGGGCAACTTGTCCGCGAAATGTATGATCAGGTCATTCTCCTTCTTCGTATCCGTGATGGCAATTTTCTCTTCACCAAATTGCAGGTAACCCTTATCACCCACCTGGCCGCCGCTTTCAGCGTAAAAAGGTGTGGTTTCTAAAACCAGTTGATACTGCTCTTTTGATTTGGACTTCACCTTGCGATATTTCACTACCTCGGTTTCCACAAGCAGATCGTGGTAACCCACAAAATTGGTTCGTTCGGCCTTGTTCACATCGACCCAGTCTTCGGTATCAATAGCAGTAGCGGCACGTGAACGATCTTTTTGCTTCTTCATCTCAGCCTCAAAACCTGCTTCATCGATAACAAGATTATTTTCAGCTGCTATCAGTCGGGTAAGGTCAACCGGGAATCCATAAGTATCGTAAAGTTCGAACACATCGCGGCCGCTGATGGTGAAAGTACTGGCTGCTTTGTTGTCGCCCACCAGGTCTTCGATGCGCTTCAATCCCTTGTCAAGTGTTCTTAGAAATGATTCTTCCTCTTCCCGCACTACCCTGTTTACAAATTCGGCCTGCTGGTACAGTTCCGGGAACACATATTTGAACTGTAATGCGATCTCAGGTACCAGCTGGTGAAGAAGAGGTTGCTTGTAATCCAGGTAGGAATAGTAGTACCTGACGGCGCGACGAAGTATTCTCCTGATCACATAACCAGCGCCTGTATTGGAAGGCAGCTGCCCGTCGGCAATGGTAAAACTGATCGCCCGTATATGATCAGCGATAACGCGAAATGCTATCGCCTGTTTATCGTCCCCTATGCTGGCGTTATATTTTTTTCCAGTTATCTTTTCTGTAGCTGCAATCGTCCCCGAGAAAACATCGGTATCATAGTTGGAAGTTTTTCCCTGCAGCACCCTGACCAGGCGTTCAAATCCCATCCCGGTATCGACATGTTTGGCGGGTAACTGCTCCAGGCTACCATCTTTCTTACGATTGAACTGGATAAAAACATTATTCCAAATCTCAATTACCTGGGGATGATCAGCATTAACCAGGGTACGTCCATCAACAGATCTTCTTTCCTGCTCATCACGGCAATCGACATGGATCTCGGTGCAGGGTCCACAGGGCCCCGTATCACCCATCTCCCAGAAATTATCTTTTTTGTTACCCGGAAGTATCCTGTCTTCTGAAATAAACTTCTTCCATTCATCATAAGCTTCCTCATCTTTTGGCAAGCCTTCCTTGCTATCACCTTCAAAAATGGTAACGTATAATCTTTCCTTATCGATCTTATAAACTTCGGTCAGCAGTTCCCAACTCCAGGCGATGGCTTCTTTTTTGAAGTAGTCACCAAAAGACCAGTTGCCCAGCATTTCAAACATCGTATGGTGATAGGTATCGACGCCAACCTCTTCCAGGTCGTTATGCTTACCGCTGACGCGCAGGCATTTTTGAGTATCCGCCACGCGGGGATATGGCGATTTTTTATTGCCGAGAAAATAATCCTTAAACTGGTTCATGCCCGCATTGGTAAACATCAGCGTGGGGTCGTTTTTTACAACGATCGGTGCTGAGGATACAATCTCATGGCCTTTGGATTTAAAGAAATCCAGGAATTCTTGTCGTATTTCGCTTGCGGTCATTTTAATCATTATTTTTCATCCATGGGAGGCTTTTTCCCGGACTTGCTTCAAAGCCATTGAATTGGGTTGATTTTTGCTGTTTAACGCCCTATATTTGTCAATATTGGAAATTTACCAATTCGGGTATCCCGCCATCCATCGCAGTGGCTGGTGGGCAAAGGTAAAAGTTTCGATGTTCATTTGTACGCTGCGAAAACCAGGTTAACGGCTGGTTTACTATGAAAAAAATTAAATATTACTACAATACCAATACGCTGCGCTATGAAAAGCTGGAAACACCCCTGCGCGTAAAACTCCTGCGCGTTTTTGGTTTTGTGGCAGCTGCCCTCGTTACAGCGGCGCTGATTTCCTACTTTGCCTTCCAGTTTATCGGTTCACCCAACGAGAAATTACTGCGCCTTCAAAATGAGCGACTTCGCGATCGCTACGCAGATCTTGCCGAAAAAGCAAAGCAATTGGACAAGCAGATGTCGGAACTTGAAAAAAGGGATAATAGCGTGTACCGCGCCATATTTGAAGCCAATCCCATTCCGGACAGCGCCAGGGCCAAGGAGATTGAAGCTGAAAAAGAGATCGCAACCATCGAGGGAATGGCCAATAACCAGCTCCTCGGATCCATAACACAAACACTGTCGAGGCTGACAAGCCGGGTAAAAGTGCAGGCTAAATCCTACGAACAGATCGACAACCTGATTAAAAACAAGGAACTGCTTTTATCGCATACGCCCGCCATACAACCTGTTAGTAATAAAGACCTGAATAGGATCGCGTCAGGATTTGGTTACCGTATAGATCCCGTTTATAAAACCGTGAAGATGCATGCGGGACTCGATTTTGCAGCGCCACAGGGTACACCGATCTATGCAACCGCGAATGGCACTGTTACTACGGCAGGTAATAAGGGTAATGGCTACGGCAATCACGTGATCATTAATCATGGATATGGCTATCAAACACTATACGGCCACATGGTAAAAGTAAAATCGCGTCCGGGGCAGAAAGTAAGCCGTGGTGAGATCATAGGATGGGTGGGAAGTACGGGGAAATCAACCGGCCCGCATTGTCACTATGAAGTGCACAAGAATGGAAACAAGATCGACCCAGTATATTTCTTCTATAATGATCTCACACCTGAACAGTTTGATCGCCTGTTGAAACAGGCAGCTGCTTCTAATCAGAGTTTTGACTAGCAGGTTTTTTTGGTCACGGAGGGCACAAAGAAGACACGGCGAGCACGGAGACTTTATTGAATTTTTTCCGTGTATTCATGAAATTCTTCGTGCTCTTCTTGACCCAAAAAAGAATTCAGGGCGGTTTGTATGATGGGCATAGAGGAATAAATCCGTGTAATCCGTGGAATCTGTGGCCCTCATTCGTGTCATTCGTGCAATTCGTGGCAACCTCATCCGTGTAATCTGTGGCCCCCTTTCGTATCATTCGTGCAATTCGTGGCCTACTCTCTCTGCCGTCAGGCAGATTCGTGACACCAATCCGTGTAATCTGTGCAATCTGTGGCCCCCTTTCGTATCATTCGTGCAACCAATCGGTGTAATCCGTGTAATCTGTGGCCCCCTTTCGTGGCATTCGTGCAATTCGTGGCTAGCCCCTCGTATTTTTCCACAGTTGGTATAACCTTTGCGGTGCTGCATACAAGCTTTGTATCTTTGAGCATACGGTTATGGATAAACCTTTTCAACAGATCACGTTCGACTTTGGACCCGTTGTAACAGAAAAAGAAAATTCCGTTACCGAACCCGTGTTGGAAGAACAGGTGGAAGTAAAGGTTGAAACTGCTCCTGCACCGATTCCTGTTGAGATTCATAAAAAACAGGGCTCTACCCGGGGTCGCCGCTCCCTGAAAGATATTGGGATCAATGCTGACCTGATCGAGATACCGGAAGACGAAGTGTTGTTTCAAAAGCAGTATTACTCGATCGGCGAAGTGGCTACAATGTTTAAGGAGAACCAGTCGCTGATCCGATACTGGGAAACGGAGTTTGATATTCTTCAGCCACGCAAGAACCGCAAGGGCGACCGCTTTTTCCGCCCTGTTGATATAAAAAACCTGGTATTGATCTACGACCTGCTTAGGCGGCGCAAATTCACCATCGAAGGCGCCAAGGAATACCTGAAAATGAATAAAAAGGCCGAAGAAAAATTCGCCATGATCCAGTCGCTGGAAAAGATCAAGTCCTTTTTGCTCGAATTGAAAGCAGGTATTTAAGGATTATTTACATCCCCACAATCCGCCAGGGTTTGACAGCCTGATTTTTTCATGGTTACTTTGCAACTATAAGATCCGGCCGCTCATCTATGTGAGAGCCACTAATTACTACAAATCATAATAGATAGCATGAAGAAAACCTTGTTTTTAATCCTGTTTGCCCTTATTACCGTTGTAAGCTTCTCCCAGACTCAATATGAGGTGATCAAGGAAAATGGCGGACAAAAGATCCTCAAAGGAATCATCTCAAAAGAATTGATCGTTTCGGATCCCGATTTTAAATGGTATACACAAAACCTTAAGCCCTACCCGGCTGAAAAGGAGACTGCTGTAAAATTCGCAAAACAAAAAGACAGCATTCAACTGATTGTATTTCTCGGCACCTGGTGCGAAGACTCGCATGTTATCATTCCAAAACTATTTCCATTCCTGGATGCAGCTGGTTTTCCCAACGAACGCCTGACAGTGGTGGGCGTGGACCGCAATAAAAAGACCATCAGTCACCTGAGTGATGCATTCAATGTGACGAATGTACCCACGGTAATCGTGATGAAAGAAGGAAAAGAATTAGGACGCGTTGTGGAATATGGCCGGACCGGGATGGTGGAAAACGAGATCACTGAAATTGCTACTAAGTAGTCAGCTCAATTGAGTGTTGTTTGGACCAGTCTCAACTTGTTTAATATCTAAAAGGCAAATGGCATCAGGAACTAACCGGTTGATTGATCCTGATATCCGTATTGGCGCCGGCGAGTTCCACCTGCAGCGATTCCAGCATTTTCAATACATCGAAATTCAGTTTTTCTTTCACCGCATTAAACTCCGAAGCGGTAGTAGGACCAGTGAAATAGTCTACCGTGATGATATAGGCATTGGAACTAATATCGCTTAACAACACGGTAGACGATTCAATTTCTTCACGAGCTGTCAATGACTTCACGCCGGTGACCAGGCGATCAAGCTGTTGCGAATTAGCGGTTAACGCGATCTCCAGTTTCAACTCCCCTTTTCTTTGTGTTCGCATCGAATGGTTGTCGAGTATACTATCAACCATCTGTTTATTGGGCACCGTTATAAATGTCTTTTGATCCGTCCTGATCTTGGTACTTCTCAACCCGATCTTCTCGATCGTGCCTGTAAAACTGTGCACTTTTACCACGTCTCCAATACTGAAGGGTTTGTCGAAAAAAATGATAAAGGAGGCGATCAGGTTTTCCAGGCTCTCACGAAGCGCCAGCGCGATAGCAGCACCCACGATACTCAGGCCGGTCAGCAGGTTGGTGATCCGGTAACCAAACGTAAACTTGAGTACCATCAGCACGCCGACAATAATGATCAGTACTTTGAAAAAATCCTTGAAAAAAACGACAAGCTGGTTATCAGTGGTATCCGGTGTACGATCGGCCTTCACATTCAGTATCAGGGCAACAAAATCTATTATTCTTAATAATAGACGGATAAATGAAATGATCAGCACCAGTGAAGCGATGGTGTGTAAAAGTTCCTTTAAAGTGAGCCGGTAAATATCTACATCAAGTTGCGTTGGGAAATTGAGTTTGTAGATAGAGACGATCGAGACAAATATAGCCAGGAATACACCAAGGGGCCTGGAGACCAGGTTGGTGAAAGATCTTTTATCGACATCCTTCCAGACTGCCCTGATAAAATGAAACAGGATTCCGGCAATATAATGAGCAACGTATTTTTTAACCAGGACAACGAACAAAATAATCCCCACTACAACCAGGTAACTCCTGATCGTATTGTCGAGCCAAACCTGGTCAAGGAACTGATCCATAGAAGAAAACGATTATGCCTCGAAATTATCAAATCCCTCCAGCATTCGATTAGTGAAAGCTATAAATTTCAATACGGTCTTTTTTCAGGGCATAAAGTCGGGCAGCGCTGAAATTGAAAGAAATGCTTTCGTGAAGGGCATCAGGCAACACCCATTCATCTACACGGAAAGTAGTTATATCGTACCTGAACAGTTTATTACCCGAGGAACCAAAAATATACTTTCCCGCGACCTTGAAATTCTGCCAGCCTGAAATCAGTATTTTATTTTTCAGCGCTCCATAATAATCGAAAACAAAAACAGCTTTGGCAGAATCGTATAGGTAAACCAATTGATCCTGGTCGAATATTTTCTGTGGCGATGGTGCTTCACCGAATAATTGCCGGAAATCGGGTGTCTCCAACAGCAGTTTACCTTCCTCATCAATTTTCTTGAGTTTGTTGTCTACCTCGTCATAGATCCAAACCTTGTTGTCGTATGACTGGCCAATCGCTCTTGCCTGGAAAATATTGGATCTTCTGAGATCGATAGTATTGCGGATCGTCATAAGCCGGTCCAGCGCAACGACGGTGGCAAAATCGCTATAGTAAAGCAGGACTTTCAAAGGATTTGAAACATCGATCAGGGATGCCTGGCCAAATTTCTTCACATCATTGAATATGGCAACCGAATCACCATTGGCATTTACCTTCTTCACCTGGTTACTGCTGCTAAGCAGGTAAATATTGTCGAGGTTGTCAACGGTAAATGCAACAATATCGCCCGTAATAACCCCTTCCAACCGGAAACTGGTTTCCGTTTGGGCGTGAACCGATCCAAGGGCTAACACTAGAACCAAAACTGTATATAATCGTTTCCCCATTTTAATTCCGGATGATTTTTCCTTCCTGGCCTTTAAATGATTTCAATTCCAGCTCAGAACCGTCAAATACAGCATAGGTATAATAACGTATCCAGTCGCCCAGGTTGATATACCGGCTATTACCAAGACGATAATCTATGGGCAGGTGTCTATGTCCAAACACAAAAAAATCGATATTTCTTTTTTGCAACTCTTCCTTGCAGTAAATGATCAGCCATTCCTTTTCTTCGCCGAGAAAAACCTCCTCTGAAGCCCCCGTCTGCGCACGGCTCCTCCGGCTCATATAGTTGGCAATACCCATCCCTACTACCGGTGGCAATATCCCAAAAAGCCATTGGCAAACGGGATTACGGAATATTTTTTTCAAACGCTTGTAACCATGATCGCCCGGCCCCAGCCCATCGCCATGACCAATGATAAATGTTTTACCCTCGCGCTCAAACTCCTTTGGTGCGAAATAAACAGGTATGTTCAATTCTTTTTGAAAATAATCCTTCATCCACATATCGTGGTTACCGACAAAGAAATGTATGGGTATTCCCATATCAGTGAGTTCGGCAAGTTTACCGAGCAGTCTCACATAACCTTTTGGAACTACCTGTCGGTACTCATACCAGAAATCGAACATATCACCAACCAGGAAGATCTCGGAAGCATCATTTTTGATTGAGTCCAGGAACTCGACGACAGCTTTTTCCCTTTCCAGGCTGCTTGCATGGTCAGGGGCTCCAAGATGAAAATCGGAGAGAAAATAGATCTTTTTATTCAGGGTCATTTTTTCTTTAGATAATCCATTATATCTCCCGAACTGATAAAAGGTTTGCCGCTGAGATCACCATTGTACCAGTAAACCCATGCGGGAACGATGGCATCGTTAATAAATACATCGGCAATTTCGCGGCGGTATAAGCGCTGTTCGCCCGATTCCACTACTACGCCCTCATAATCGTCGAGCTGACCGATAGCCCAGGAAAACTCCCTTTCATTTTTTATGATGTATAATTCACCTGTTATAAATGCATCATCCTGGGTAGGAGTGGCCGCGGGATATTCGCCAAGATCGTATAAACGGCCTTTTACTTTTGCGTTTCCAAAAAAATCGAAATAGCGGCTGATATATTCGTATGCGGGGTTATGAAATCCGCTGCGAAGTGTTCCATAGACGAATAGATAGTACGAGGCATGATTTGTCATATGCTAAAAATACAACGGTTGGCAAAATAATCAGGACTCCACCAGGAATAAATAAACTTCCCTGGGTCCATGCACGCCTACAACCAGAGTTTTTTCAATGTCGGCGGTTCGGCTGGGCCCTGTAGCAAAGGTGATCAGTGAAGGAAGTGCCGGATGATATTTATCCTTTACAAGCTGCAACGCATCTTTGATATCATAAACCAACTGGTTGGAATAAGCGATACAAATATGAATAGGCGCGTAGACGCTGGTATTGCGGCCACTTTTCTGCGCTGCACTCATAACGATCGAACCGGTACGGGCCACCAGGCATTCGCATCCCGTGATCGAAACATCGCAATCGGCCAGTCCCTTCTTCACGATCCGGTCGGCCAACTGCGAACCTGCGGTTTTTATCAGTTCATCTTCCACACAAAACACTTTTTGCCAATCCATTTTCTTGACCAGGCTGCTAAGCTGGAACGCTAGCTCCTGCTGGTTGATGCAAAAAATAAAACGTCCCTGCAGCTTGGTAAACTGTTCCGCGAATTCAATTTCCTTTTCCTGCTGCTCAGGCTGGAATACTGAATCGTTTCCCTCGCTTTTAGGAAAAGGAAGAGGCGTTGAGTGACTCAACGCCTTTCTAATTCTCTTCAGTATATTTTCTTTTGCAGGTGAAACATTCATAAGTTCACAACTGTATTAAATCTATTGACATATTAAACCCTTTAAGGCAGGGCTTTCTTCGTCACGTCGCTATCATAGGGCGGCACACCTGCCGAGATCTCACCCTGTTCCGCGGGGATCACCTCATCATCGACCAAAGGTTTTTTCTCTTCAAATGGCCGCTTGCCAATCAGGCTTTCTACATCGCTTTGGAACAATACCTCTTTATCCAGGAGCGCTTCAGCAAGAATCCTCACCTGCTCGCGTTTCTCCATCAACAGGTTCTTTGTCCTTTCATACGAGGTCTCGATCAGGCTTCTGACTTCTTCATCAATCAATTTGGATGTCTCTTCTGAGTAAGGTTTTGTAAAGGAAGTCTCTTGTTGAGGATCGTAAAAGCTTACATTACCGACCTTATCGTTCATGCCGTACACCGTAACCATAGCATAAGCTGTACGGGTGATCTGCTGCAGGTCATTTTGAGCACCTGTGGAGATCTTTCCAAAGAATATATCCTCACTTGCTCTTCCACCCAGTGTCATACAGATCTGGTCTTTGAGCTGGTCGGTATTATATAGGTACTGTTCTTTCGGTGTATACTGCGCATAACCCAGGGCCGCGGTGCCACGAGGTACTATAGTAACTTTCAACAGCGGATAAGCATGTTCAAGATACCATCCGCAGATCGCGTGACCGGCTTCGTGATAGGCGATGATCTTTTTCTCTTCGGGAGAAATGATCTTATTTTTCTTTTCCAGACCACCAATCACCCGGTCAACCGCATCCTGGAAGTCCTGCATGTCTACCGCTTCTTTTCCTTTACGTGCAGCGATCAATGCGGCTTCATTACAAACGTTGGCAATATCAGCGCCGGCAAATCCAGGTGTTTGTTCTGCCAGTTTATGTACGTCCAGTTTCTCTGAGATCTTGATAGGTTTCAGATGCACTTTAAAGATCGCCTCGCGGCCTTTTACATCTGGTTTGTCGATCGATATCTGCCTGTCGAAACGACCCGGGCGAAGCAGGGCGGTATCCAGCACATCAGGGCGGTTGGTCGCCGCCAGCACGATGATACCCGCATCAGTTCCGAAACCATCCATTTCCACTAGTAACTGGTTGAGGGTGCTTTCACGCTCGTCATTACTCATCATCACATTCTTTCCCCTGGCACGGCCGATAGCATCGATCTCATCGATAAAAATGATACAGGGTGCTTTTTCCCTCGCCTGTTTAAACAAGTCACGAACACGGCTTGCGCCTACACCTACAAACATTTCAACAAAATCGGAACCGCTGAGGCTAAAAAAGGGCACCTGCGCTTCGCCTGCCATCGCTTTTGCCAGCAGTGTCTTACCAGTACCCGGAGGGCCTACCAGCAATGCACCCTTTGGAATTTTACCTCCGAGGGCTGTATATTTTTTTGGACTTTTAAGAAAATCAACGATCTCCATCACTTCCACTTTAGCCTCATCGAGACCGGCTACATCCGCGAATGTGATATTGACCTTTGTTCCTTTATCAAATAAAGTCGCTTTTGATTTTCCGATATTAAAGATGCCACCAGGGCCGGCGCCACCACCGGCACCGCCACCCATTTTACGCATCAGCAGGATCCAAAGTCCAACAAAAAGCAGGATCGGCAGTAAAAATGAAAGGGATTTGCTAAACCAGTCACTTTCTGTTTCAACAGTGCCGACATCTTTTGTGATGTTATTATCGGCAAGAAATTTCCGCATATCATCCTTGAAGGAGTCACCGGAAACGATCTTGAAACTCATGTGCGGCCCTTCGGGGTTGGCTTTCACCACACCCTTTTCGAGCTTGTCGGCATATTTTGTTAAGGATCCTTTTTTGATATAAATCTTTACCAGGTTGCGGTTGGATACAACCACGTATTTCTCTACATCACCAGCCTTCAGCATTTCCTGGAAATAGGATTGGTCTACCTGTGTTGTATTGGATGAAAATGGTCCGAAAAGCTGAAAACCGATCAGCACGGCGAAAATGATGGCGTAAATCCAATATATACTGAATTTCGGGCCTTTTCGGGGAGGTTGACCGTCTTCCCCGGGTGGGCGGTTGCCAAATCGGGGATTCGGGCTCTTTTCGTTTTTATTATAGGATGGTTCCTGCGGCATAATTATGTCTGTATTCCTGCTAATTAATAATTTTTATTAGAAAAAGTTCGATCTCTTTAACATTTAACATTAATCGTATTTCAACACCGAAGCGTCGCTCCACATTTCTTCAAGTTTGTAGAATTTACGGGTCTCCGCCAACATAACATGTACCACCACATTCACATAATCCACCAATACCCACTGTAAGGCTTTATAACCTTCATGGTGATATGGGTCTTCGTGGCAGATTTTCTTCACTTTTTCTTCCACATTGTCGGCGATGGCTTTGATCTGTGGCTGGTTACCGGCTTCACATATGATAAAAAAATCAGCGACGGCTTCGTTGATCTTACGCAGGTCGAGGCAGATCACATTCTCCCCCTTTTTTTCCTGGATAGCTGCAATAATTGTTTTGATAATCTTTGAACGTTGCGTTAACCGGGATGCACTTTTTACTTTACGCGTAGATAAAACAGCAAGTTGTTCCAATAATGAATTCTTTTTTTAGTTTATCATATCATGTGTAGGCCAGGATAAGGTTGTAACAAGCAGAATTTATTCTAAACAATTCATCCTTAGCCTAAAACATATTTACTTTGCCCAAAAATAGCAATTAATTGCCAGAACCCTCCTCAGACACACGCATTGGAAGGCCTTTTATTGAGCTCCTTTCCGTTGACAGTACCAACAATTATGCCCTGACGGCGGTACGTGCTGGTTTGGCACAACATGGTGCTGCGTTTTTTGCGCATGAACAGCTTGCAGGGAAGGGTCAGCGTGGGAAATCCTGGACCACCTCTCCTGGCTCCAGCCTGATATTGAGTGTGGTGGTGGATCCCCGCCCCCTGGCCATTGGCCAGCAGTTTCAGCTAAGTGCCTGCATCGGCCTGGCCGGAGTTGCTCTATTGCGTGAATATGCAGGCGATGAAGTGACGATAAAATGGCCTAATGACCTGTATTGGCGCGACAGAAAGGCAGGTGGAATTTTGATTGAAAATATAATCGGGGCAAAAACCGCACAGGCCGGGTCCACAAACAGCGACTCTGCCTACGGTGAATGGCAGTGGGCCATCGTCGGAATTGGCATTAACCTGAACCAGGAATATTTTCCCTCAGACCTTAAAAACGCGGTTTCACTTAAACAAATTACCTCGAAGAATTTTGACCCGGCCAGCCTGGCCCGGGAGCTTTGTCAATGGGTTGATATTTATTTTAATCAACTGGTTTCTAAGGGTTTTGCGGGTATATACGATGAATACTTATCTAAGCTTTACAAACGCGGTCAAATCGTAAAGATGAAAAAGGGCAGTCGAGTATTTGACGCCTTAATAAAATCTGTTTTACCCAATGGCCGCCTGGTTATTGAACATGGAATAGAAGAAAGCCTGGACCTGGGCGAAGTAGAATGGATCCTTCCCACAGAAAAATAATGTAACTTATAAAGGCAACTTTCTCCACCTGGTTTTACGATTAATAATTAAACCAACCGGATTTGCTGTCGGAGCAGGAATTGGAAAAACATATCAGGGGATGTGCCCTGAACGATAGGGAGAGCCAGAAAAAGTTATATAGCTCTTTCTATGGATATGCCATGTCTATCTGCCACCGATATACCGCCCACGAAGAAGATGCCAACGAAATCCTCAATGACGGCTTCCTGAAAGTCTTTGTCGAAATCTACCGTTTCAAACCAGCTTATACCGACACAGTCAGCTCCTTTAAAGGATGGCTTCGAAAGATCATGATCTATACGGCCATCGATCATTTCCGGAAAAACCATAAGCATAGCATGGCGAAGGAGCTGAATGAAACGTATATGCATCTCCCCGATCCCGAAGAAGATTCAATTTCGAAAATATCATACGATGAAATATTGAATGCAATTAAATTCCTGACACCCGGGTACCGTACGGTGTTGAACCTCTTTATCATTGAAGGCTTTAGCCATGAAGAGATCGCAAAAGAACTGGGTATCTCGGTAGGCACGTCCAAATCCAACCTGGCAAAAGCCAGGAAGCAATTGCAGAAAATATTGTTCAGACAAAATGAAATACTGCGAAAAAATGTGGTTTGATGAGTTAAATAAGAAAATGATGGAAGGCGAAAACCGCGACTACACTCATCCCGAAAAAGCATGGGACGAGATGAAAGCGCTGTTGGATAAACATCTGCCACAGGAGAAGAAAAGAAGAAGATTTATTTTCCTGCTGTTCCCTATTTTATTTGGTCTCGGTATCGCCACCTACGTTGTTATTTCGAGGAAGGCGCAACCAGGCAATATACCCACTACACTAAATACCGATACCAAAAACTCTTCACCAACACCGCATGCTACAAAAGAAGTCAGCTCTACTCCTGCCTCCCCGGGTACAGCAAAAGAAGTAGATGGAGTCGACCTGCCAGAACAGTTAGAAAAGCAATACCAGTCTGAACTGAACCCAGTAATCGAAACCAGGCCAGTGGTATATTATAAAAATGTAAAGAAACCAGTTGAAGCAAAAGCTGATTATAGCTCTTTAGCATTTAAACAACCCGTTGCGAGCGACAATCCAATTAATACCGAAACTCCTGTTCATTCGCCTGGTCAAAAACCAAATCCCACACCTGATCCCTCTTCTATTACCAGTGATCTTAACCAAAAAATAAACGACGATAATTCAGATAAGTCAACAGAAAAAGTTGTTGAAAATAGCAGCGACCTAATAAACAACGAACAGCCAGACCCCAGCGATTCCGCCGCAATTACCGAAAATATATCACCATTAAAGAAATCGGCGAGCGCATTTGGTGAAAAATTCAGTGTTAATTTTTCTGTTGGTCCTGATATCAGCGCAGTGAGCGTCAACAGGCTGGGTCGCATGCAATTACAATATGGTGTTGGTCTTGCTTATGCCCTTGATAAAAACCTTGTGGTACGGACAGGTTTTTACGCAGGGGATAAAAAATACAATGCTGATCCTGCCAGCTACAAAATGCCATACCCTATCAACAACCTTGAGAAAGTAGAAGCAGACTGTTTTGTCTATGAGATCCCCCTGTCACTGGTTTATCATTTCAACCAGGTCAAAAAACATAACTGGTTTTTAGCGGGTAGTGTCTCCTCATATATTATGAAGCGGGAGACCTATGGCTATTACTATAGCAATAACTGGGGCCAATCGCAGTATTATGATCGCACATACAAAAATGAAAATTCGCA
Organism: Bacteroidota bacterium; assembly: GCA_023411775.1. Taxonomy (GTDB): domain Bacteria; phylum Bacteroidota; class Bacteroidia; order Chitinophagales; family Chitinophagaceae; genus Terrimonas_B. Next base: position 9,670 of record JAEYOL010000144.1, on the reverse strand, counting down.
CTTGTTTTCTGTCGTTGGGGTGTCTGGTGGTTACCGGTATCATCTCAGCAATCAACTGACTCTTCTGGCAGAGCCTTATATTAAATTCCCGGTCAGCGGTATCGGAGTTGGAAAGGTCAAGTTGAATAATGCGGGGGTGTTGTTTACGGTGGGATATAAACCTTTCTTAATGAAAAAATAGCGGCTCCATATTTTCCCGTTTTCTCCGGTTTTTTTCACATGGTATTGATGCCTGGCTAATTGATATTTGAATATGATTGATCCGGGCAATGCATGCCAGTTTCGGTAAAGTCATGATGGGATTTGGTGAGAAGCAGGGATTGGAAATACCGATCAGGTATGATATTGTCTGAAACCCTGCCCCTATGCAAAACGGAGGTGGTGGCGGGGGAGGGAGGATCCCGCCAGGGGTCTCGAAGGGCGAAGGGCAGCAAATTTCGATCTCGCAGCAAATCTTCAGGTAAAGCATCATCGAACTCAAAGCGAGTTCAACCGCACAAGCAACTATCACTACCCACCCATCAATTCTGTTATTGATTCTCCGATTTAAATGCTGCACAACGATCAACAGTTTTTAATCCGGCCATCAATGTCCAATTCACAAAGAAAGGGTTCCTGTATTCTCAAGAACCCTTTTTAAACCAACTGTTCATGCTGTGAAAGCTATTTTCGATTCCTTTTTTTCCTGATCATATCGAAATCCCTCGAAACAGTGAAACCCCAGCGGTATTGACCCTTACCCCATGATGTGACGGTGCGCGGTATAAAACGGTTCTCCAGTATCTCGGTTGCATTGGTAAAATTCAGATGGAAAACATGCCCCTCAGTTAAAAACTCTACTCCCACACCCAAAGCATCATAAAACCTGATGTCCTGCAGCTTAAACATCTCAATACTGCTTTGACTTCGAAATGTATGGAAATAGTCCGCCAGCAGGCTAAACCTGCCTTTTACAGGTATACGCAATGCGCCACCCAGAGCGAACAAGGTTTTCTCATCTCCCGGCACCACATAATTCGTGTGAACAAGTGTCGGATTTAATTGAATACTGATGTTCCCGAATTTGCGGCCAACCATTAGCTGAACTGTCTGACTCAACCGGTCGGAAAAGTTATCGAATGAATTCTCCCGGTCAGGGTTTGCATTGGCTGTTACAGTCGATACGACTGCATTTGCAAATAATGCCGCCGAAATCGGATGACCACTACCATTGGCTTGTTGTAAGAAGCGATATTTGATGCCTAGTTCATAAAGTTGGCGAACAAGGTTCATACCCTTTGCTCTCGCAGCGATGAGATTCACTTTATTGCTCAACCCATATTGAAACCCGATGCGAATATCAGTAGCACCGTCCAGACCGAAGAAATTTTTTATACCCCCCTGGTCACCTGCGATGTCACCGAAGTTGTGCGTGACTTTAAATTCCAATATTCCCCGCGGAACAAGTTCTACCGTATTAGCGTTGATCAGTCGTGGTGATGAAAAAATCCAGATATAGTCAGGCTCAGGCGATGAATCGGACGAGGTACTAACCGTATCCTGCGACGAGACACTCAAAGCGCTCAACAAGAATAACAGTACGGCAATTTTATGCATAAGCTCAATTTCCCGAATAAACGGGAAAATTTAATAACAGGTTGCCTCTTAAATGCCGGTATGACTACCCCATTGCTTCCAAAATCTCCTCTGCATGTGCCTTATTCCTGGGCTTAAGGAATATCTTTCTTATTATCCCTTTTTCATCGATAACGAATGTCGTGCGAAGCACGCCCATATACTCCCTTCCAAATAATTTCTTCTGGTCCCATACTCCATATTTTTCCAATATATCATGTGAGGTATCGGCCACAAGTGGAAACGGCAGAAAATATTTTGAAGCAAATTTATTTTGCGTTCGTTCATCATCCGGACTTACACCGATCACTTCAAATCCATTTTTTTTCAGAAGATCATAATTGTCGCGCAGATTGCAGGATTCGATGGTACAGGTTGGTGAGCCCGCTTCCGAATAGAAATACAAAACAAGTTTTCTGCCTTTATAATCAGAAAGGGAAATCGCTTTACCCTCCTGGTTTATTCCGCTAAACTCCGGTGCTCTGTCGCCTTCGTTTAATACTACCATACTAAGATTTGAAATTATTTACGCTTTTTAGCAGGGCTTTTCCTGGAACTGGCCCGTTTGACCGGTTTTTTCTTCGGGGGAGTATAAGCCGCTCTTTTAAACCACCAGGTACGTGTCGTTGTGTTGCCTGCCAGGTCTTCCACTGTTACTTTCAATTCATGTACACCATAGGGACACCTTTCATCGAACTTGTAGACATACAATCTGCCTTTATCGTTTGTAAAACGAAGCCACTCGCCGTTAAGCTCGGCTCTGAAATTACGGATACCAAAATTATCAGTAGGTCGAAGTACAATACTGGAGGCACCGTTTAAGTTTAACGTGTCGGCATTTCCGAGACCACTGATAACTGGCGGCTCAAGATCAAGGAATGCCTGGAAATTACCGAAGTCGCCAAAGTCTGCAACCAGGAAACCATTCTCATATCTTGCTTTACGGATCGTTTTCCTTCCACCAAATTCCCGTTGTAAAATCACTTTATCGTACCATTTACCAGGGATATCTTCATTTGGTTTTACCCTGACAGTAAAATTCCCATGTACCGGTATGGCTGGATCATTCAGGGAGTGTTGCGCCGACAAGGCACCCGAACTGTTTCTCTGTATGGTATAATAAAGTGCAGGAATAGTGTCGTATAAATTGTGTTCCGATAAATAAGCTTCAAATCCTGGCTTTTCAAGTATACTGACAATCCCAGGTGTAAAATGCGGGTGCTCCGGATGGCTGGAGTTATCCGATGATATGTTGCTGAACTGTATAGAAAAATTTAATACTGACAAATTTCCATAAGCGTCCCTGATCTCCACCTTTGCATCATGTATCGTGGTATCATCCAAATGAATAGTTCCATCACCATATGGGAGGTATACGGGACCGCGGTCACCGGGCAAACGGGAAAGATGCTGCAAATATGCACCGCCATGATGTTTGAACGAATAATCGATATGTGCGTTCATGTAGCCGGTTTCCGTATAACTGATACTATCGATTTCAAATCCTGCTATGGGTTTCTCATCAATAAATAGTTTTGCTGAGAATATGCCGTCCTGGTTATTGGAGCCGCTAATCCGGTCATATGCCTGTATAGAAAAGCTGATCTTATTAAATCCAGTTTTTATGATGGGATTGCCGGCGAGCGTGTAGGAATTCCCAATCTTCTTTACATTGAAAAGTTGTGGACGCTGTTCATAAATACTTATTCCCCGGTTATACATCGCCAGCTTTACGATGGTAGGTGGCACATTGTCCTGCAGGGGCATCCCAAACAATAGCGGGTTCAGGCATTTATCAGTTTTTGTATCCCTGATCTCAAAATGCACATGTGGCCCCTGTGACCCGCCCGTAGTTCCGCTGAATGCAATAAAACTACCCTTACTCACAGGAAACTGTTGCGGTGTAAACTCGAGCTCGATGGCCCAGGTCTCTTGTTTGTATTGCTGGTCTTCGACATATTTCTCCAATGCAGGGAAAAAATCATTCAGGTGCGCATAGAGTGTGGTGAGTCCATTAGGATGATTGATATAAATCACACGGCCAAAACCAAACGGCTCGATCCTGATCTTTGAAATATAGCCCGCCGCGGCCGCATACACCCGTTGGTTGACGCGTTGCGCCGTCCTGATATCAAGACCCATATGCCAGTGATTGCTTCTAAGTTCACCGAGGTTCGCCACAATTTCCGGGCGCAGGTCGAGCGGCCACCTGAAATAGCCTTTTGGATACGTTTTGCTACCTGTTTGAGCCTGTACAAAGAATGAATGAAATAAAACCGCTGCTAATACTATAAAAAAACGCTGCATGCTGCAAAAATAACCCCCGTAACCATTGATTATCGTGAATATTGTTAAAATTAAGCTGCGCCGACGGGCTGCCCCAATTTCTCATTCTACACTATCCGCGCCATCAGCACCAACGGTGGCAAAATTCGTGTCATTCATGCCATTCGCAGTTTGCATTATACCGCAGGGATCATTTCGGTGCAAACCCTGTCCTATAAATCATCTTCAATTATTAAAATAATAACATTTCATCTATCCAATTTCTGATACATTTGCCTATAAAATTTTATCCTCTTACCAATGTACCTGAAGACAAAGATTGGTTTCAAGCCGGCGAAAGTGGTCTTTTTCCTTTTACTAAACTGTCTGATCGCTGTGGCGCCACTTATCCATCTGTATTCAGGCGACAACCACGCAGGTACCGGTTATCTCAGCCAGAAACGTAGTTCATCGGAAAACAGTGAGACTCATCAGCTCAAAAATGCTGAAGAACAAATAATCTATTACTATAACACCAGGAAAAAGAAAACCGGCCAGTTCGTAAATAACCGTATTGTTGACAACCCCCTGCCAGCGGTTGTATCCATCAATCAGCCGCTGACTGGTTCCATTTCTTCCCATTATCCCTCCCTGCCGGAATATTACAGGTCCCTCCACCTGTACCAGTTATTTTAGATCGCCAGCTAAACGTGTCACAGACCGACAGTAGCTCCTTACCAATCGATAAGTAGCAGACAGACGTTTGTCTGCCTGCCAATCTTGTAAAACTAATTTTAGAATTTATGAAATGTCCAAACTGCAACGAGACGCTATTAATGACTGAAAGAAACAATATTGAAATTGATTACTGTCCTTCCTGTCGTGGCGTATGGCTCGACAAAGGCGAACTGGATAAAATGCTGGACTATGCCGCACAAAAAACCGCCGGCAGTCAGGCTTTCAATCAAAATGATGCTAGCGCTGGTCATCAGGCTCACCGTGAAAAATATCCTGCAAATCAGCACGGCTATCGAAAGCCTTATAAAAAGAAATCATTTCTCAGCGACTTGTTCGATTTTGACTAAAATTCCCGCTGCTACCACCAATAAACAAATCTTATCATCCAGATTATTCCTCATTTTTTATGCAAGCATTAATAGATTTTTTCTCTAATCTTACCAACCCCGAATGGATCATGCTGCACGGAGGTTTGTACATCGTCGTTTTAATCGTTTTTATCGAAACGGGATTCCCCTTTGGCTTTTTCCTTCCAGGTGACTCACTCCTCTTCATAGCCGGTATGGTTATCGCCAATACGCTGTCACCGTTTAGCGAACCTTTTGCTAATCTCCTCTACTGGGTGTTGCTGATCACAACGGCCGGCACTCTTGGCAATTTTGTCGGATACTGGCTGGGTAAAAAATCCGACGGATTTTTATTGCAACGTAAAGACTCCTGGCTGTTCAAGAAAAAATACCTGTTGCAGGCCAAAGATTTTTATGATAAGAAGGGAGGAATGGCTATTATATTGGCCCGCTTCCTCCCTATCGTTCGCACTTTTGCACCTATCGTAGCCGGACTGGTAAAAATGAACTCCAGCCGTTTCGCTTTCTTCAATATTTTCGGTAGCTTTTTGTGGACCGGCAGTATTGTTTCAGCAGGGTTCCTTCTGGGTGAAAATAAGTGGGTACAGGGAAATCTCGAAAAGATCATTATTGGTATTGTCATTATCACAACACTGCCAGTGATAATAAAACTGTTGACCGGCCGAAAAAGAAAAAATAAAATCTCTCTGGTTCAGTAATACCTGCGTTTTAGCGATTGGTTAACGAATTTGTAATACCCATCCGGAACTTTATCCAGCCGTTCATGTTATTTTTTATAGTTATTAGATTTCTGGCACGAATTTGTCAGATAATCGTCGAAAGAGTTTACCCCTAAAAAGTTGCAGCACATGAATCGGATTTTATACACTTTAATATTTAGCATGATCATGATTGCCGGATTGTTCATCGGCATCATCAAAGGACAGGAAGTTCGCAACAAATGGGTGAGCAAGATGAAATTTAAACATGAAGAGCGCAGGGACCATCCCCGGCCCAATCAACGTGAACAAGGCGGCATCCTGCTCGACGAAATTGAAGAACTCACCTATCATAGCTGAATCGCATTGCTGATCTGATTTTCCCGCTAACAGTTGTAAGGTTTACGAATTCAATCCGGCTCTTGCATTTTTACCCGACCGGGGACAAAGCTTTCACCTCTGGAATTTACTGATGCCATAATTCCTCAAAACGTTAACATTCTTCCCTTGAAATTTTTACCAACAGCTACTTCAAACCGGCTGGATTCCCTTAGTTTTGCGTCCCGAAACGAATCGTGATTTAACCGCTTCAAAACCCCGCCTTCGGACGGGACTGGCTAGCTCCGGGTGAATCCGGGTCAATGCCTCCTGTATAAAGAAAATGCCAAAAGATACTTCAATTAGCTCGGTCCTGATCATCGGTTCAGGGCCTATTATTATTGGACAAGCCTGTGAATTTGACTATTCAGGGACCCAGGCTGCCCGCAGTCTTCGCGAGGAAGGTATTAAAGTCTACCTCATCAACAGCAACCCTGCAACCATCATGACCGACCCGATGATGGCCGACAAGGTTTACCTGTTGCCGCTGACAGTGGAAAGTATCGAACAGATACTCGAGGAAAACCAGATTGACGCGGTTTTGCCAACTATGGGTGGACAAACAGCACTCAACCTTTGCAAAGAAGCCGAAGATCTTGGTCTTTGGGAAAAATATAAAGTTAGACTGATCGGCGTTGATATTAAAGCTATCGACAAAGCCGAAGACAGGGAAAAATTTCGCCAATGGATGATTGAACTCGGCGTTCCCGTCGCAACGGCAAAAACAGCCAACTCCTTCCTGGAGGGAAAAGAATTTGCACAGGAGATTGGTTTCCCCCTTGTTATTCGCCCTTCCTTTACGCTGGGTGGTACTGGTGGCGGTTTTGTGCATGACAAGACCGAACTCGACGAAGCCCTCAACCGCGGTCTGCAGGCTTCTCCAATCCATGAAGTACTGGTGGAAAAAGCGGTACTGGGATGGAAGGAATTTGAGCTCGAATTGCTCCGCGACAATGCCAACAATGTTTGTATCATCTGTACGGTTGAGAACTTTGACCCAATGGGTGTTCATACCGGCGACTCCATCACCGTAGCCCCGGCTATGACGCTGAGTGATACTGCCATGCAATTGATGCGCAACACCGCTATCCGCATGATGCGCGACCTGGGTAACTTCGCTGGTGGATGTAATGTCCAGTTTGCTCTCAATCCCGATACAGAAGAAATCATCGCTATCGAGATCAATCCCCGCGTTAGCCGTTCTTCCGCCCTGGCATCCAAAGCCACCGGATACCCTATTGCCAAAATAGCCGCGAAGCTGGCCATCGGTTACAACCTCGATGAACTGGAAAACCAGATCACAAAAACAACGTCAGCATATTTCGAACCTGCACTCGACTACGTTATCGTAAAAGTGCCGCGCTGGAATTTTGACAAGTTCAAAGGTGCCAATGATACATTGGGTCTCCAGATGAAAAGCGTGGGTGAAGTGATGGCTATTGGCAGAAGTTTTACTGAAGCCATCCAAAAAGCCTGTCAAAGCCTTGAGAACAATGCGGTGGGCCTGGGCTACTATGGAAAAAGTCTGATGCATGCTGAAGAGATACTGGAATATATTAAGACACCAAAATGGGATCGCCTCTTCCGTATCAAAGACGCGTTAATGGCTGGGATTTCAGTAGGCACAATTTCAAAAGCTACTAATGGTATCGACCGCTGGTTTATCTACGAGATCCAGAAGATCGTGAATCTTGAAAAAGAGATCGCGAAGTATAAAATGGCTACCATACCGGCGGAACTGCTTCGCGAAGCCAAGACCATGGGCTTTAGTGATGAGCAGCTTTGCCGTATCATGAATGATGGTACCGAAGATGAAGTTTACGAATTACGCAAGTCGGCCGGTATCACCAGGGTTTTCAAAATGGTAGACACCTGCTCCGCAGAATTTGAAGCCAAAACTCCTTATTTCTATTCGACTTTTGAGGTGCCCTCGCACCCTGAGCTCGACGGTGGATCGCTTGTCTCAAATGAATCCAGGATCACCGATAAGAAAAAAATAGTTGTTCTGGGTAGCGGACCCAACCGAATTGGTCAGGGTATCGAATTCGATTACTGTTGTGTGCACGGGCTGCTGGCTATAAAGGAAGCAGGCTACGAAGCCATCATGGTGAATTGCAATCCCGAAACAGTGAGCACCGATTTCGATATGGCCGATAAGCTTTATTTCGAACCCGTTTATTGGGAACACCTGTGGGAGATTATTGAACACGAAAAACCCGAGGGTGTGATTGTGCAACTGGGTGGCCAGACAGCTTTGAAGCTGGCTGAACGCCTGCATGAAAAAGGTATAAAGATCATTGGTACATCCTACGACAGCATGGATATCGCGGAAGACAGGGGACGGTTTTCTGATATGCTGAAAGAGCTGGAAATCCCTTACCCCGACTACGGTACGGCCTATGATGTGGATGAAGCGATATCTGTAGCTAATAAAGTAGGTTATCCCGTACTGGTACGACCGTCCTATGTATTAGGCGGACAAAGAATGAGGATCGTGATCAATGACGATGAAGTGGAGAAAGCGGTGGTAAGCCTACTGAAGCATATACCCGGTAATAAAATACTGATCGACCATTTCCTCGATCGATGCCAGGAAGCCGAGATCGATGCCATTTTCGATGGAGAAAGTTTTCATGTCATGGGCGTGATGGAACATATCGAACCGGCAGGTATACATAGTGGCGACAGCAACGCCGTCTTACCCGCTTTCAATCTGACTCCACTGGTAGTGACGACCATGGAGCATTACGCCGAAAAAATTGCCCGTAAACTTAATATTCGCGGGCTGATCAATATTCAGTATGCGATCAAAGATGGTAAAGTGTTCGTGATTGAAGCCAACCCAAGGGCCTCACGTACCACACCTTTTATTGCAAAAGCATACCAGATACCCTACCTGAATATTGCCACCAAAATAATGATGGGCACCAACAAACTAAAAGATTTCAGGTTTGAGAAAAAATTGAACGGATTTGCTATCAAAGAGCCGGTGTTCAGCTTTAATAAATTCCCGGGCGTTAATAAAGAACTGGGGCCGGAGATGAAATCAACCGGTGAGGCGATCCGCTTTATCAAAGATCTTAGGGACCCTTATTTCCGACAACTGTATAAAGACAGGAGCATGTACCTTAGCAAATAGTTTTTGGAGCGAGATGCGTAAGGAAGCTCAAATTTCCAAGCGCTGACATTCTGTAAAATTATAAATGCCTGCATCCATGAAAATAGAACTGCAATCAATTATCCAGGACCTTGAAACAACTTTGGATGGTGAGCCCTGGTTTGGCAGATCGGTATACGAACTGCTCGGGGAAGTAGAAACTTCTTACGCGTATGAGAAACCTTCGGGTTCACATTCGCTGATCGAACTGCTTTACCATATGCTAACCTGGGCCGAGTTCACACTGAAACGCATTGAACGAGACCAGGTGAATGACATGAAAGCTTTCGAAAAACTCGACTGGCGTGAGATAGACCCTATGGTTCATGACTGGGATGAGGCCCTCGCAGGATTTATTGCAACGCACCAGCAAATTGTGGCGATCTTAAAAACAAAAGACGATAGTTTCCTCGATGAAAAAGTAGACTACCGCGAGTATGATTTCCGTTTTC
>JAEYOL010000048.1 GCA_023411775.1 Bacteroidota bacterium | reverse complement strand
CCATGGATGCCGGAACTCCCGTTCCGGCCAGCAAGAACGGAACGGAGTTCCGTTTTACCAGTCACCCCGACCGCTCGCTTAACCCTTAGCGTAAAGACGGCTTAGTCCGTAATTTTCTTGTTTCGTTTTCCGAGGCCAGCGTTTATCCGCACAGCAATGATTGGTAATTTGGAATTAGGGCCTGGTAGCTAAAAAGTATTGGGATTGGTTTCTCGCTATCAAAACAAAATTGGGAATCGAGGGATCTCCCACCCAATTCCCAATTCTAAACCCTAATTCCTTAGATTCTACTTTCCAAGTGTAATAAACAACCCCACCTGAATCACGCTGTTCTTGAAGTCGGGGTCAATATTTTCCGAGGGATCGAAATCGCCTACTTTAGAAAGACCGACCAGGTAACGGGCACCTAAACCAAGACCACCCTTAGTTTGGAAACCAAGGCCTGCAGCAGCGGAAAGGTCAAGGCCCTTGGCAAAATCTTTAATGGATTCATCCGTTACGTTCTCACTTATTTTAAACCCTACCTGTGGACCCACCTCGAAGAAAAAGCCACTGCCGCTACCAAATTTCAGCATTACGGGCACAGTTACGTAGGTTACTTTCCAGTCGTAGCTACGGTTGGCGCTATCGATCCGCGCACCTTGTGTGGACACTAATAACTCAGGTTGTAGAGATAATCCCCCAAAAGCAAAATTTAAAAAGCCGCCTCCGTGAAATCCAACGATCGCTTTTTTCTTCACAGCATCAAAATTGCCGCCGGTAAAGTTGGTAATATTGGCGCCTGCTTTAATACCTGCAGAGAAGTCCTGTGCCATCCCGGCTGACGCGATCATCAATGTAATCAGTAGAAACGGAATTGATTTTTTCATAATTAAGCCGATTTAAAGTTTGAAATGATTCTGACAATACCAGTATGAGTCAAATAAAATGCCAATAGGTTACTGATCTCTATATTTGCCGGATGAAGCAAATACTATTATTTGGTGCAGGCAAGTCAGCGACAGTCCTGATTGACTACCTGTTGGCAAACGCGGAGAAAGAAAACTGGAGGCTGACCCTCGCCGATGCCAACCTTCAAACAGCAATGGACAAAATAAAAAATTCTCCGTTTGGACAGCCGGTAGCTTTTGATGTGACAGATATTGAAGCAAGGGGAAAGTTTATCAATAAAGCGGATATCGTTATTTCCATGATGCCGGCTGCGCTGCATGGGGAAATAGCAAAAGACTGTGTTGAATACGGCAAACACCTGCTTACTGCTTCATACATTGATGATAATATCCGCAGCCTCGCACCCGCAATCGCAGAAAAGGGTTTGTTGTTTATTTGCGAGATGGGTCTGGATCCGGGTATCGATCATATGAGCGCGATGAAACTGATCGATGAGATCCATGCAAAAGAAGGCAGTATTAAAACATTTAAATCACATTGCGGTGGTTTAGTTGCTCCCGAAAGTGATGATAATCCCTGGCACTACAAGATCAGCTGGAATCCCAGGAATGTTGTATTGGCAGGCAAGGCAGGTGCGTTATATAGAAAAGACGGGAATACTTTTAATATTCCTTATGAAGAAGTTTTTCAAAACAACGAACTGGTCAATATCCCGGGTCTGGATCCCCTGGCCTATTATCCCAATCGGGATTCGTTGTCGTATATCCCGGTTTATGGCCTTGAAGAGTCTGCCACTTTTATCCGAACAACCCTGCGGTATCCTTCTTTTTGTAAAGCCTGGTATTGTGTCATCAAAGCCAACTTAACCGATGAAAACAAATCCTCGGGTGTGATCGCCGACAAGCATATCACCTATAATGAATGGACCCGCAAAAGTGTCGAATCTTTTACCGGTTATAAAAGTGTTGAAGGATTTGTTTCCCATTATGCAGGTGATGATGCAAAGCAGGTACTCGAACTGTTTGCGTACCTCGGGTTGACTAGCGAAGAGCCGGTACCCCTGACTGCGGCCTGTTCAGCAGATATATTACAATTTGCCCTGGAAAATAAACTCAATCTGCTGCCCCAGGACCGGGATATGATTGTGATGTTGCATGAACTGGAATATGAGCTGAATGGCAGTATGCATCAAACCCGAAGCTCCCTGATCGTAAAAGGTGAAAACAATTTGCAAACGGCAATGGCGAAGACTGTGGGTCTGCCACTTGGAATTGCGGCTAAATTCATTTTAAATGGACGGATCAATTGCACCGGTCTGCATATCCCAACGATAAAAGAGATCTATGAACCCGTATTAGCAGAACTAGCAATACAAGGTGTACAATTTGTAGAAGAAGAAAGTCATTAAATAACTTCTCGCAATAATTGCTGTAGTTCGACCAAGCCTTCCGTCGCTGGTTTTTCGATACAGACGGTATTTTGAAAATGACCCGTGAACGGCAGTTTTTTATCAATAACATACTTGGGTGTAAAGGGTGAAACATAGTTCACCAGTCCTGCCGCAGGATACACTACCAGTGAAGTGCCCACTACCACAAATATATCAGCGGAGGATACCACGGGTATAGCCGCTTCTATCATTGGTACGGGTTCTTCAAACCAAACGATGTTTGGACGCAGCTGGTGACCATCAGCCGCTTTTTCGCCTGGTCTCATATCGCCGCGGATCTCGTAGACAAGGCTATGGTCTCTTTCGCTCCGCATTTGGAAAATCTCACCATGGAGGTGCATGACATGGGTAGAGCCGGCTCGTTCATGCAGGTCGTCGATGTTTTGCGTGATAATGGTAACGTCGAAATCCTTTTCCAGTTGCGCCAGGCCGATATGTGCCGCGTTGGGTTTTGCCTGTGCTACATCGCGGCGGCGCATATTATAAAAATCCAGTACTAGTTGGGGATTCTTTTTCCATGCCCGTGGTGTGGCTACTTCCGTTACATCATACCCTTCCCAAAGCCCGTCGCTGTCACGAAATGTTCGCAAGCCACTTTCCGCACTGATTCCCGCCCCGGTTAGAACCACTAATTTCTTTTTAGTTGACCCCACAGCACTTTTTCTCACAAATTACAGGAAAAATTAGCCACGAATTGCCTGGGATTTACGTAAAGAAATTTTTTTTGCCACGGATTACACGGATTGCACTGATTAGTTATTTTTTTAACTAAAAGTCCCCGTGTGAAAATGTTATGATTTCCTTCCGTGTTAATCTGTGTAATCCGTGGCTAAGTAAACTTTGAAGGGAGCAGGAAATTATTTCTCCCCCGCCATCTCCATAATTATCTTCCACTCCGCATCGGTAACGGGTTGTACAGAGAGACGACCGAGGCGTACGAGGGCCA
>JAEYOL010000047.1 GCA_023411775.1 Bacteroidota bacterium | reverse complement strand
AGCTTAGGCAGGCTGAGATGGAAGGTTATGAAATGGCCATTCGAAAAGCCCGAAATGCATTGTTCTGGGCAGGCGGACTGATATTTGCCTGGGAAATGATCGCCATGTTTCGTGATGGAATTGGTTTCCAGCCCCTGGTTTTTATTGTCGCCCTGATTGAAGGCGGTATTTTTGTAGCGCTGGGATTCTGGACCAAACAAAAACCATTCACAGCAATCATTTGCGGTTTGATCTGTTTTCTCGGTATTATAGCACTGAGTGCAATTATATACGGGATGGCTGAAGGCAGTACAGGTGTACTAAAAGCCCTGTTCAGCGGCATTATCGTCAAAGTGATCATCCTGGTTAATCTCATTCTCCCGATAAAAGAGGCGAAAGCGTTACAGGAGGCGAGAAAACAATCTTACTAAAAGTTTTGTGACACGAAAAATATTGAGGACTGAACAGATTCCCCGAAAAGAAGAATGTTCAATCCTCAATTTTATTATTCAATTTTAAATAAGCCAGCTCTACCAGCCCAGCACCCAGGCAAAGACCAGTGGCGCAACGATCGTGGCGTCACTTTCAATGATGAACTTGGGTGTTTTAATATCCAGTTTACCCCAGGTGATCTTTTCATTGGGCACCGCACCCGAGTAAGACCCAAATGAAGTGGTGCTGTCGCTGATCTGGCAGAAATAGCTCCAGAATGGAACGTCATGCCATTCCAGGTCCTGGTACATCATGGGCCCCACGCAGATGGGGAAATCGCCCGCGATACCGCCGCCGATCTGGAAAAACCCAACACCTTTTCCGGCTGAATTGTTCCTGTACCAGTCGGCCAGCCAGACCATATACTCAATACCATTTTTGACCGTACTGGCTTTCAGTTCGTTTTTGATAACATAGCTCGCGAAGATGTTCCCGGTAGTACTGTCCTCCCATCCCGGTACAACGATCGGGATATTTTTTTCCGCCGCCGCTACTATCCAGCTATCTTTCGGATCGATCTCGTAGTATTGCTCCAGTTCCTTGCTTAAAATAGTTTTGTAGAGGAATTCATGCGGAAAGTAACGCTCGCCTTTTGCTTCGGCATCTTTCCACTGCTTGACCAGGTGTTTTTGCAGGCGACGGAATGCTTCTTCTTCGGGAATGCAGGTATCGGTTACCCTGTTGTAGTGATTTTCTAAAAGCTCCCATTCCTGCTCAGGTGTAAGATCGCGGTAGTTAGGAATACGCTTGTATTTGGAATGTGCTACCAGGTTCATCACGTCCTCTTCGAGGTTGGCGCCGGTGCAGCTGATGATGTCAACCTTACCCTGCCGTATCATTTCTGCCAGTGAAATACCCAGCTCGCCGGTACTCATGGCGCCTGCTAAGGTGATCATCATTTTTCCACCTTCCGCCAGGTGGGCTTCGTAACCTTTAGCCGCATCCATCAGCGCGGCAGCATTAAAATGACGAAAATGGTGTTCAATAAATTTTGAAATAGGTCCCCTGTTCATATTTTCCAGTTTGAAAAACCGCCTTCGGATCATAATAGCATGAGACAATGCGGTAGAAGCTGCGAAATTACTGTTTTGGGGAAATATTGGCTAAGCACAAAAAACCCCGCTCTGCAGCGGGGCTCTTGAAAACTCTCAACTCGCGTTGGTTATTTTTTTACTCTTTCCTTATCGAGCAGGTTGCCCTGGGCGCTAAGGCGGAGTTTGTACTTTTTGTCCTTGCTTTCAGTTACCAGGGAGTAGCTGGTTCCTTCTTCGTTGGAGATCTCACGCACTTCGATTACAGTATGACCTGCAAACTCACTGTTGAACATGCGGATCACGGTCAGTGGTAACTGGTTGAAGAAAAGGCCACGGATAGAACCGATCAGCCTGCCGTTGTTTTCAAAAAAAGCAACGGTCTGGTGATCACCCCAGAGAAAAGATGCTTTCATATACTGGCCATCTTCTTTTGACCAGGTTACATGTGAAGCACCGGCAAAGATCTGGCTGAAAGTTTTTTCAACTGAGGGTTCTGCAACTGGCACCGGTTTGGCGGCCACGGTTAATGCTACTGTAGCAATTAAAGCAAGGGATAAAAAAAGCTGTTTCATGATTAAAATAAGGTTAATGGTTAATGAACTTTTGATTTGAATATATATAGAATAAGAGCTTACAAAGAAAGTGGAAAGAAACCCCGCTCCTGTTTAGAAAACGGGGCTCGTTTTTACCACACACCAAAACTAACTTGCTGGCGGGCGGGTTATATCTTAGTTGTTTTTTTGAATGAAACCCATTGCGCATTGTCTTCCGATTTCAACACCAGTTTTGAATCCGCGTTTTCGAGCGTAATATAATAACTGGTACCATCGTTGTTTGACAACTCGAAGAGGTCAGTGATCCAAAAGCCTTCATAATGATCTTTCAGATTTGTCTGCAGGCTGAGTGGAAGCTGGAGTGAAGTGATGTTTCTTGTTACAGCGATGATCTCCCCACTTGGATGATAGAAAGCTGCCACATTCTGACCGTTATAAACAAATGTTGCTTTCACATAGCTGTCGGTGCTGGTCCACTCTACATTTTGTACGCCGGCAAATTCCTTGTTAAAGGAGTTTAATACGATTGGGCTGACAGGCTCGCTGGCGAAGGCGCTAAAACTACTGATCGCGATGGCCAGGGTAATGATGATCTTTTTCATGATTTAATTATTTTTTTGGTTATGGTTTGTTTTTAAAAAAACTTATTTGGTAACTATGACGGTGTAAAAGTATTTTAGGTTACACCCCCTGGCAAGTAAATTTGGATTAATGGAAATGGCTGTTAAACAGCCTTAACAACCGTTTCGTTTCATCGACCGTACATCCCCAATTTTCTACCTTTTATAAGCCGGTGTTACACAATTGATACAGTTTTTATTTTTTTTATTCAGAAAATAATTAGATATTTGTCTAAATAACTAACGAATCAATTGTGCAGAATATAGTCTTTAAAGCCCTGAATGACCCCACACGCCGCGAGATTTTACAGCTCCTGCAGGAAAAGGACATGACCGCAGGGGAGATCGTGGAACGCTTTAATATATCGGCACCCAGTATCTCCCATCACCTTGACCTGCTGAAACAGGCGAAACTGGTGATTGCGGAAAAAGATGGTCAGTATGTTTACTATTCGCTTAATACAACGGTAGTTGACGAGATCATGAAATGGTTCTTACAATTCAAAACCAAAAAACGATAGCTTATGAACAGGTATTTTAAATTTCTCATCTGGCCCATTGCCGCGGCACCCCTGCTCTACCTGGCTGCCAATTGGAATAGTTTGCCCGAAACCATTGCCATGCATTTTGACCTGGAAGGCAATCCCGATCGTTATGGTGATAAAAAGGAACTCCTCATCATGACTATTGTACTTAGTGCCATGAGTGCTGGTATTTACTTCCTGTTGTCAAATATTTATCGCATTGATCCTAAAAAAGCAGCAGCAGAAAATAAAGACCGCTTAAAACGCATGGGATTTATACTCGGTGTATTCATGTCTGCGATTACCTGCTTTATTATTTACAGTTCTGTGAAAGGAGGATTTGAAGGCAGTATCAAATATGTATTTGCTGCTATCGGCGTTCTCTATGCTATACTGGGTAATTATATGCATACTATCAAACCCAACTATTTTGCCGGCTTCCGACTGCCCTGGACGCTTAACAGCGAAGAGAATTGGAGAAAGACCCACCTGCTTGGTGGCAAGCTATGGTTTGTCGGCGGTCTTGTGATCGCTATCGTATGCCTTGCGGTTCCCAATGTTGTCTCCGCCATCGCATTCTTTATCCTTACCGCCATTATGGTTTTCATACCTATCATCTATTCATATCGTCTTTTCCAGGCAGAGAGGCTGGCTAAAAGAGAAACAAACCAGAACTAATTATTTCACCTTCTTAATTATCGCTTATGCTCCGTTCAATTTTTCCCATATTCGCCTTTTTATTATTTATGCCAGCTATCGGGGGTGCACAAAGTTCGCGGGACTTTAAAGGCACCTGGGAAGGGGTACTAAATATAAGTGGTACCAACCTGCGTATTGTCTTTCATGTAAAAGATAATGGCCAGGGTAGGCTGGTATCGACAGCCGACAGTCCTGACCAGTCTGCTTTCGGGATCCCCTGCGATTCCACATCTGCAAACAACCAGGAGATATTTATTTCCATGAAGGCCTTGCAGGCAAGTTTCAGCGGTACACTGGTGAACGATACCACCATCGATGGCGAATTTCGGCAGGGCCCCGCGGGATTTCCCGTCCAGCTAAAAAAAGCAACCCTGGCACCGGAAAAGCCCGTCGCCAGGGTAAGACCTCAAAATCCAAAAGCTCCTTTCCCTTATAAGTCTGAAGACGTTTTTTACGACAGTAAAACACCGGGTGTAAAACTGGCGGCCACCATCACGATCCCCGAAGGGAAAGGCCCTTTTCCATCGATACTGCTTATCTCTGGTTCTGGTCCACAAAACCGCGACGAGGAACTCCTGGGTCATAAACCCTTTGCCGTGCTGGCCGATTACCTTTCACGCCGGGGGTATATTGTTTTGAGGGTAGACGACCGTGGCATTGGGAAAAGTACAGGCGATTTCGCCACAGCTACCAGTGCTGACTTCGCAAGCGATGCAAACGGGGGTATCGATTACTTGCTGACAAGACCCGAAGTGAATAAGAAAAAAATTGGCATCATGGGTCATAGTGAAGGTGGTATGATAGCACCCATGGTGGCTGCATCCAGGAAAGATATTGAC
Source organism: Bacteroidota bacterium (assembly GCA_023411775.1). Lineage (GTDB taxonomy): Bacteria > Bacteroidota > Bacteroidia > Chitinophagales > Chitinophagaceae > Terrimonas_B. The sequence continues at coordinate 17,372 of JAEYOL010000047.1, read as the reverse complement.
TTTATCGTTATGCTGGCGGGACCCGGCGTAAAGGTCATTGACCTGATGGCAGAACAAAACGCCGCCGTATTGCGCTCTGCGGGGGTTAGTGATGCGGCAAGTACCGCCTATACTGACTTCTACAGGGATGTGGTTAAAGCCATACTATCATCACCAGATACTACTGCGGCCGTTGAAGCTGGCAGGAAGGTTTTGCAAAACTGGGTATCAAAAACTGCAGATACCCTGGTGGCACAACTCGGTATCAGCGACGCTAATGTGCAACAAAAAATGGTTTCGGACATGGTACAACGGATCTCAACGCCATGGTTTCGCTATTTTTTCAATTATGACCCGCAGCCAAACCTGCAAAAACTAAAATGTAAGGTGCTTGCGATAAATGGCAGCAGGGATGTACAGGTGGTCTCGCAACAGAATTTGACCGGGATTGAACAGGCCTTTAAAAAATCAAAGTTGAAAAATTATGAGATAAAAGAAATACCTGGGCTGAATCATTTATTTCAAACCTGTAATAAATGTACACTGCAGGAATATGAAGAACTGGATGAAACCTTTTCACCCATCGCTTTGGAAATTATCGGGAACTGGCTGGATAAAAACGTAAAATAGTTGGCGCAGGCAATATTCACTTAACAAAATATTTGCATTCACGCACCAGAACCTGTTTGACTCATTCAGGTTCGGATGCATGCAGGCTATGAGTACCTTTGCTTCATGAACTATCTTGCCCATGCTTATTTCTCTTTCAATGATCCGGGTATCCTGGTGGGCAATATCATCAGTGATTTTGTAAAAGGCAGGAAGAAATTTGACTACCCGGTAGAGATACAGGCAGGCATCATGCTTCATCGCGAGATTGACCATTATACCGACCATCATCCGGCCACCCGCGAGGCGAAAGAATTTTTCCGTCCCCATTACCGTCTTTATAGCGGGGCATTTATTGATGTGGTATACGATCATTTCCTGGCGACCAACAAGGAAGTTTTTGATGAAGGCTCTCTGTTAGAGTTTTCCCAACAGGTCTACCAGTCTTTGGAGAAATACAGAACCTGGCTGCCTGCGGAATTCGCGGCCATGTTCCCCTTTATGAGATCGCAAAACTGGTTATACAACTACCGCCTGCCAGGAGGGGCCGAGAAAAGCTTTCACGGCATTGCACGCCGGGCATTATATATCTCGGAAACGGATACCGCCGCCCGATTGTTCCGGGAGCATTACCAACCATTAAAGGAATGTTATCGTCATTTCTGGAAAGATGCCGTTCCTTATATTGAAAACCAGTACCGGTTGTTGAAGGGTGCAGGGAATGTATAAAGAGCCATCTCCCAAATTACGAATCGCTTATTTTTGTAAACACATGATTATGAAAAGAAGTATTTTATTTCTTGCCGTGGCCGCCTTTTTTTCTTTTGGCGCCGTTGCACAGTCTGCACTGCCACCTGTCGATAAATCACCGCTAGACATTCTTTATTACCCCCTTCGTTATCCTAATTTAAAGGTTCAGGATAAGGTTACAGAACCTCTTACGGCCAGGGTAATTTACAGCCGTCCCAAAAAAGAAGGCCGTGATATTTTTGGAGGCCTGGTCAGTTATGGAAAGTTATGGCGCCTCGGTGCGAATGAAGCGACCGAGATCGAATTTTATAAACCGGTTATTATAGATGGTAAAAAAATTCCTAAAGGTCGCTATACCTTATTCGCGATCGTGAATGAAAATAACTGGATCTTTATTGTCAACAAGGAAACAGATGTATGGGGGTCTTTTATCTATGACGTGGCAAAAGACATGGCAAGGGTGGAAGTACCAGTCGAAAAGCTGGAACAACCGGTGGAATCACTGGCAATGACCTTTGAAAAAGATAACGGCACACTGAAGCTTGTTGTAGCCTGGGAAAATGTAAAAGCGGCTTTGCCCATTTCGCTCTAATGTAATTGCTATATGAATAAAGTCAACAATAAGCTGGCCGTCGCCCTCATGATGGTTTTTACCCTGTCCTGTGAACAGAAACAAAAAGAAACCCCTGTAACACCGGTTACCAGGGATACGGTTGCCCGTCCAACCCCGCCCGACTTACCGCCCAATACCTATGCGAGTGTTGACATATCACCGATGGATATGAGCTATTTCCCCGTTGAATACCCGAAATTGAAAATGGCCAACGTCAATATCGACCCTCCTGTAGCACGGGTGATCTACAGCCGTCCGCAACTCCAGCGAAGAGCCCTGTTCAATGGAATATTAAAATATGATGAACCCTGGCGCCTGGGCGCAAACGAAGCGTCTGAGATCAATTTCTTCAGAACTGTGCGTATTCAGGGTAAAAGTATTAAGCCGGGCCGTTATACGATATATGGGATCCCTCATACCGATAAGTGGACCATCGTGATCAATTCCAATATCGATACCTGGGGATTGAAACAGGACTCTACAAAAGACGTAGCCCGGTTTGAGATCCCGGTCACTACAAATGGCACTTCGCTCGAATATTTTACCATGGTGTTTGAAAAAATGGATGGTGGTGCCAACCTGGTCATTGCCTGGGCTGATGTGGTAGCCAAACTTCCCATCGAGTTTTAATAAATACGATCTTTATTCATCATGAAATCTTAACGGCCTTCGTGATCATACCTGATCACACTCCAAATTATTATCGATATTTACAGCATGTGTGGTATCGCCGGCATCATTCAACAGGATCCGAACAGGTATGGTATTGATCATTTAAAAAAAATGACGGCCGCCCTGGCCCACCGCGGACCCGATGGCGAAAACACATGGACCAACAACAATAAAACAGCGCTTTTCTGTCATCGCCGCCTGGCTATTATAGACCTGAGCATAGCTGCCGCCCAGCCGATGCAATACCTCGACCGGTATAGTATCGTTCACAACGGTGAAATCTTTAATTATATAGAACTAAGAAAGGAACTGGAACAAAAAGGCTATAGCTTCCACACCCAATCCGATACCGAAGTGATCCTGGCAGCCTATGCACACTGGAATGATGACTGCGTAGAACATTTCGACGGCATGTTTGCCTTTGCGATCTGGGACCAGCAGGAAAAGGAAATGTTTGCCGCCAGAGATCGCTTTGGCGAGAAACCATTTTTTTATCATTTCAACCAACAGGAATTTGTTTTCGCCTCTGAAATGAAAGCGTTGTGGGCCGCGGGAATTGAACGGGTGGTCAACCTGAAAATGCTTTTTAATTACCTCACCATCGGCTATACCGACAATCCTGAAAACCGAGCGGAAACATTTTTTGAAAATATTTACAAACTTCCCCCTGCATCGAGACTTTATTATACGCCGGCAACAAAGGAATTGTTTATTGAAAAATACTGGGACATCGACCCCGATCAACAGGATAAAAAGATCACCGATGATGCGGCCGTCGAACATTTCATTCAACTGTTTACAGATTCCGTACACAAAAGATTGCGCAGCGACGTAAGCCTGGGAAGCAGTCTGAGTGGCGGACTCGACAGTTCCTCGATCGTGGCCACGGTGTCATCACTCAGGAATCACGGATCACCCAGTGCTGATACAAATTCTGGTTCCAGTGACTTGTTTACCGCATTTACAGCAAGTTTCCCGGGGTTTGAAAAAGACGAGTCAGCATTTGCTGCTGAAGTATCGAAGCAGTTTGGATTGCAGCATGTCCTGGTATCTATCGATGCTGACGATCTTGTAGCCGACTGGGAAAAATTTCTATACCACCAGGAGGAACCCGTGGGATCTGCCAGCGCATTTGCGCAGTATAAGGTATTTGAAAAAGCCAAACAACATGGCATCGCCGTGTTGCTCGACGGACAGGGTGCCGATGAAACACTTGCAGGTTACCATAAATACTATAAATGGTACTGGCAGGAATTGTTCCAGCGACGAAAGCTGGTGCGCAGTGGTGAATTACAGTCGGCCAGGAGTAAAGGCATACAGGAACGTTTTAATTATAAAAATGTAATGGCTGCTTTGTTTCCGGATCTTGCCGCCGTGATCCTGGAAAGGCAATACCTGTTTAATGCGCTCAATAATGAGAACCTGTCAAGGGATTTTATAAAACTGCAAAGCAAAGAAGCCTACTATACTACCCCGGAACTTAGCAGCCTGAACGGGCTCCTTTATTTCAACACCTGCGTACACGGACTGGAAGAACTTTTGCGATATGCCGACAGAAGTTCGATGGCGCATGGACGTGAGCTGCGACTGCCTTTTTTAAGTCATAAACTTGTTGAATTCATTTTCAAACTTCCACCACAATTTAAGATCCGGCAGGGATGGACCAAATGGCTGCTCCGGCAATCCATGTCTTCGCAACTACCAGCCGATATTACCTGGCGGACGGACAAGGTAGGTTTTGAGCCCCCACAAAAATTATGGATGCAGCGCCCCCAATTTCAGGACATGGCCAGGGAAGCCCGGCAGAAACTGGTGGATGAAAAAATATTAAACCCCGACATCATAAAAAAACCCGTGCAGGGCACGGGTGCTTATGAAAAGCGGGTAGACGATTGGAGATACCTTACAGCTGCTGCACTTTTTAGCAGATAATTCGTAGCATGCAGTCCAGGTATTACACTACTTATCTGCTCTTTTGAATTTACCAGTTCGCTCCAGGTTACCATATACATCTGATTTCACGATATACCAATGGTCTTCGTCCCTAATATTGATTGTAAAACTCACTTCTGATTCAGATGATACTTCTGTTACACCCGCGATTTCCTTACCAGCATATTTTTTCCGGAGTTTGGCGGCAACGCTGGGAAGCAATTCTTTTTCACCATAATACCTGATCGTCTTTAACAATTTGCCATCTTCGGCATACTGGGCCCTGACCTGGATACGGTCAACAACGAAATTTGCCTGACTGTAATCCTCATAGTCGTGCCAGCTCACATCCCTGGCACCCGTAAAGGTTTCATTAAAAGCTTTCAGGATTTTTTCATTAACATCGGGTGGTGTGGCTGCGGCTGTTGCAACAATACTAGTGAGCAAGATAGCCAGGGATAATAATTTTTTCATTGTTTATGATTTATTGATAAGGAATAAGCTGGAGTAAAACTACCTGCCACCACAAGCAATTGCAAGCGATTATCCACTACCGGCAAGCGAAGTGAAAATGAGTATGTTGCATAAGAAACTCTAAAAACGACTGAAGCGTTTTAAAAACATACTGAATAAGATCGGTAGCAGCATGAAACGTGATAGCCTTATCGTGAAACACAACCTTAATTAACTGTTAAAGGAATTTCAGCCGGGATGAGTGGTATAGCTGAGATTGTATTTTAGCCGGCATTGAGTGCATAGGCACCACATTTCCCAATTCATGAGACACCTGTATTGAATTCAAACTGCCTTAATTATTTATTCCTCATCTTTGCCAGACAATTTTCAATTCATCGAATAATTATGAAGACAGCGACAAAATTTATACACGCCGGAACGGTTCCTGATCCATCTACGGGGGCTATTATGACACCGATTTACCAGACATCAACCTATGTACAGGAAGCGCCTGGCAAGAACAAAGGCTTTGAATATGCCCGTAGCCAGAATCCAACGCGCAAAGCACTGGAAGATGCACTTGCCACGATCGAAAATGGAAAATATGGTTTGGCTTTTAGCAGCGGTGTAGCAGCAACCGATGCCGTGATCAAATTATTGTCACCCGGTGATGAGGTGATTGCCGCAAACGACATGTATGGTGGCACTTACCGGTTGTTTACTAAAATCTTTGAAAAATTCGGTATAAAATTCCTTTATACTGACACAACTAATCCTGCCAATATTAAAAAGCTGGTATCAAAAAAAACCAGGCTTATCTGGCTCGAAACGCCAACCAACCCGTTGATGAATATCACCGATATCGCGGCAGTATCTGTGATCGCAAAAGAAGCGGGTGCATGGTTGTGCGTGGACAATACTTTCGCCTCGCCCTATTTACAAACACCCCTCGACCTGGGTGCGGATATCGTGATGCATTCATCAACAAAATATCTCGGCGGACATAGTGATGTAATTCAGGGCGCCCTGGTGATGAATGATCCAACGCTTCGGGAGACACTTTATTTCATCCAGAAAAGTTGTGGTGCCGTACCAGGACCGATGGATTGCTTTTTAGTATTACGCGGTATAAAAACTCTGCCTGTGCGAATGGAACAACATTGTCGCAATGGGGAAAAAATTGCACATTGGTTAAGGAATAATTCAAAAGTAGATAAGGTATACTGGCCGGGCTTTGAAGACCATCCTGGTTATGCTGTCGCAAAAAAACAGATGCGCAATTTTGGAGGTATGATCAGCTTCACACTTAAAGACGATAGCGTTGATACAGCTAACCGTGTATTATCATCTACGCATCTTTTTGCCCTGGCGGAAAGTCTTGGCGGTGTAGAATCCCTGATCAACCACCCTGCTTCTATGACACATGCTTCGATTCCCAGGGAGGAACGCATCAAAAATGGCCTGACCGACTCACTCATCAGGCTGAGCGTAGGCATCGAAGACGCCGATGACCTCGTCGCTGATCTAGACAAGGCAATTGGCTAAAATTTTACACACAAAAGAGCATAAAATCCGGTTGCCACCTCAAATTCAGGCATACCCGGGTTTGGCATTGTATCTGTAAAGTATAGTATGGAAATAAATTCATCATACTAAAATTTTTACTATGCTTTACCTTATTGCTATAATCCTGATAATCGGGTGGCTCTTGGGTTATTTTGTATTCTCCGCAGGTGGGTTGATACATATCCTTCTCGTAATTGCAGTGATAGCTATCATTCTTCGTCTTATCAGGGGCGATAGGGTAGTTTGACAATTGCGTAATTTTATGGATGGATAAAAAAAGCCTTAAAGAATTCCTGGATAAAAAGGTTGATGAATACAATCAACCTTTTTTTATTAAGGGCGATCCTGTTTGTATCCCGCATTTGTTTTCCAAAAAACAGGATATCGAGATAGCTGGATTTTTCGCTGCAATATTTGCCTGGGGCAACCGCACCACGATCATTCAAAAATCAAAAGAGCTGATGCAACGCATGGAGATGCAGCCCCATGCGTTTTGCCTTTCAGATGATGAAAACAGGTTAAAAACGCTTGAAGGATTCAAGCACAGAACTTTCAACGACACCGACCTTCTTTATTTTATTGAGTTCCTTCACTACCACTACCATCATCATAGCAGCCTCGAACAGGCGTTCACTAAGCATGGCCGTACGATAGAAGAAATGCTGAAAGGGTTTCACCAATATTTTTTTTCACTTCCACATGTGCCACGCAGAACAAGAAAACATATTGCCGATCCCTCCCGTGGTTCTACCTGTAAACGGCTGAATATGTTTCTTCGCTGGATGGTGCGTTGTGATAAAAGCGGCGTGGACTTCGGTATCTGGAAAGAAATAACACCTTCACAGCTTATCTGCCCCATCGACCTTCATGTAGCCAGGGTGGCCAGGCATTTTCACCTGCTCGATCGCAAACAAACGGACTGGCAGGCAGCGGTGGAGCTAACGGAATACCTCCGAACTTTGGATAAAGACGACCCGGTCAAATATGATTTCGCCTTATTTGGCCTGGGTGTGATCGACAGATTTTAAATTATGTCACAAATAAACAGCAACATCATCGTTTCACTGAATAACCTGTTAGGGGTGGAACTAAAACAGTCTCTCTCATTGGATGAATTGCTGGAACAAATCGCAGCCCACCTCAACTCACTGATCACAACTGATTTTAATAAATTGATCAGCCTGCTCTACCGGCTTGATATCGATGAGTTGCGGGTGAGGGCAACACTGCAAAATCATCCTGGTACCGACGCTGGTAAATTACTGGCAACACTGGTCATGGAAAGACAACTTCGCAAACTGGAATCCCGGAAGCATTTCTCGCAAAATAAAAATGATGAAATTGATGAGGAGGAGAAATGGTGACGCTCTGGACGGAGTAGGGATTAGTAATTAGGGATCGGGGGAGTGGCGTTATGCTTTATTCTTCTTTTCAAACATAAGTTCTCTTACTTTTTCTTTGTCCTCCTTCTCCTTCTTAAGATCAAACATGGTCCCAAAGACATGATCCCAGATAGTGGAGCTTACGCCAAATCCATTATGCTCATCTTTATAATGATGCAGGTGATGATTTCTCCAAAGTGGCTTCATCCATTTAAAGGGAGGATTCCAGGCGTGTATGGCATAGTGCATAGTGCCATACATCAGGTATCCAAAAATAAAACCAGGGAAAAACATAAATGTGTATTGACGTATCAACAGGTACATCAGTCCAAACAGCGCTGACGCAATGATGATGCTGGGCACCGGTGGCATAAACAGCCGCTGCTTGTCACGGGGATAGTGATGGTGATTGCCATGAAGGGTATAGGAAATTTTTTGAGCAGTCGGGTTATCTCCCACCCAGTGAAAAATAAACCGGTGCGCGATGTATTCAAAAAAAGTCCAGAAAAACATTCCGCCAACAAAGATCAGCAGCACCTGAAGCAGCGGAAACTGAAGCTTGGTGTTGCTATAATAAAGCAGATAAACAATAACCGGGATATACATTCCCCAGATCACCAGCGGATGCGTTTTGGTGAGCATCTCCAGGTAATCATTCTTAAACAAACGGGCCTGCCCCTTATTATTAATTTTTTCGAAATGCATGTGGCAAAGATAGGAAAAGAGCATACCATTTTAGCAGCTCCCGGTAGACATTAAAAGCACCTCTAACAGGCTGAAATAAAGCTTTTAGTCTCTTTTTAAGAGTTGATTAACGGTTTGGAATTCGTAGCCTTTTTCCTTCAGTGTTTTTAGAAGCTGTGGCAGCCTGTTATAAAACTTGTCGGTCCGCGCGGGATCTGTTCCGATATGTATCAAAAGGATAAATCCATTCAACCCCGGGGATTCTTGCTCACAGGAAAGAATTGACTCGTAAATATCATCGCTGGCCCTGTAGTTCTTCATCTCAGGCGTCGTGTAGTCGGCCGTGCTCCTGGTGCCCGGAGTAAAATTGATCAGTTGCAGTCCCTGCTCCTTCGTCCATTCTGCAATTTTCTCATTGTACCACTCATAAGGCGGAAGAAAATAGGGTGCATCGGAATGGCTGACACCAAATTTCTCCATTTCCCGGTAGTTGTTTAGCAGGTCAGTTACAAACTCCTCTTTTGTCACCAACAGGCTATCGCGCTTACTCCAGTCGCAATACAGCAGGTGCTTATCAGAATGAGCGCCGAGGTAGTGTTTATCCTTCTTAAGTTTCCTGGTGATCTTTTTAAAAGTAGGATTGCGATAAAAATCACCCGTCAGAAAGAAAGATGCTTTAACCTTCTCCTTTTTTAATGTACGTCGAATACTGGTGCCGCCATCCGCAAATTCGTGACCCGTAAATACCAATGCAAGTTTCTTTTGGGAAGTGTCACCACGTATGATGGCACCATGCGACATACGATATCCCCCTGCCCCGGGGGCTGCTACTTTTTTGGCCGGCCTTCCGCCTCCTTCGCGGCAAGCAGGTAAACCAGTGAAGCCGTGCCATCCATGGTGGGTTCATTGGTACTATAATCCCCGTAGTCATCATGATAGACTACCAGGTCACTTTGAAACTGGGCATATTCATCGGGATTTGCCAGCGTGATACCTATCAGGTTCCTGTAAATGTTTCCATATACCGGGCCATCCACCAGCCCGCCATCGATTGGATAATTTTTCAGATGTGTAAAGGCGGAATGCGGATCTTCCGGTGTATCACCCCATGATGGAAGACCATATACCATACTCGTTCCCCAGGGATTACAACCAAAGAGCCAGTCGAAATTGGCCTGTTCCAGTTCTGAGAAACTCTTGTCGCCCGTAAGTTCCCTGTACCAGTAACATTGTATCGCGAAAGAAGTAGTCAGGTTATTGCTGCACCAGATAAATGGCACTCCACGGTAGAACGCGTTCTGGCTGGCCTTATTCCAAACTTTCTCAATGCCTTCGCGGTAGTACCGGATGATGGTATCTTTTCTTTTATCTTTTAATTGCTTTGCGAGTTCATAGTGCCCGATATTGATAAATGGATACCACTGGTAGTGGTGAGCAGTATCCGCGCCCAGCCATGGGGTATGCGGCTCCTGCTTCGCAAATGCAAAAGCTTCATCGAGGTGGACCGGGTTGGATTGCTGAAAAGTCAGGCTGGTTGCAGCCAGTTGCATATCATCCACCCAGTTTGATTCAGCGTAGATATAAGGTGACTTCACGGAAGCCGTTTGCGTCACGCCTGGCTTTTTATTGGCAAAAGCATATGCCGACCTGGATCTTTGCGATAGCAGGCTGCTGTAGTTTTTGTCATCTTTAAACAACACCGACCCCAGGGCAAACGCGCTGGTAAACTTACCACCCGTAGAACTGGTACCCGTTGTATTGTTCATGAACTTGCCTCTTTGCTGAGGCTCACCGCTGACAAAATATACCGGACGCTCATAGCCTCTTCCATAAAAACTGTCCATTTTTGGAATACGCATACCTGCATGATCCCTGTCATCGGCGATCTGGTTAAACATCCAGTCATCTTTTGGATGCATTTTCAAAAGCCAGTCCAGTCCCCAGCGTGCCTCGTCCAGCACATCGGCAACACCATTGGTACCATCCAGGCCATTTGCCAGTTTCTCATCCGTAAAAACATGCGGAAAGTCGCGGTAGGACATCAGGAGATGATAGGTCGCGTTGGCCGATGTGGTAGTGTACTGGAGATAATCACTCGCATCATGCCACCCTCCTACCACATCAATACGGGTACTGTCCGGAATACCTGCTTTTTCACCATACAATACATAGCCATCATCTGTATGGCAACTATCTTTAAGGTATGGATTAAAACCGGTTCTTTGCTGCCGCATATAACGGAGACAAAAATCCGCGGTTCCTTTATAAACATCATTACCTATTTCAAACTCGGGTGAAACAGCGTTACCTGCCTGGAGGAAATAACGCCCGGGTTTTTTGAAGGATGAAAAATTAAGGCGATAGCTTTGACGAAATGGTCCATAAGAACCAAAAGCTTTACCTGCCGTACCGCTGGTCACCACCTTTTTTGTTTTTGCATCAACCAACTGCCAGCTTTTGATTGTAATATCTTCCTTTGAACCCCACACGGCAACCTTTACACCATTGGGCAGGTAACCCAGTTGGTTGATCCGGATCCAGGCGGTGGGATCCACATTATCCTTTTTTCCAATTGATGTAAAAGACAATAGAAAAACGACGAGCAATAACCTGTACATGATGGATTTTTTTAAAAAAATTCAAAGCGGTCAAGTTAAGCAACTTTGTACAATTCATTGACGAATGCGTCTTTTTGCCGGTAATTTTTTTACTCCCCATTTTCATTTCTCCTTAACTTGACCGCATAATTTTTTCTATGGCCGTAATTGCTCTTGACCTGGGTGGAACAAAACTGGCTGCAGCCATCATCAATGAAGCCGGTGACATATTGAATACAGAAACCGTTCTGCTTGATAAAAGAGAAGGTGCTGAAGTAGGTGAGCTGATCGTGCAACAAACCAACGCGATGCTTCAAAAGGCGAAAAGAGACGGTATTACTGTTGATGCTATTGGCATATGTGTACCAGGTATCGCATATGCAAAGACCGGGAAAGTGTGGGCGCCCAATATTCCGGGCTGGGATGAATTTCCCCTGCTGGATGTTTTAAAAGAATCTGTAACCGATAAAAATATTTGTATAAAACTGGATAGCGACAGGGCCTGTTATATCCTGGCTGAAACCTGGAAAGGCAATGCCCGCGGTTGCAGCGATGCGATCTTCCTGGGTGTCGGAACCGGGATTGGTGCAGGCATTTTGGTGAATGGACAGGTGCTAAGAGGTGCACACGATATAGGTGGCGCGATAGGCTGGCTGGCACTTAACAAACCGTTTGAGGACAAGTATGCACCCTGTGGCTGTTTTGAATACCATGCATCTGGTGAAGGACTTGCGAAAGTGGCAAAAGAGTTACTGGAAGAAAACAAATTTCCTGGTAATAGGTTAGCTGGTATCGGCACCACACTGTCAGCAAAGGATATCTTTGAAGCATATGAACAAAATGATCCCCTGGCGATAGCGGTTGTGAACAACGCGATCGAATTCTGGGGCATGGCAGTAGCCAACCTCGTCAGCCTGTTCAATCCTGAAAAGATAATTTTCGGTGGCGGTGTGTTTGGACCAGCCCTTAAATTCCTTGACGCTATTTATGAAGAGTCAAAAAAATGGGCGCAACCGATCAGCATCAAACAGGTAAAACTGGAAGCTGCCGCGTTGGGCGGGGAGGCTGGGCTGTATGGTGCCGGGTATCTCGCTTTACTCGATTAACTGCTCAATATGTACAATAGAAACAAAGTTTTTGCGGCAGCCTGTATGGCGCTATTCTTATTTGGCATGACACTCATCACGCTGGGCTCTATCATGCCTTCGTTAAAAACGGATTTTGAAGCGGATGGACTCAATGCGGGTATATTGGTTGCGGTATTACCCATCGGAATCCTCCTGGGCTCGCTCGTTTTTGGTCCAGTGGTTGATCGTTATGGATACCAGCTTTTACTCATCATCAGTGTGCTGATCTCCGCGATATCGCTGGAAGGACTTGCTTTTACTAAATCGCTTTCGATTTTATATATATGCATTTTTCTGATTGGGTTTGGCGGTGGCGCCATCAACGGGGGCACCAGTGCGCTGGTGGCCGATATCAGTGAAAAAGATAAAGGTGCGGCGCTGAGTTTTCTTGGTGTATTCTTTGGCATCGGCGCCCTGGGTATGCCTTTACTTCTGGGCTTACTGTCTAAACACTATACTTATAATACCATTCTCGCTTCTGTTGGATTCTTTATGCTGTTACCGGTCGTCTATTTTTTACTGACCACCTTCCCTAAGCCAAAGCAGGCGCAGGGATTCCCTTTGAAAGAGGGATTGAAGCTGGTGAAAGAATCCGCCCTGCTGCTCACAGGTTTTTTTCTTTTTTTCCAAAGTGGTGTGGAGAGCCTGGTCAACAACTGGACCACCTCCTACCTTCAGGAAGGCCTGGGTATTGATAATGACAAAGCCCTCTACGCATTGTCGTTTTCGGTTGTGGGACTTACCGTAGCCCGCATACTACTTGGTTCTTTGCTAAAAAAGATCTCTCCTTATACGGTATTACTCATTTCATTAATACTTGTAGCTGCCGGCAGTTTGGTTTTATATTCCACTTCATCGTATAACATTTCCTTCGCAGCCCTTATCCTGATGGGTATGGGACTGGCGGGTGGATTCCCAATCATATTAGGATATGTAGGGCAACTGTACGCCCAGCTTTCTGGTACGGCGTTTAGCATCGCGCTGGTGATCGCGCTTACGGGCAATACCCTGATCAATTATTCTTTCGGTGTGATAGCGGAGAAATACAATATTAGTTACCTGCCCATCATGATTGCGGCCTGTATTGGTTGTATGATCATAGTTTTGCTGATCATCCGTCGCAAGATCGCAGGCCGTATTAATTTGTAATAAATATTTTTCACTCTTATAATAAATCAATAAAAGTTATGCTGGCAAAAACATGGTTACAGAATGCAAGGGGTATTATGGACAATATCGAGAAAACCCAGTTGGAAAACATACAAAAGGCGGCTGAGATCATGGCCGATACGATTGAAGCGGGACGCTGGGTGCATACTTTCGGTTGCGGCCATGCCACGCTCCCAATCGAAGAAATGTATCCCCGCATCGGCGGCTTTGTAGGTTTTCATCCCATTGTGGAATTGCCACTTACGTTCTTTACTAATATCGTAGGCGGCATGAGCGTGCACAATTTTGTATTTCTCGAAAGAGTAGAAGGCTATGGTACCGAGATCATGAAGGGCTATAAGTTCGACAAAAGAGATTGCATGTGGCTTTTCTCGCATACCGGTATTAACGCGGTAAACATCGATGTGGCGCTGGAAGCAAAAAAACAGGGCATGAAAGTGATCGTCTTCGGCTCGGCCAAAGAAGCAGAAGGCAAACCCACCCGTCATAGTAGTGGCAAGAATATTTTCCAGCTCGCTGACCTGGTCGTAGACACATGCGTGCCGATCCAGGATGCATGTGTACCGCTGAAAAATCATGTCGACAAAGTAGGACCTGTCTCAACCATCGGTTTTATCACCGCCGTTTGGATGACCGTGACAACGGTAGCGGAAATCCTCGCTGAGCGTGGCGTAAAACTTTATATTCATCCTTCACATAATGTACCTGGCGACACCACTGCCAGGGAAAGACTGGCGGAAGCACTGGAAGAGTATAAGACAAGGGTTGCCGGCGTGTAAGAGGGTTTTTAGGGATTAAGTATAGGGGGTTGGGAATTAGCCTGGAGAGATTTCATAGCTGTAAAGATTGTTTCGAATTGTTTTTGGCGATGAAATTAACTTCAAATATCAGGTAAATTCCCAACCCCTATAATTATCCGGTCCAAATTACCGGCCCGATAGCACCCGGATCATATTGGCTAATTTCAGCACACGATTCCCAGAATATTCGGAGTAAATTTGCATGCTTTAACGAAAACTCATTAGCATGAAACTGGTATCCTACGTAAAAGAGGGGCATGAGCAGCTGGCTGTATTGATCAATGGAATGATCTATGACATGGAAGTTTTGCACCCCGATCTGCCGGGAACCATGAATATGTTCCTGACCTATTGGGACGATTCGTTCCCCGTTGCCCAGGCCGGCGCTTTATTATTACAAGAAGGTTCAAGAAGCAGCAATAAAGGTGTTCCTGTCGAATCTGTACAATTATTGGCACCCGTTCCATTTCCTGCCAGCTGCCGCGATGGCTATGCGTTTCGACAACATGTGGCTTCAGCGCGCAGAAACCGTGGTGTGGAGATGATTCCCGAATTTGACCAGTTCCCGGTATTCTATTTTACCAATCATCATAGCATACAGGGACCAGGTGACGTAAATTGTATGCCCGATCACCTGGAAAAACTTGATTTTGAACTCGAGGCTGCCATCGTTATTTGCCGCCACGGACGTGATATACCCGCAACACATGCCGACCAATATATTGGTGGACTGATGATCATGAACGATCTGAGCGCCCGCCGCTTGCAGATGGAAGAGATGTTGCTCAACCTGGGACCTGCCAAAGGCAAGGATTTCGCGACAGCGATCGGCCCATGGCTGGTTACACTGGATGAACTTCATGAATTTGAAATTCCGGCAAAAGAAAATCATATAGGTAAGAGCTGGAACCTTGAAATGAAATGTCGCGTCAATGATGTACAGGTAAGCCTGGGTAATGTAGGTGATATGGACTGGACATTTGCTGAGATCATCGAACGGGCCTCCTATGGCGTGGATCTTTATCCCGGTGACATTATTGGAAGCGGGACCGTAGGCACCGGCTGTTTTCTCGAACTGAATGGAACCGGCAAACTGAATGACCCTGCCTATAAAGAACAATGGCTGCAACCCGGCGACCTGGTAGAGATGGAAATTGAACAACTAGGAACACTGAGTAATAAAATCATCGGTATAGAATCGACCTGGAGCCTTCTGCAACAGAAAAAGCTAAAACCGTAAGCTTCTTAAACCTGATAAAGCAAAACAATGATTCTGGACCTGCATGACCTCAACCCGGTAGAAAAACAATACTACCTGCAACATTTCATCGCGCCCCGGCCGATCTGTTTTGCATCTACGATCGACAAAAACGGTAACGTTAACCTTAGTCCTTTCAGTTTCTTCAATTTATTTTCCACTACCCCACCTATCGTTATATTTTCGCCATCAAGGCGAGTTAGAAATAACACGATCAAGCATACTCTTGAAAATGTCATGGAAGTCCCCGAGGTGGTGATCAATATCGTAACATTCGATATGGTGCAGCAGGTGTCGCTGGCGAGTTGTGAATATCCAAAAGGTACAAACGAATTCGTTAAGGCCGGATTTACTGAAATTCCTGCGACCATGGTGAGACCACCAATGGTAAAAGAAAGCCAGGTGAACCTGGAGTGCCGTGTTAATGAAATAAAGCCGCTGGGTACAGAAGGCGGTGCTGGTAACCTAGTTATCTGCGAAGTGCTACGTATGCATATCAACGACGGCCTGCTCGATGAGAACAGAAAAATTGACCAGCGTAAAATAAACCATGTAGCAAGGCTGGGCAACAACTGGTATTGCCAGGTGAATGAGACTAATCTCTTTGAAGTAGATAAGCCCAACACGCTCCTGGGTATCGGCATAGACGGACTTCCTGCTGCCATCCGCAACAGCAAAATACTTTCAGGCAATGACCTTGGTAAGCTGGCCAATGTCCAGGAATTACCTGTGATCGATCCTGCTTTTGAAGATGATCACTTAAAGCAGATCATCCAGTACTACAATCTCAATCCCGACGATATGGAAAAAGAGCTGCACCTGTACGCCAGGAAACTGCTGGAAAAAGGCAACATAAAAGAAGCCTGGCAGATACTACTGGCCAGTGTCTAACGTAAACGCTGGTATCATTCTTTTCTGTATGATGAACTTCCTGATCTGCGCATACATCATCACATAGGGACATCCGTCCGTCATTTTCTAGCACAAAACGTCCCGATGGGACCTGGGTTTTCTTTGATCGTATTTTTCTACCCATAAAGCGTTCCGATGGAACGCAGGTTTATCAATGTTTGGAACTCTTTCCTGTGGCAATACCTTTATCGTCCTTACAGATGGTATAATAAAATGGATTTTCTGCTGATCCTTATTTGTTCGGGAATTCTTTCGTTTTTTGCCAGGTTTTGCTATCCGCTTCAAAATGGCTTATAATTAAGATAATGATCCCAATTACCGATTTATTAAAGACTTTTTGATTATGGTGCATTTCATCCCGTAGGGACGTGTTATGGGTAGCCCGCGATAAACGACAATGTCACCCGTCCTATAGGGACGGTTTATGCAATGGTGAAAGGATAATTTCCTAAATGCATTGACAATCTTCTGCGAAATAATCCGCCTATAATTTCTAGCATAAAACGTCCCGATGGGACGTAGGTTTTCTTTGATCGTATACCCATAAAGCGTTCCGATGGAACGCGGGTTTATCAATGTTTGGAACTCTTTCCTGTGGCAATACCTTTATCGTCCTTACAGATGGAATAATAAAATGGATTTTCTGCTGATCCTTATTTGTTCTGGAATTCTTTCGTTTTTTGCCAGGTTTTGCTATCCGCTTCAAAATGGCTAATAATTAAGATGATGATCCCAATTACCGATTTATTAAAGACTTTTAGATTATGGTGCATTTCGTCCCGTAGGGACGTGTTATGGGTAGCCCGCAATAAATGACAATGTCACCCGTCCTGTAGGGACGGTTTATGCAATGGTGAAAGGATAA
>JAEYOL010000252.1 GCA_023411775.1 Bacteroidota bacterium | reverse complement strand
GGTATACACCGAGCCGCGTGACTGGATGCTTAATCCAAAGCACTACCTGGGTAATGCCTATTTACACGCAGGTAAGCATGAAGCGGCCCAACAGGTATTGCTGGCCGACCTGAAAAACAATAACGAGAATGGCTGGGCTTTATATGGCCTGTATAAGTCATGGCAGGGGCAAAAGAAAAAAAGCGAATCGCAGAAAACTTTAGCGCGGTTTAAAAAAGCTTTTGCAAAGGCTGATATCGCATTGCCGGGTCCTAGCCATCCTTAACAAAGATTATTACTTTATCAATTTTATCAAAAAGGAAAACTGGTTAATTTCACGGGATAATCTTTTCAGCCTGATGAAACGAGTATCCCTTCTCCTATTGATGATTTCGCTTAACCTGGTTTCCTGGTCACAGGAGCGTCAAGGCCGCCCTACTGTGGGTGTAACGCTCAGCGGCGGAGGCGCGAAGGGCCTGGCGCATATCGGTATATTGAAGGCCATTGATTCGGCAGGTCTGAAAGTGGATTATATTACCGGAACAAGTATGGGCGCTGTTATTGGCGGGTTGTACAGCGTTGGCTATTCTGCCGATACACTTGAAAAAATTGCCCGCACGATAGACTGGGATCTGTTGCTGAGTGACCAGTCAGGTTTGCGTAGTCTTTTTATGGAGGAAAAGGACGAGTACGGGAAATATGTGGTGGAATTGCCATGGGTAAATAACAAATTCAAGATATCAACAGGCTTTCTTGAAGCACAGGAACTCTGGCTAAAACTCGCAGAGTTATTTTTCCCTGTTTTCGATATTAAAGATTTTTCAAAATTCAGCATTCCTTTTCGTGCCATCGCAACCGAGGTGGGTAATGGTGAAGCCGTTGTATTGAAGGAAGGAGAGATCAGTACCGCTATACGTGCCAGTGTTGCGATCCCGTCCGTTTTTACTGCCGTCGACTATAATGGACAGGTACTGGTGGATGGTGGTATCAGCCGCAACTTTCCCGTTCGTGATGTGAAAGAAATGGGCGCCGATCTCGTGATCGGAAGCACGGTTGCTACCGGGCTGCTGCCACCGGAGAAAGTGCAAAATGTGATCCAGCTCCTTTTGCAGATCGCATTTTTCAGGGAAGCGGAAGATCAAAAAACGGAAGTTCCGCTTTGCGATATCTATATTCCCTTTGATATGGAAGAATTCAGCATGGGTAGTTTTAATGATTCGGAAAAATTGTTGAAACTGGGTGTAGAGGAAGGGAGAAAGCTTTATCCCCGCTTCAAAAAAATGGCAGATTCACTCGACGCGATTTATGGAAAAGCCCAAATATTAAAACAACGTCTTCCTGCTGTACGCACCGTTACCATCGACTCCATCCAGATCAATGGCCTGAAGAATACAACCCAACAGTTCCTGCTGAACACGATGAACTTTAAATACAACAAAGCCTATACGGCAACCGACTTATCGCATATGATCCGCCAGGCTTTCGGTGCGCGGTATTACAGCCGAATCGTTTATTCCCTCCATCCCCTGCCCAACGGGAAGACAAAACTCATCCTGGACCTGGTCGAAAATCCACTCAGTTTTTTAAAGGCAGGATTACATTATAACAGTACGTCGGGGATCGGGATCATTGCCAATATTACCACACGTAATTTCCTCTGGACAAATTCACGTACTCTTGCAAGTATTAATATTGGGGAAAGTTTTCGTATACGTGGTGAGCACCTGCAATACATCGGTCGCTTAAAAAATTATGGATTTACCCTGGGTATACAATTCGATCGTATCGATCTGTCCACTTACGATGCGTACAAAGAAAGCGGTGTTTATAAACGTAACCAGTTAATCACACAACAAAAATTTCATTATTCACCAACAAAAACATTCACCCTCGGTGCCGGGCATAGGTTTGAATGGCTGCAATACAAACCGCAGATAGCAGCAGGACTTGATCTTGAAGGCCGGAGCAATTTTTCTACGTTGTTCGGATACCTGAAATACAATTCGCTTGACCGGAATGCCCTTGCAAGAAAAGGAATAAAGTTTGATGCCGAATTTGGACGGGTCGGTCCGCAACAATCCAGAGTAAGGTTTATCAGTAATGGTCATGCCGATACGCCGGCCGTTTCCACAAATGCTTACTGGCGTGGCTGGATGGAGGCGGAAGGATATCTTCCCCTATCGACAAAACTTACCGGGTTTTTAAAACTTCAGGCGGGAGCCAACTTCGATTATGAAAATCATGTGATGAATGAATTTGTAGTGGGTGGCATGACAAAGTTATTCAGGAACCAGGTTGTTTTTGCCGGGCTTTCCGAAGGCAGTCTTTACACACCTGCTATGGGCACGGTGCAGGGCGGACTGCGGCAATACCTGTTCCAGGGCGCCTACCTTACTGCCTCGGCAAATATTTTATTGAATAACCTGGTGACCCGTAGCGATTTTTATTCGCATGAAGATTTCTATTCCGGTTATGGACTTACGTTCACTTATAATTTTGCGTTAGGTCCGCTCGACCTGAGCGTGATGTATAGCGACCAGACCAGGAAACTGCAGAGCTATATAAACCTGGGGATTCCGTTTTAAAATGCTGGATAAGGAGGTTGCATGAAAGCCACGGCGATTAAAGGAGAACATTACATCATGAATCTTTTTGCTGTCTCGCCCTGATCCCGTTCGTGACCTCGTTTTGTGGTTTCGGTTCGTTTCTCACGAACCGGGAATAATAAAGTCATTACGAAAAATGAATTAGTTTAGGTATAAGGCAATAATATCGAGATCATTTATGTGATTTTAAGAGTTTACACTTAGTTAATAATTTTTTATTTTTCTTTAGGTAAATAGACTTTATATTGGATTACCATACGATGCAGCTGCGTCTAATTATTCATCCAATCCAACTCTATTGCTTATGAAATTTCTCTCCGTCCAAATGCATTTTAATTTGGCAATTTCTACTACGGCAAGGGCGAGCAAATTGTCTGCTGTTGAATAAGTGATACAGCTTGTATGTTTGTTGTTAATGTATTCTTCAAAATAACCCTATAGTAATGAACAAAAAACGGAAAGAATATATCTCCTTAAAATTTTATACTCGAACTTGCGCGGCTTTACTTTTAGGAATGATATTAGTGCCGCCCTTGGAGGCCTTAGCCCAGCATCAGCTTACAGCTTCCGATAAAGTAACTAAGGTTGCCTATATCGATCACTCCCGGTTGAGGAAAGAGTTCAAGGAATTTGCTGCTGCCAGGCAAAAGCTGGCTGAAGAAAACGTTGCTGATAAGAAATCCATGGAGCAGGCCTTGCAGCTTTTAGACAAGCAAACGAAAGATCAATTAGCGCAGGATAGCCTTAATGGTGGCGGTGGCCGGGCCCAGATAATGAGCCAGGACTCTTCCAGGCGGTCGGAGATCATACAAAAAAACCAACTGGCGCAAGCGAAAAGAAACCGGGACAGGATAGCCGTTATGCAGGAATATGAAAGGAAGATCAATGCAGCAGTAGATGCGGTTGTTACTGAAGGCGGGTTTACGGACATCCGGCCGTTGGTCCAAGACCAGCCCGAAAGAAAAAGGGGTATTGAAATTACTGATTTGTTACTGAAGAAACTGAATTAATACAAACTAACCTGCCATTATGAGAAAGTATCGTTCTTTTTTTCTAACACATATCTATGCCATAGCCATAGCATTTACAGGTTTGCTTCTCTCGTCTTTTTCCGCCCGGGCCCAATGTTATGAAAATTTTGATGTTTACAAGATATATCCTTACGGACTGCTCTGCTCCCCGCAGACTGCTACTCTCCGTGCGGAATATTATACAAGCGGGTCGCCTGTGGAAGGCGAGTTTCGCTGGTACGCTAATAATGAGCCAAGACAAATCCCCTTACAAACTAATTATATTTCTTCATGGGGCTGTTAACGGCGGATTATAGCGTATTTGCTAACAACGGGACAAGTGTATGGGTTAGTTTCTATAACTACAATACCGGTTGTGAGTCATATAGAACGCCATATACCTTTTATGTCAGCAGTACTCCTTCGGTTATCCAGGATTATGCTAAAAAGTGCAGGAATGAAGTGGCTAAAGTGCAACTTAGCAGCAACCTGACTGGCGTTACTTTTCAATTGTATGAGTTATTTGAATATTACGATCCTGTTTATGGAACGGTTCAGGACTATCAAATGATACAAAACAACAG
Source organism: Bacteroidota bacterium (assembly GCA_023411775.1). Lineage (GTDB taxonomy): Bacteria > Bacteroidota > Bacteroidia > Chitinophagales > Chitinophagaceae > Terrimonas_B. The sequence continues at coordinate 15,623 of JAEYOL010000252.1, read as the reverse complement.
CACCGGGTATTTTGAGATCACTGGCTTCAATCCTGGCGAAGCAGATAAATATTATGCAAAAGCTTATCATCCCTCTGGTTGTTCTATGCCTTTTTACTACCAGCTATGGTTTGACGTGATCACAGCGACTGGTCCCTCTGTGGCAGGGAATTTATCTGTAACACAGGGGTCGTCCACCACGTTAACAGCAAGCGGTGCTGCTCCCTATTTCAAATGGTATGATGCTGGCGGAAATTTAGTATATAACGGATCACAATTTCCTACGCCTACCAGCCTTGCAGCCGGCACTTATACATACCAGGTAAAAGGTGTAAGTAGTGATGGTACCTGTTTAACAGATCCAACATTGGTCATAGTGTCTGTATTGTCACCACCTGTAACGTATACGCCATTATTCACCAGTTCCGATTTCACGAAGACGATCGATCTCACCAGGCCTGTAGGAACGGTAGCTGGTTCCCCCGGCACTACTTCTTCGGGGGGTGTTGGCTATTCGATTCCTGTGTATGCTCCACCCGGAACAAATGGAATGCAACCTTCTGTCAGCATTACTTATAATTCGCAGGGTTCATCTGGTATAGCCGGATGGGGATGGAATATTTCAGGTTTATCAGTGATAAGCCGTACCGGTAAAAACATTTATCATGACGGTATTGTAGCTCCCCTTACTTATACTAGTTCTGACGCATTCCTGCTGGATGGTATGCGCCTCAACGTCATCACGGGTTCAAATGGGGCTAACGGGACTGTCTATGCAACCGAAGCCGAATCATTTGCCAAAATAATCTCTTATACAACTGGATCAGACAATAACCCGGACTGGTTTAAAGTCACCGCCAAAGATGGAAGTATCATGGAGTTTGGTAATACAGCGGATTCCCGGGTGATGACCGAAAACGGGTCAAGTGTAATGCTTTGGCGATTGAACAGGGTGCAGGACATTAACGGAAATTATATTGACTTTGTTTATGATAACAACCTTCGCGACAGCCGGATTAAAACAATTAAGTACACCGGCAATGTCAATACCGGTTTAACACCCTATAACGCTGTCAGCTTTGAATATAAGCTCCGTACCGACAAAAATGCCGGTTATGATGCCGGCGGGTCTTTATCATCCCAACATTTGTTAGATAAAATAACCGTTACAGTCGACGATAATACAATAGTCAAAAACTACCAGTTAAACTATGGGTTTGATAACGTCAATTCTTTGTTGAAGGAAGTAGTTGAATCGTCAGGCGACGGCGTTTTGTTGAACTCAACTATCTTTTTATATGGTGACCAGCCGCAGGATATAGTGACGGTTTCTGAGACTGGTAATAGTTTTACTGGAAGTAAGGATTTTGTTTCGGGCGATTTTGATGGTGATGGTAAAACGGACCTGTTATCTGCAGACTTTTATTTCAACAATGGCATTAAATACCATACGGCTTTTTCAGTTCACTATGACTTTAATAACGGAGATCCATATTACTTGTATGGCGAAACGCTGGCGTTGGGCTATTCTGCGTATCTAGGGGGGAATAAATCAAGCAATTTTTTGACATCGGATTATAATAAAGATGGAAGGGATGATATAGCCATTGTGAATACACCGGTTGATGTGACTGTTTATCCTAACAGAAGGATATTAAATAAAACGACGATAAACTATACGGGCTCGTATAATACGTCTACGGGTACCACCACTATTACCAAAGACAATTTTTTATTTCCGACCGTTTGGGGTGAGGCCTTCAAATATATACATGATAAAGGCAATTTTTTTATTCCTGGTGATTTTGATGGAGACGGCAACCAGGATTTTATTACTATTCTTGCAAAATCCCGCACGGTCGGGTCGCCTCCTTCGGTTACCTATTATTTCGATTATAAGGCCTTTATTTCAAGCCCGGCTACAGGGGAGATTAACCAGGAAATTGGAAATTTTGGTTTTGGGCCAGACACTTATCTTGGTTATTACGCAGTTACAATAGCTGATGCCGATTTAATAAATGTTTTTGATTTCGACGGTGACGGTAAAATGGAGATTCTGGTAACGAAGGATCAGAATAGCTACGTGTTGAGCATAAACCGGGTTTTCGGCTCACCCGATTATTTTACTGCTTCAGTTATTTATACTTCATCTGAAATAACAAAGGATAGCAAAATTTTCCCTGGCGATTTTAATGGCGATCGTAAAACTGATTTTTTGGTTAAAAATAGTAGTGACACCTGGAAAATATTGCATGGTACCGGAACTGCTTTTACGGCATCTGCTTTTACCTTCAACCAGGCAATTACTTTTACTGGCGACCCTATATTAGATGATAAGCTTGTTGTCTCCGACTTTAATGGCGATGGTCGAAGCGATATCATGCACGGATTTGCATTATCGGGCTCATCTGTGTCCAATTTTTCACTTTATTTTAGTAGGGGTAAAGGTGCAGGTTTCTATAACGAAGTCTATAATTGGCCTAAGTCTTTATTATATGGTGATATAACTGTCGGAGATTTTAATGGCGATGGTCGAAGTGATATTCTGCGTCGGGAAAATATTAATTCAAAAATTGACTTTGTATCCTTCCGGCCGTTTAGCCAGGAGCGCTTGTTGAAAAAGGTTACCGATGGGCATAATACAACATCTGCCTTTGAATACAAATTGCTGACTGATAAATCCAGCTATCCTTATTTTTATGATCGTACTGTGTCCCTGGACGACCCCGCCAACGAGAACCCTTATAATTATATACAACTTCCATTGTACGCGGTATCATCCATGGCTGTGCCGGATGGCATAGGAGGAAGTAATATTACAACTTTTGAGTATGAAGATGCAGTTATTCATCGGGCGGCAAAAGGTTTTCTCGGATTTAAAAAGGTATCTGCAAAAAATGCTGTTACAGGCATTACATCCGTTACGGAAAACGAGATCAATAGCCAGTTTGCCGTACCTTACAACGTGAAGCAAACAACCCGATTAACGGCAACCGGCGAGCTTTTATCCGAAACACAGGCTGCTTATTCTTTTACCGATCTTTCTACGGGCAATGGAGATATACGGTACCTTCAAAAGATTGACAAAACGCTGAACATCGATCATCTCACCGGCAGGGCGTCGGAGTCGGTAAATACTTATGACAGCGATGGGAATATTACAATCAATGTGACCAAGGCCGGTATTCTTTCAGGCGGCATCGTTACAGCCACGGAAACCACCACCACTACTACTACCTATCTTACAGTTAACGGTCCTGTTGCAGCCAGGCCTGGCAACGTTACAGTATCGACTACAAGAACGGGTAAGCCTGCGATAAGCGTTACCACCTCATTTACCTATACAACTAACGGGAATATAGCAACCAAAACTAACTTTAGTGGGTTGCCTCAGGCAGTTACCTCCACGCTTACTTATAATGACTTTGGAAACCCGCTAACGGAAGTAACAGGAAGCACCGGGCTGACAGATTATACTGTAACCAAAGAATATGATACAAAGGGTCGTTTTGTATTGATCAAAACACATAGCGGCGGTAGCCTTTCACAAACAGAAACCTACAGCTATGATCCTCAATGGGGCCAGCCCTTGAGTCACACGACAGGTGATTGCCTAACCACCACGTTTGAATATGATATCTTCGGCAGGCTGAAGAAAACAACATTTCCGCAGGGTTTTTCTGTAAATAATTCGCTTGCCTGGGATGTATCGGGCAACAATGTATATTATGCATTTACCGATTATCCGGGCGGTAAACCCGATATCAAAACATGGTTTGATAAATTAGGCAGGGAAACAAAAACGGAAACGGCTGGTTTCAACAACCAGTGGCTGACACGGCTAACAACATATAATGCAAAAGGACAGGTAGCCGTCCAAACCAACGACTATTATTCATCAGAAACACCACTTACCACCACCAACACTTACGATGTATATGGCAGGCTGATATCGGCAACAAATACAATAAATACAGTCAGTAACACCTACACAAAACTGAGCGATGGCCTCATGCAGGTGGTTAAAACTCCTGCCACGGGACAAAGCAGCGCCAGTATCACCGATGCCTCCGGTAGAATAATTACCGCCACTGACAATGGAGGGCAACTGGATTTTGACTACGACAGCCGCGGCAACCAGGTTGAAGTGAAACATGGCAATACGGTACTCGTTACTTCTGTTTATGATGCGTATGGAAAGCAAACCAGCCTGACGGATATAAATGCGGGAACGATAACCTACGTATACGACGCATTGGGACGGTTAACGCAACAAACCGATGCTAAAAGCAACACGTATAATTTGGTGTATGATGGCCTTGGTCGTATCCTTAGCCGTACCGGCCCCGAGGGCGTCACCGCCTTTGAATATTACGTTGCCGGCAGTTGCAATAATAACAGCCCGGTAAAGATCACCGGCTTTAACGGCGTGATCAAAGAATATACCTATGATACATACAGGCGGCCGGCGACAGAAAAAGTTACTATTGACGGAGTAGCTTTTACCACCAGCTTTACCTACAATGATTACAATGCCCTTACCAAAATAGTTTATCCTTCCGGCGTTGAAGAAAACAGGGTGTATGATGTCACTGGCGGACTGCTGACGGTCACCGGTGGTAATGCCGGTTCGCCGGTTACCCTGTTCACTGCCTCGGATATCAATGGTTTTGGCCAATACACCGACTTTACGCTTGGCAATGGGAAAACGGCACAGCACACCTATCATTACGGCACACCTACCCGCTATTACACTGCAGGTGTGCAGGATCTGAATTTTACATGGGATTATGCCAAAGGAAACCTGCTGACCCGTAGCGATGCCATTAAAACCATCACCGAGAATTTCACCTTTGACAACCTGAACAGGTTAAAGACAGCCACAGTAAACGGCACAGAGCAATTTGTCATAACTTACGACGGTACGGCCAGTTCTTCCAAAGGTAATATCATCAGTAAAACCGATGCCGGCAACTATGTCTATAAAACGGATAAGATACATGCGGTAGCTTATATCACCAATCTGGCCGGTGCGCAAACGCCTCCTAACAATATTTCTACCATTGAGCAACAGATCACTTACATGCCTTTTCTAAAAACAGCAACGGTTACCGAAGCGCCATACGGGTTGGAGTTTACTTACGGCCCTGATTATGAACGAGTGAAAACATTGTTGAAAAATAATAGTGTGCTGCAGGAAACAAGGCTTTTCCTGGGCAGTTATGAAAAACAAATAATTGCAGGTGGCGCTACCAGGGAAATACATTATATAAGCGGGGGCAATGGTTTGTGTGCCATTCTTGTTAAAGAGGCAGGTGTTGTAACGCCATATTATGTTTACACCGATCATCTCGGCAGTATATTAACTATTACCAATGCGGCAGGGGCGGCAACAACCGAGCAAAACTTTGATGCCTGGGGACGTAAGCGAAATCCCGCCAACTGGCAATATGAAAGTGTACCGGCTACACCCCCCTGGCTATATCGAGGCTTTACCGGGCATGAGCATTTATTACAGTTTGCATTGATTAACATGAATGGGCGGATCTATGATCCTATCCAGGGGAGGATGTTGAGTCCGGATAATTTGAATACATCGCCATGGTACACGCAAAGGTACAACAAGTATTCTTATGCAATGAATAACCCTTTAAGTTATATTGATCCCGACGGAAATGATCCTGTAACCTTGGCAATAGTCATTGGAGCCGCAATTGGAGCTTATAGCGGTGGGTTGATAGCTAATAATGGACAATTGAATCCTGTAAAATGGGATTGGAATTCTGGAAGGACATGGGGCTTTATGTTAGGAGGTGCAGTAATCGGTGCTGGAGCGGGATATATTGGTGGTACCGTAGCTGCTTCAGGAATGCCTTTTGCCAACACTGCTGGAATTCTATCAAGTTCATTTTTTAATTCGGTTGGTATGAACATGTTAACCGGAGGCCAAATGCCTGTCTCAGCTGGTTTTGGTTTTGGATCGTATGGCTTTCAATCTGGCGAGTTTAATTATTTGGGTAAAAAGGGTAATTCATTCTTGACAAACTTTGGGTATACGTTTGGAGCATTGGCAAATTTGCAGGATATGGTAGCAGGCGTAAACGGGATTACCGCTGAATACAGGGCAGAGAAAGGTGGTGTACCACATGCAAGAATGAAAGGTGAGTATTCAGAAAAGGAAATTGATATTTCAGTAGCTCATGATCCGGCGCCTTCGGGATCATATAAATATGATGGGCCCAGTGACATAAAAAACAGCTTGGACTATGCGAGGTATTGGGCGACACACATTGTTCGTGGAAAATATTATGGAGAGTTGGGGGATAAATTTTCTAAGCTGCAATTGAATAACGTCAATGGTAATTGGCTTGTTTCAATGACAAGCCGCATCAAAAACGAAATTGGGATGTGGGGCATCGGAAAGCTGAACTATGGTACGTCGTTGTTTGGATGTCAAAGCCATGTGGCGCATGCACTTTGGGGAGTAGGTGTCCCCACTTTACCGATTAATATTCATCCTATGGTGTTATACGCTCAGTTAGCGATCCGACAGGCAGGAATATTTGCTTCACCGTATTTAATAAGATAGTGATGAAAATGAATTCAATTTTCACAAGATTATTCAGCGCATTCACGATTGTGATTATACTAGGAGGATGCACAGCCAAGAAAATTGCTAAATTGCCGCTATGCAACAGCAAAAAAGGCGTGTTGCTTAAATATTCTAAAGGCTCTGCGTATATTATCTTACAGAAAGACAGTGCCTTCTATGAATATCGGGTTTTCGACAAGCCTTCCTATTTTACGGGATCTGATACTTTATATTTTGATACTAACTGCAACTGCTACACGGGGAAAACTTTAAATTTGGAAATAAATGGCTCCTCAAATTATTATGTCCGGTATTTGAATAATAAATATTCAGATAAATTATACAAATATGTTATTGCGGGAAAAAGGGAGTTAATGAAATGGAATTCTTATAAGAACTTAGATAAATACAACACTTACGCAAAAGAAGTACATGATTCGCTTAATGCATTCAGGTCACGACCAGAACAGTTCCATTCCCTTTATAATGATTATGAAAAATTGCTCTATCAGGTTGGGCGTTTATGTAAGGATGATTTCGATTCGGTATTAAATACTTTTAAGAAAAAATACTCAATAAAATGACGGAAATACGATCAAGGACAAAAAGTTTTGATTTAAAGGCGAAAAATTGCACAAAATATTTCAATGTTTACCATTTCCATCCGGTGACTTTTTAGTAAATGAAGTGGATTTGTCATTTTTTATGAACATAATACTTAGTAAAATGAAATTTATTTGGATTTTTTTTGATAATTATCGCACTCCGTCTTTTCGGTCAAAAGGAAGCTAAGTGAAAAAGCCGCAAAGCCTATTTCGGTCTCGGCGTAGGCCTGGACTACGGCGGCCTCGGCTTCAAAGGAGGATTTATTCTTGTAAAAGGGCTTGGTCTTTTTACCGGTGTAGGTTACAATTTTGTGGAGCCCGGTTTAATGCAGGTATCGATAAAAACATCTAACAAAAAAGTGGTTCCAATTATAGCGGCGATGTATGGCTCTAGTGCTGAAGTCACGATCAAAAGCCGCGGTCCTTTTGGCTGCGGCAATGATCACCACCGAAAAAGTTATTATGGCATATCTGCTGGTGCGGGACTAGATATACAAAAAGATAGAACGGAAACAAAATAAGTTTTGCAGCTTTAGTTCCCTTTCGCAACGCATCTTTCCGTAAGGACTATGATGAGCTTGAAAACTTAGTTGACCGAAAACTGTGACCTGTGACTTTTAGTTTCGGTGTCAACTTTTTTATAAAGAACAAATCAAAAAATAAACGTTTTTAGCAACGAAATAACTATTTATGAAAAGAAGCTTTTTAACCTTGTTCCTGTTAATAATTGCAATGATGACATTTGCCCAGCAAATACCCGTTGGCAGTTGCGGCATCGTCAATATTTATGATGCGGCCGGTAACCGGACTAAACGGACTTATTTTTGCAATAACGGCAGTGATCCTTACCCGCAGCGGCCGGCAGGACAAAATACAACCGTTGCAGCCGACAGTTTGGCAAACCAGGCAGAAACGACAGAGTTCCAGGATGTGGATGCCCTCTATCCTAACCCCACTACCGGAATATTTTCTGTTACATTCAGTAAGGCATTGGATAATACAACGATCCATATTTTAGATGCGGGCGGCAAAGCGATCAGGCAGGTGAAAGCAAACGGCAGTAAGGTTGACTTTGATCTGTCGGCGAATGCCGCCGGTGTTTATTATGTACGCATTGAGCAAAACGGAAAGACCATTACAAAGAAAGTGGTGAAGCGCTGACGGCCCCGGTTGCCCCGGTTCGTGTCCACGAACCGGAATCAGGGATTCCTCTGTTATTATATTTCCTAAAATAACCAGTAATGAATAAAAGAATGAAAAAGTATTTTTCCGGAAAGCTATATACCTGTATTGCTGCAGTTGTCATAATGGGAATGACATCTATTGACATTCGGATATCATGAAATATTTATATATAATATTGGCTTTTTTTTCGTATTGCTGCGAGACAAGACCAACTAGAGAAAATGCTAAGTATGAACCTAAAATACTTATAAGCAATGGTAAGAACAGTACCGACACTATTGTTGGAATTATAAATTCCCCAGTTGAGCTTTTACCGCCGAATTACTCCGAAAAGGAGTACTTCCTCGTTATTCACGGGGATACTTCAAGGCTGTCTATTATTATTTCTTCCAATAACGAATCAGGATACATTACGGGAAAATTTGATTTTGACTCAAAGAAAAATTTCGGGATTGAACGTTTAACAGATACTATTGCTGTTATCATTGATACCGGAATTACTGTGAAAAATAATATATTTCCCAGGCAGGAGATAACATCCTCACTGCAATTAAGAGAATTAAAGTATTTACTAAAGTTTATAGCAAAAGAATTTGATTTGCAGAAATTAAGATCCTTACGATTCCAAATTAGGCATGTTCCTGATTTTTCCGAGGCGATAGAAACGCAATTTCTCAAGCTTTATAATCGGAAGGTTGAAATTCATGATGGTTCGAAAGTGGCTGCTTTAATAAAGAACTCATATTTCACCGATCAATTGAATGACATCTTATCTGACTTCAAACTCTCTGCTGATAAGGTGTCTGTAAGCGATATAGTATTGAATAGTGGAGATATTTCAAAGTTTAGTCATGAAAAAACTGATTCGGATGGAGTGATCGTGTTTAAGATGAAACGAATGTGACAATCGGTATATCGAAGTTTATCCTACCAGGTGTGAACAGGCTTTCGGCATGGTTTAGTGTACGACGAACATGGTTGAAAGAAGTTCTTTGATAATTTAGAAACACGGGCCAGGCAGCTATGAGAAACAAATAATAGCCGGAGGCGCAACCCGGGAAATCCATTACATAGGCGGAGGCAATGGTCTTTGCGCCATACTCGTAAAAGAAAGCGGAACCGTCACACCTTACTATGTCTACACCGATCATCTTGGTAGCATACTGACCATTACCAATGCGGCAGGGACTGTAACAACCGAGCAAAACTTCGATGCCTGGGGACGTAAGCGTAATCCCGCCAACTGGCAATATGCAAGTATACCGGCTACACCAACATGGTTATATAGAGGCTATACCGGGCACGAACACCTCCCACAGTTTGCATTAATTAACATGAATGGGCGGATATATGATCCTATTCAAGGCAGGATGCTGAGCCCGGATAATTATGTGCCTACTCCTTTTGGTACACAAGGATATAATCGTTATGGGTATGCTAATAATAACCCGTTAAGCTATACCGATCCTGATGGAAATATAGCTTGGTTTGTCCCGATAATTATTGGTGCTGTTGCAGGTGCATACACCGGGGCTTCAATTTATTCGGGAACCGCAGAATTTTGGAATTGGAAAAAAGGATGGGGGAAAGCAGCAATAATCGGGGGAATTGCTGGAGCAGGTGCTGGAGGCATGGTGTCTTGGGCGGTAGGTGCAACCGGGGCAGTTACTGGTGGGACTTCAGTTGGATGGCATATGGCTTCTAATGCCCTGATAACAGCTAACGTGAACATGACTTCAAAATTATTACAAGGACAGAATATCGATGCTATTTGGCGAAGTGGTCTAATTGGTTTCGCTAGTGGGGCAATTGGGGCTTACGCCCATTCAAAGTTGCCATTAGATAATATTCAGGAGAAATTTGATTTTCTTCCCACAGAAGGTTTTCTTCCGGACAACTTTATACAAAATTCGTTTGGTCAGATTATTAGTGGCACTCTTAATGGAGCAGTAGATCGTTTAGTCAACTCGTCCGAACAAGGATGGAGATTAGGTTTACATACTTTTTTAGGTACGTTTGAAGGCATGATTGGTGGGTTAACGGTTTCGAGTCTTGGGCAAGAGTTTCCTGGCTTGAAAACAGCAATTTCTTCAGGTATATCTTCTGTGCCTGGGTTAGGGCTACGAATAGCAAGAACTTATTTGACAGCCTATGGAGGTTTTACGATCAGTAATATTGCAGATAAGACTATTATGAGTTCTGCATCTGGACTTTCACGAATAGCGACCATGGGAGGAGTTTTAGGCGGTGGTGTCCTTTTGGCAAACTTCAGTATCAAAGATTGGTTGAAGAAAATTGATTATAGTGACCCAATTTGGGGTAAATAAGATTTAAAAAGACTTTTTATGAAAAGTAAACAGGTTTATGCAATGTCTCTCCTTTGTCTAATAATATTGACAAGTTGCACGAGAGTTTATTATGCGAATAATTATTCTGAAAAGACTCAGGTAATACAAATAGTTTATAAAACCAAAGACAATTGTGAAAACCGGAATTCCATGTTTGATTACTATAATAAAAAAGGAACAATTCACAATTTAAGCCTAATAAAGGATGGAGACTTTTGTGTTTTCAAATTCGAGTTAATGCCAAATAAGAATCTTCCTCTAACTAATTTGATCCGTGTTTATAGTGTAAAAAATGATCCCAACGAAGAAAGGTTTTTATGTATTAAAAAAAATAAAATCGAAAATGATCTTGGTTGCGACACTATTTTACATAAAATAGGAGAAAAAGAAGTATTAAACAAGTTTACCGAGAAATCAAAGTTTTTTGGACTGCTAGGCAAAAAGACTTATGTCTACTATTTTGCTAATTAAAGTTTTGTGAGGCACTAATCAAGCAACGTGGATCCAGGAAGCGAATATTGGAAAATATGAGTACAGAATACTTACTTTACAATTTTATGGCATGGAGGTTAAATTACTTAGAAATCCAATAAATAATTACAGTGATAAAATTAAACAGACATTACAGTTTTTAATATACAATGAAGATGTTAAGCAATGATTAAATCAACTTTATTGATCTTTATTTTTACACTTTTTCTTAGCAGCATTGTTGCCGGCCAGGAAGTGCCCAGGAACTGGAGGGAAGAAAAGACCAGGAAAGTAAAAATGCCCAGGTATTATAAGGCCTGGCTTCCTAAAAAATCAATTGCTGTAGCAGATATACGGATAGAGCAGGCTGTGCCGGACAGCACCCAATTGGGATTTTTGCAAAAGGGACTCAATAATCAGAAAATGAAAGCCGTACCTGCAACCAACCTGACCGCCTTTTTGCAGGACTATATTACAAAGCAGTATAAAAATGATTATAAAAGCAAAGGAGTGAAATTGCTGCTGGTAGTAAAAAATCTGCGGATCAATGAGGCGACTTTTTTTTCGGCTGAACGGGCTTTTGCCAGGCTTCATGCCGATGCTTATATTTCACAGGATGACAGCCTGTACAGCTTTATTACCAATATGGATACGGTACAGGTGTATAGCGGAATGGATGTGACTGCCTTTCACGGGGAGAACATAGCGGCTGCGCTGCACAAATTAATCGTTCAATCACTGAATAAAGCGGAAAACGGCCTGTCTGCATTGCCAGGAGGAATTGCGCTTGATTCGGTATTAAGCGATATGAGAAAAATAAAGCTGCACCCTATTCAAAAAACGGGGCGATACAGGGAAGGGGTGTATTTGAATTTCCAGGAATTTTTGTCAAACGATCCTTCCCTGAAAATATATGATGTTGAGCCCGAAAGCATCGGTACAGCAAGAATATTTTCTTTCAACCCGGACAGCACAAAAAAGGAGATCATTCCCTGGGGCCTTTGCAGAAAAGGAGAACTCTACAAATATCATGAAAACAGGCTGGTGCCGATAGAACAATATGGCAGCGAATTTATCATCTCCGACTATATTGATAAGGCCAACAGGAGAAATCGGGGCATAGCTGCCGGAGCCTTTTTGGGAGGAATAACCGGGGCTGCTAACGCCTATTCATCTGCTGAACGGCTATACTCAGTCACGTCTATACCCTATATCACAAAAAGGCAACCGGAGGCTTCAGTCATTGATATGAAAACAGGTGAATTTACATTTTAAAAAATCAGGCTATGCAAAAAAAGATACTATTTATAATGGCGCTTTCGATGATTTCTATATCAGTATTTGCCCAGCAAATACCCGTTGGCAGTTGCGGCATCGTCAATATTTACGATGCAGCCGGAAACCGGACCAAACGGACTTATTTTTGCAACAACGGTAGCGATCCTTACCCGCAGAGGCCCGCGGGCCAAAATACAACCGTTGCAGCCGACACTTTGGCAAACCAGACAGAAACGACAGAGTTCCAACAGGTGGATGCGCTGTATCCTAATCCTACGACAGGCAGGTTTTCTGTGACTTTCAGCAAGGCACTGGATAATGCAAGGATCCAGGTACTGGATTCAGAAGGCAGGGTTATCAGGCAAATAAAAGTGAAGGGAAACAAAGTAGATTTTGATCTTTCTGCCAATGCCGGCGGAGTGTATTATGTACGCATAGAACAGGACGGTAAGGTAATTACTAAAAAAGTGGTGAAGCAATAAAGGGTGAAAATGCGGAGGGGTTACATTGTGTCTCCCGTGATTCAACCGTGCCCTGGTGTGTACATCGTGTACTCCGCGACTAAAACAGGACAGGTCAATCCATTACCGTCATAGCTTTTACAAAATCGCTGACCAGGTAGCTGACCAGTTTTCCTGTTGAGGTATCAGTCCTGCCATCGGCAAGCCGGGCCGCACCTTCACAAATATGCAGGTAAGCAGGTTTTGCATCGGCGGCCGCCATGGAAACAAACTGGCGGGCATGAAGTGGCGATATTCCCGAAGGGCTGGATGCACTGCTCAGGGCATTTTGGATCGCATCGAGATCAACATCGATACCGGTAAGTGTATCTTCTGTAAAACCTGTCGCATGCATAACAGCCTGCATAAAACTTCTTTTTCCGTGCAGGAAAATATCCTCGTACGTGATGCAATCAATGAAGGGGTTGTTGACAATATCGATCCAGATATTTTGTGGCAGGTAATTCTCATGCAATCCCACGATACAATACTTCTGTAAATAGCCATCTTCCTCCGCGTATCGAAAGGCATTGCCGCTATGTCTGCCTTCAAGTGGCCTGTAGTCGGAATGTGCATCGAGGTTAATGCAATTGATCTGCGCCAGCTGCAGTTTGCCGGCTTTATGCCAGCCCTTAGCGCTGCCCTTGATCAGTGGATAGGCATTGTTGTGTCCCCCTCCAATGGCGATTGGGATCTTTTGAGAAGAGGTAATGATCTTCGCCAGCTTTTCCACTTCCTCATCAATCGTGCCTACAGCATGACGATAGGCTTCGAGTTTTTCATCGTCGGTCCTGGCGGTATGTTCCACCAGGTGAAGTATATCGCCAAAATCAAAATGCCCGGCCAGGATAATATCGTCGCCACTGCAAAAATCATTGCTTTGAATGTTCAGAAATGACTGAAGAAATGATAACCATGCTGATTCACTGCCGGCGATGCCACTGTTAGCACGGATGCCAATATCTTCCGGAATTCCAAATAGAACAAATTTAGCAGGGCTGTTGGCAAGAAACGCTTCGAGTTCCGCAGGATGGTTTACATAGTGCAACCGCTCCCCCAGTTTAGTTTCAAAACGCCGAAGACGGGTTAAGGAAAGAATGTCCTGTTTGTTGTAGAACCTGAAATGCTGCATGGATTGGTTTATGATACCAATTTACTGAAAGAAATCAATATGGGGAGTGGTGAGTGGGGAATTTGGAATTAGGACTTTGGAATCATTGCTGTCCGGAATAAAATCTTGGATAGTTGTCAGAACCTTTGGCCCGCGCGGCATCTATGACTTTTACATTTACAGGGGCTTTGCTTTATTTTTCCTGGAGACTCTTACTTTTGCTGGCCGTAGTTGAAATGTATCGATGTGTCAGGATACCACAGCGCACACTGCGGACACAGGGAAGTATTCGCATCAGGTCCTGTTCTACGTAGCAGATTTTATCACGAAAACGGCTTTCGCTGTGCTCACCGTGCCCGCCGTGGTTTATAGTACTCCAGAGTTCCCCGAACAATAATGCTTTGAAATTGGGAATCCCAGTCTCACAACTGCACCCGCGCCTGGCTGGGTGTCAGACGCTTCGCGGGCTCCCGACTCCTGACTACTGACTATTGACTACTCACCACTCACTACAAAAGATCCGAACGCTCCGAAAACTGCCCCTCCTCCACCACCTGGTCGGGTTTTTTCTTATAGAAAATCATTCCCAGCGTCATGATAATGCTGGTGGTAAGAATAATATAAAACAGGATGCCATCGTCGAAGGAATTCAGCTTCAGGTGTTCGGGGATCTTATAAAATAAGACAATGGTGATAAGGCCACGAGGAATGAAAAACGATTCCGGGAACAGGTTGGTTTTTACAAAAAACCGCAGGTATAAAATACGAATGACAAACAAAGCCAGTACGATCAGGCTGCCCACCATTACCACTTCAGATTGGGACAGGAAGTTCAGGGAAATGGAGAATCCAAATAGCAGGAAGAAAAACGTACGTATCAGGAAGGAAGTTTCGGCAGTGACGGAATGCAACAAATGCCGCAAGGCTTCACCCTGTTCATGGGGGAATTAATTTAGAAGTCGCTTCCATTTCAATTTTTCCCAGTTGTTGATCAGTAAACCAAAGGCGAGGATGATCAGCAAAGATGGAAGGTGGAAAATTTTACCGCCCGCATAGATCAGGATCAACAGTGAAAATATCAGGAAAAATTTAATATTAAGACGGGTCTTTGCCAGGATGATCAATAGCAGGAATGAAAGTAAAAGAGAAAGGACTAATGACAACCCAATATTAATACCGAACATCCCGATGGATTTCCACTTCAGCACATCACCTGCGATGAAATAGTTGAACACAATGATCCCGATGATATCTGAAAATGAAGCTTCATAAACCAGGAACTCCTTTTTCTGAGCAGTCAGCGGGTGGATACTGGGGATCACAATGGAACTGCTCATGATAGATAACGGTATAGCATAAACGATACACTTGTTGAATGGCTCCTGCAACCAGTAGTTGAGAATAATACTTAGCAACACCGTGGAAATGACAAAAATGAACAACGCCGAAAAAAAAGAGTCGCGAATTAGCTTTACTTTGTCCCTGCCCAATTTAAGGTCCAGCCCGGCCTCCAGCACGATCATGATCAGACCTACCACCCCGAGTGATTCGATC
>JAEYOL010000233.1 GCA_023411775.1 Bacteroidota bacterium | reverse complement strand
TTGCAGCCCGCAAAAAAGGAGTATTTGTAAATGCAACACCTGGCGAAAATTTTGGACTTACCCTGGTTGAAGCGGCTGCCTGCGGACTACCAGTGGTGGCATCACCTACAGGTGGTCCCAAGGAAATCATCGAACAATGCGACAATGGCATGCTGGTCGACGTGGAGGATCCAAAAGCTATTGCCGACGCTTTGAAAAAGATAATTTCCGATCAGGCACTTTGGGAAAAATATTCCGCAAATGGGATTGTGGCCACGAGCCAGCAATATTCCTGGACGGCGCATTGCAATAAGTACATGGAGATCGTAGCAAATCTTTTCAACCGCAATGAAGCTGATCTTCGTATGGCAAAAAAGACGGCTTATGGAAGAAAACTGGTAAAAGCCCGGCAATATATCATTACCGATCTCGACGGTACCCTGGTAGATGGTAGTAAAACGGATGGACTGAGTGAATTGAAACAATGGATCAGTGAGCGGCAGGATGAAGTGGTATTTGGAATAGCCAGCGGCCGTAATATGAAACTGACAGCTGAAGCTTTTGAAACTTATGATCTGCCGGCTCCCGATATCCTGATCTGCTCAGCCGGTTCCGAGATTTATTATACCCGAAATTTCATCCCTGACAATGGCTGGGAAAGTCATATCGATTACCAATGGAAACGCAATGAGCTTGAAAAAACGCTATCGAAGTTTCCAGGTATTCGCCTGCAGGAAGCCAATGCGCAACGAAAATTCAAACTGAGTTACTACGTTGATGACAAATTCAACGAAGATGATATGGCCAATCTCTATAAGTATCTTGATGATCATAAACTGAGGGCCAAGATCCTGCTTACAGAAAATAAATATCTTGACTTCCTGCCCTTTCGGGCCAGTAAAGGGAATGCGGTGCGCTACCTGAGCTACAAATGGAAAGTGCCGCTGGAAGATTTTATCACTGCCGGCAACAGCGGCAATGATAAGGATATGCTGACTGGCAAGATCAAAGGTATTGTGGTGGCCAACTATAGTCCCGAACTGGAACAGCTGAAAAAAAACAAGTTCATTTATTTCACAAAATATCCACTTTCACGTGGTGTGCTGGAAGGAATTGTTCACTATAAAAGTCTCAACTCCAACCCGCTACCACAAAGAGAGGAAAGCCTCACCACCAACCCCCTCTCCTAAATAGAGTGGGCGTAGAACCCTGAACTTTCACGAGTTTATCCACTATGCAAAATCTAGTATCCAGTATCCAGTATCCAGCATCCAGTATCCAGCATCCAGCATCCAGCATCCCGCCTTCACTTAAGGCCGACTCCCGACTGAAGACTACCGTCTGCTCACTAGGGCGTGATTTTTGCTATAAACCCATACCCTGTTAGTAGTATTGGTCCGTACCTACTCAGCCATGTAACTTACAAATCAAAAAATACGGATCATGAAAAGACTGTTATTTCTTTCTCTAATTTTTTTCGCGATGCAATCCGATGCTCAGATCCTGAAACGAATTGCTGATCGGACTAAACAAAAAACCGAAAACAAGGTTGCCGAAAAGGTATCGGAAAAAGTATCGGATGCCGCAACCAAACCGATCGATGAAGCCGGTCAGAAGAAAAAGAAAAAAGAACAGGATTCCCCTGCCGAGCCTGGTGATGGAACAGACAAGGGCTCAACCTCAACCACCGGCAACCCAGAAAGCACGGATAAACCATCACTGACAAAAGAACCGGATCTTGCCACGTATTCCAAGTTTGATTTTGTACCGGGAGAAAAGATCCTGGTAGCAGAAGATTTTTCGCAGGATGCTATTGGTGATTTTCCGGTCAAATGGAATACGAATGCGAGTGGTGAAGTGGTGAAGGCCGCGGGTATGGAT
The DNA here is from genome assembly GCA_023411775.1 of Bacteroidota bacterium. Taxonomy (GTDB): domain Bacteria; phylum Bacteroidota; class Bacteroidia; order Chitinophagales; family Chitinophagaceae; genus Terrimonas_B. The sequence continues at coordinate 1,174 of JAEYOL010000233.1, read as the reverse complement.
GGACACTGGCTGATGATTAAGAAAAAAGGTCGGTATATCCCGGAACATATCAGGGACCTGCCGGAAAATTTCACGCTGCAGTTTGACCTGGTATGCAATGATAAATTCAGTTATTATTCTAATGCGCTCGATTTGCTGATACTAACCGGCAGCAACGACAAACGTGTATTTGAACACAGCTTTATTCCTCATGACAAAAGATCGGGTGTAAAGATCGGTATCCATCCGTCTGATGCAAGGTTGAAGGGTGGTATGGGTTATATCGATACTTATGAGGATGGCGCCCGCGTAATCCGCAACGATGTAAAAACCATGCGATTTGCTTCCAACCTGGGCAAGCCAAAAGTAAAGGTTTCTATCTGGCGGCAAAAGCAGCGTATTCGCGTTTACTTTGATGAGGAAAAGGTCTTTGACCTGCCCCGCGCATTCGCTGCCGGTAAGACATATAGTACACTTTTGTTTGATGTCTGGAGCGGTATGCACAACGAAGAAGATCGTTACCTGATCAGTAATATCCGGCTGGCGGCAGGCGCGCCGGACACCCGCAACAAACTGATCACAGAAGGTAAGTTTGTAACCAGCGGTATCCTGTTTGATGTGAATAGCGACAAGATAAAACCGGAATCCGCCGGAATATTAACGGACATTGCTGCCGTGCTCAACGATAACCCAACTATAAAGGTTAAGATTGTGGGACACACCGACTCCGACGGCAGCGATGCCGACAACCTCCAGCTTTCCCAAAAGCGTGCGGCTGCCGTAAAAAACGCGTTGGCTGATCAATACAATGTAGACGCTTCAAGAATGCAAACCGATGGCAAGGGTGAAACCCAGCCGGCTGATAAGAATACGACTGCAGAAGGAAAAGCAAATAACCGGAGGGTGGAGTTTATTAAGATGTAGAGGCAGGAGGCCGGATACTTTGATAGGTTGAATGTTGTTGAAGATGGTTGAAGATGGTTTAATATTGTAATACAACATTCAACTACTTTCAACAACATTCAACTACATTCAACAACATTCAACCAAATTAAACAATTAGGGGGACGCTGTTGTTATGTTTTTTTTGCATAGCAGACACAAATCTTAATAAATCATGACCATCATGATAATCCGTGTTCTGCGGTCCATGACCCTGGAACCCGTTGATCGAAGAGAGGGGAACGCGGATTGT